>SXOA01000089.1 GCA_005778405.1 Planctomycetaceae bacterium
AGCCCGAGACGAACCGGGCGGCGAGCCCCAGATTCCGCAGCACTTGCACCATCAGCCAAGCGGAGTCCCGACACGAGCCACTGGCGTTTTGCAGCGTTTCTTCCGGTGTCTGAACTCCGGGCTCCATCCGGATCAGATACCGCACCGCCTTGTGGACGTACTGATTCAGGTCCACCAAGAAGAGGACGGTTTCCCTTTGCGTCCGTGGCACGCTGTGCAGAAATTCGGCGAGCTTTGGACCGACGGGAAGAATTGCCAGATAGGGTCGCAACTCCGCCTCTTGTTCCGGAGAATACTTGAGGGGGTAATGGAAAGACTCCGGCTCCAGAAAGAAGTCGAACGGATTGATGACGGACAGCTCGACGACCAGGTCTACTTCGACAGTGAACTCACGAGTCGGCTTTTGAAAGACCAGGCGGGCAAGGTAGTTGCCATGCGGATCCTGCTGCCAGTTGATGAAGTGCGATTCCGGGGTGACCTGGAGCGAGTAGCTCACAATCGGCGTACGGCAGTGCGGGGCGGGACGGAGGCGGACCACCTGGGGAGAAAGGTCGACGAGCCGGTCATAGCGGTAGCTCGTGCGATGGTTGAGGGCGACGCGGATGGTCATGCGGATTCTTGCTGCTCGTTGACGACGGCTGCCGTAAATGCATTGCAGCCTGGAAGGTGAATCTTAGCTCAAAGCGTCTCACGCATTCATCGTCTGCGTAGCGTGGGCTTTCGCGGAAGTGGCCGCGGCGGGTAGCTCTGTAGGGGGTTCATGGCCGAAAAAGGTCTCGGAAATCGCCTGGCCCGCTTCGTTGACCTCTTGCTGGAACCTGTCGATGAATTCGTGCAGACCGTTTTCGATGATCTCGTCGATATGGAGATAGTCGAGTTCCGACCGGAGCCGTCCGATCCGTTGTTCGGCTTTGGTTCTGAATGTGCCGGATGTTCCGCCGGTGATGGCGAGCAGCGACTGTTCGGCACGCAGCAGGCAAAAGTGCATTGCCCGGGGAAAGTCCCGGTCGAGAATCAGAAACTCAACGACATTCTTGGGAGCGAGGCGGCCATATTTCTTGCGATACATCTCCAGGGCGCTGGCCGACTTGAGCAGTGCGGCCCACTGATTCATATCGACCGGCGTGCCAACATCGGCGGCGCTGGGCAGGAGCAGATAGTATTTCACATCGAGGATGCGCGACGTCTTGTCAGCCCGCTCCAGCAGCCGCCCCATGCGGCCGAAGTTCCAGGCTTCGCCGTGCGACATTGTGCCAAAAGTGACCCCTTCCAGCAAATAACCGGCGAGCTTGATCTGCGTGAAGAACTCAAACGGCGACTCGAGAACCTGCTTATCGGATTTGGCGCTCCTGACCATCAAAAAAAACTTATTCAGCTCCTCCCACATCTGGGAGCTGATCATCTCGCGGACGGTCCGGGCATTTTCACGGGCCGAGCGGAGGCAGGAAATGATGGAGTTGGGATTCTTGTCGTCGAACGCCAGGAACTGAATCACGTTCTCCTGCGTCGCCTGGCCGAAGGTTTTGTAAAACAACTCCTGGTCGCCGGTGGTGAAAATCAGCGGGTCCCACTGCCGGTCCATTTCGGGGCCCAGGTCCAGCGAGAGATTGAGATTCACGTCGATAAAGCGGGCAACGTTTTCCGCTCGCTCCACGTAACGGCTCATCCAGAAGATCGAATCGGCAACGCGGCTGAGCATGTTACTGTCCCCCTGCCGGTTGAAAGCGGGGAGTGCCGTTCTTGAGGACCCAGGTGTCCTTGCTGCCGCCACCCTGCGACGAATTGACGACCAGCGAACCTTTCACCAGAGCCACCCGCGTCAAGCCGCCAGGGACAATGTAGATATCCTCGCCGTAAAGAATGTAGGGCCGCAGATCCACGTGCCGGCCTTCGAGATGATCGCCAACTAGCGTCGGCACGCGAGAGAGACACACCATCGGCTGGGCGACGTAGTTGCGGGGATTGGCCAGGATTTGATCACGGTAGGCGTCGAGTTGCTCTTTCGTTGCACGTGGCCCAAGCAGAATGCCGTAACCTCCCGATTCGTTGGTTGGCTTGAGCACCAGCTTGTCCATGTTGGCGAGGACGTGACTTCGCTGCTTGTCGTCGGCACAAAGAAACGTCGGGACATTCGGCAGCGCAATCTCCTCGCCGAGATAGTACTTGATCATCTCCGGTACATAGGCGTAGACCGCTTTGTCATCCGCCACGCCCGTACCTGGCGCGTTCACGAGGCCAACTCGCCCAGCCCGATAGACATCCATCAGCCCCGGTACGCCGAGACAGGAGTCAGGCCGAAAAGTTTGCGGATCGAGGAACTCGTCGTCAATGCGGCGATAAATCACATCGACCCGCTTGAGACCCCGTGTGGTCCGCATATGACAATAGCCGTCGGCAATCACGAGATCGGAACCCTGGACGAGCTCCACTCCCATTTGCTGGGCGAGGAAGCAGTGTTCAAAGTAAGCGGAGTTGTAGATGCCGGGAGTCAGCACGACCACGGTCGGATCGCGAACCGACTGCGGGGCGATGTAGCAGAGCATCTTGAGCAGTTGCTCGGGATAATTCTCGACAGGCATAATCGACAAGCCGTCGAATAGCCGCGGAAACGTCCGTTTCATGACCTCGCGGTTTTCGAGTACATAGGAGACGCCGGAAGGGCAGCGGAGGTTGTCCTCCAGAACGTAAATCTGGCCGTCCGTATCACGCACCAGGTCAGTGCCGGTGATGTGGCACCAGATGCCTCGAGGCGGATTCATGCCGGCGCACGGACCAAGAAACCCTTTGCAGCTCTTGACCATGTATTCGGGAAAGACACCATCCCGTACGATTTTCTGGTCATGGTAGATGTCGTCGATGAACAAGTTGAGCGCGGTAATCCGCTGCCGCAAGCCGTCCTCGATATACTTCCACTCGCTGCTCTCGATGATCCGCGGAATCAGGTCAAAGGGCCAAATCTTCTCCGTGCCGGCTTCGTGGCCGTAGACATTGAAGGTGATCCCCATGTTGAGGAGCTCCAGGTCGGCCGACTTCTGCCGCCGCTGGAGTTCCCCTTCGGACAGGGACCGGAGGCGGGCGGCAAGCAGTTCGGCTCGTTCACGGGGCCGCCCATCTTCAAAGAAAAGTTCGTCGTAAAATCCGGTGGTTTCGTACTCGGAAAATTGCAGTGAACTTTGTGTTTGCGACTGCGATTGTGACAGCATATTCCCCATCGCCTTGTGCCTGCCCTATCCATCTCCTCTTCGGAAACCTCTTCTTGAAGTTCCGCCAGAATCTGATTTCATCGAGACTTGCCAGCGCATCCCAAAGTCAGGATTGACCAATCGCGCGGCACGGATTGCCGCAGGCGCAGGCAAGAGAGGTCTCTTTATATCTCACAATCGAGACGAAAGGCAGATAGCAAGTGCCGGGCCAAAAATCGCGGTGCAGCGAGGGGTCTAACTCTGCGAGTCTAAAGAACGGTTGGAACAAGAGGTGTTGTGTTCCTTCGAGTGGCCAGGAGATCGTCAATCGATCGACAATTCGAAGGAGGGTGTTTGACCCTCGAGAAACTCGTCGGTAAGTCTCCCTGCACTCTGCTGCTTGCGGGCGGCAAGGAGTTCTTGCACCTGTCGCATGTGTGCTTTGGCTGCGGGAGTGGTCGTGGCGCTCTCGCTGCTATTGAGCCAGAACTTGAAGGGTTGCTGCGCCTTGGGATGGGTGGCCGCGAAGTCCACGGCATTTAGCCGGGAGTCCAAGATCAGGTCCAATACTTTCAGGTCAGGGTTCTCGTTTTCGCCGTTGCCGCAGAAAATGTAGTGATCGGCGGAGACCCGTTGGACAAAGTCCTTTTCAATGTTGTGTTCGGAGCCATGGTGTTGGACCTTGAGAACGTCCACGTGCAGGCGTCCGGCGGAGTCCAATTTCTTATGGAAGGCGAGCCCTTTCACGATGTCCTCGGAATGGCCGTCGCCCGTCAGCAGCAGCGTCCGCATTCCTTCCTCGACGAAGAGCATCAGAGAGGCGAGGTTGGGGGGCGTCACCTCGGAGCGATTTCCCAGCCGCTTGGCCTCGGCGATTTGCAACTCCAGAAGCTTGCGAATGTCGCTCGTCCCCAAGCGTTCGGCATCGCGGCGGGCTTGTTCCTTAATTCTCGCCAGTTTTTCGTTGTTCTTATCGAGCCATTTGTTCCAATCCTTTCGTAAAACTTCCAGGTCCTTGGCAAAGGGACCAATGACGGAAATCCGCAGTGGGCCTATTTTGATCGGTTTGGGCGGTGGCACGTCTTCGCGAACGAAGGCCAGCTTTTTGCCAAATCGTTTGTTGAGCGGAATGTCCAGCTGTTCCGCGGAAACCCGCCGCGACAGTTGGATTGCTTGAGGAATGCTGGAGGCGATGCCGAGCTGTTCCGCCGCTGCTTCCTGTAACGCGGCGATGCCCGTGCCAAACAGGGTGTTCGCGCTCGCAGCCAGCAAACCACTGATCTGGGCCGCCGCCGCGGCCTGATCAAGCGTGCCGCCAGAGGAACTCGCGGCCGTCAAGTCGATAATCTTTCCCTGGTTGTCCTCCAGCATTTCGTGAAACGAATTGTGCCAAATCTCTTTGATCTTCGGAGGCCTGGGAGATTCCGGCGCGGGATGATCGTGATTCCCCTGCTGGAGCTGAAAATCATGCACCCGCCAATCCACGTGGTCGTGCATCAGTTGCAGCACACCGGCGATATGGTCCTCATCGATATGGGACAGATAGACCAGGTCCAGCGGCAGCTTTTTTTCCGCCAGCTCTCCCAGGTGGGGAGCGACGAATTTGGAATAGGCGTTCGCCATTCCTCCATCCACCAGGATGCGCCCCTTTTCACCCTTGCCGCAAAGCAGAAGGCAGTCTCCCTTTCCTGATTGGAATATCGTGATTTTCATGACCGCACTTCCGCCCGCTTATTCACGAGCAGAGCTTCCTTCAGGCAATCTTCCGGCTGGATGACGCCGAATCCCGAATCGTTGCTCCATTCAAACGCCTTGCCGGGTAGCGGCCGCGAGGTGCGATGGATGATCCCCTCAATCTGTGCTGCCGTCAGCCGAGGCTCGCAGGCCAGCATCAGCCCGGCCACCCCCGCGACAAACGGAGAGGCCATGCTGGTTCCAGACATTCCGATCCAAAGGTCTTTTGGACCCGCAAAGCCATTGGCAGCGACAATCTCGGTTCCCGGTGCGGCGACATCCGGCTTGTTGCGCTGGTCGCGCGTGGGCCCCTGGCTGCTGGTGATATTGATCGTTTGATCCCGTTCATGCAGGTTGGCCACTGCAATGACGCGCCGGCCGCAAGCCAGGGATCCGATCGAACTGTTGTCCACGTTGGAAGCCTCGCTGAAATACGAGGGAAAGGCCCACTGGCTCCCCAGCGGTCCCTGGCGGCGAGGATCGTCCCGTTCAATCCAGCCATGAAACCGACCGTCGCGAACATCCAGCCCATGCAAGCGCACTTTCCAGGTGCCGGAGGTAATTCCAATGACCTCGTTGCCAAAAAACGGAGTCAAGAAGACCGAAATGTAATTGCTGCCGTTGGAAGAATGGTAGAGCTCGTTATAGATGCTGAGAAAACTGCCGGGCCTGAGCTGGTGGTTCTCGAGGTATTTGCCCGGAGGAATGGGTCCGATCCAGTCGGCGTCCGGCCAGGGAGGGCGGATCGAGACCGCGAGGCGGTCCTGCTCGCTGTACCAAATCTCCAGTTCGTTCTCGGAGACATCCACGAATCGGTCGCCGATCACTTCCCATTCCAAATCGCGATGGGCATAGCGACCGGCAATTTTTCCGCTGGTGTGGATTCGCCCCATGACGAACCCCAAGTCGCCGGGAAAGGCAGCCACTTCCTGCCCGGCATTTCCGGCGGCCACGCAGACGCTGCGGCCCGGAGTGACCAGGCAGGTATCAATCCAGCGGGAAATCGCCGCCGTGCCGTCATGGGCATGGCCATTCGTTCCCAGGCTGATGTTGATGGAAATCGGCATCTGGAGCTCGTCCGCCACAGCCAGCAAATAGTCGATTGCATGGGCAATGCGGGTGGAGTCCGTAAAGGACTTGCGGCGTTCCAGGTCGTCGTCGGCCAGCGAGATCAGCACCGCGGCGATTGCGCTGTTGCGGCAGACGCCGTGGTTTCCGGCGGCGATGCTGGCGACGTGCGTGCCATGCGAGCCGGCGGCCATCTGCGATTGCTTTTCGATTTCATAGGCGGGCACGCGGAGTTTCTTGGCCGCGGCAATCGCTTTGTTCAGGTGTTCTTGGCGAAACTCCGCCCCGAAATCAAATTGGTCGCCAAACCTCTTGCGATCATGACGATGGGGTGAGGGGCGGGCGTTTCCGCCCTGGTCCCAAATCCGAACAAAACGGGTCTTCTTGCCATCCAAAAAATCCGGGTGCGAAAAGTCGAATCCTTGCACGTCGATGATGCCGATCAGAACACCTTTGCCATTCTTATGGCGCTGGGGCGAACCGAATTTCCAGCGACTGGAATTGGGTCCAGCGACTTTCCCCGTGGAAATGTCTGGAGTCGGGGCCAATATGGGATCTCCCAACTCCACGCTGAGCACGCGCGAGTCCTGAATGATTTTGGGCAGGTCCTCGAGCGCGATTGTGGCGGCCACCACCCTGCCTCGGCGGGCCTGACCTTGCAAAATCTGCGGAAGTTCGCTGGAAGCGTCTTTCGTTTCCACAAAGACGTTTAGGAACACTCCCTTTGCCAGCTTTTTAAGCGTGGGAGGCGCGACGGTGCGCATCGCGCTTTGAGAACTGAGTGTCGGTGCCATGCCACGGACCAGGGGAAACTCCTCGGCGACCTTATCTTCCATGGCAATGGCTGCGGAGAGTTCCGCTCGAATGGCGTTCACCTCCGCCGAGCAGTTGGCGATCATCCGCAGCTTGGGATCAGCCTTCCCGCGAGCTTCGCCAAGATACTCGGACATGGGAGAAAACCTTCAAGCAGGCGAGAATCTCGAACTACGAACAGTATTGGTGACGCTAGTCACCCTGCGGCCGAGTGTCAATCATCGCCGATATGAGTCGCCGCTTGGAGACCTGTCGGTGATTCCGTTTAGACCGGCGGAGCAAGTTGCTCGGATTCCTTCACCAAAGGATTCGTCGGGTCCACAAAGAACCAGACCGAGGCCACGATCAAAAAGCTGCCGCTGGAAAGCATGAAGACGACTGGCCACAGGTCGGCTTCGGCGAGGTAGCCGATGACGATGGTGAAGCCGGCGGCACCCAAGTTGCCGCACATGTTGGCAAAGCCGAGGACGGAGGAGACGTACTTGCCGCCGAAGTCTTGATACGTGGCCCAGAGAGCACCCAGACCGAGGTCGGTCAGGAAATAGATCAGCGACATCAGGAACAGGAAGACCAGAACATTGTCGACGAAGAGGGAAACGATGTAGACGCCCGCCGCGATGAAACCGGCGATCATGCCGGGAATGCGGCGGCCCCATATGGGGCCGAATTTCCGCCGCAGGATATCGGCCAGGATGCCGCCGGTGATGCTGCCGAGCACGCCAGCCATGCCAGTAATGGCCGTCAGCGGGCCTTTGAGCGATTCGACGGCCTGCTTGATTGCCTTGGGATCGGTCCCAGCTCCCATCCATTGAGCGAGGTCAGCACCATAGGTTTCCTCGATATACGGAGTCAGAAAAGAGACGAGGAAAATCCAGCCGATGTTAATGAAGAAGCCCCCAATGGAAAGGAGCCAAACATTGGGATGCGACAGCAGGGCAAAAATGGGCAGGGCAGGTGGCGCTGTGGTCGCGCTGATGGTTCCCTGCTCCACGAAAGCGACTTCGGCCGCATTGCAGGCGGAGTGCTGCCGCGGAGTTTCGCGGAACCCAAACCAGAAGAAGACGGCCCAGATGAATCCCATGAGGCCGTAGAGAATGAACACTGCCCGCCAGGGACTGACCTGGATGTTGAATATCCAGGCCATCAGCAGCATGAGCATGGGCGTGAAGAAAAAAGCAATCACGCCCCCGAAGCGGCCCCCCATCGTGACCATGCTATTGGCCCCGGCGCGTCCCTGCACGGGAATCCATTTTTTGATATAGCCGGCCGCGGAGGGATAGGCCCCGGCCTGTGCCGCGCCGAGCAGGACTCTGAGGAGCAGGAACATCCAGAGGCTATTTGCCAGTCCCAGGCACATGGTCACTGCCGACCAGCCGATCACATAGATCAACAATGCTTTACGGCTGCCGAAGACATCGCACAGCCAGCCGGCGGGAACCTGGCACAGGGCATACGACCAGAAGAACAGCCCAATCGCCCAGCCGAACTGGGCTTTGTCGAGGTTCAGATCACTGATGATGTTGGTGGTAACAGGGCCGATGCAAAACCGGTCGAGGTAGAGAATGAAGGACATTGCCACGGTCAGCCCGATGATCCGATAGCGAACGGCAGTGGCTGAGCCGAACTTTCCCTGTTCTGAAAACGACTCTACCGGCGGTGGCGTCTGGGGCGATTGGTAGGGGTTGAGCGGAGAGGACATATTATTAGGCCGGTAGTATAGCCCGCGGCAGCGCTGGGCTGTGCACGGGGAAGGGGTTATTTCGCTGCCGGGCTAAAGCGTGTTCGTGTCGCGCGGGCTGTGCCGATGATGACTGGGTAAACGCTGAACAGGACCGCGCCGCCTCGCGTGGTCCGCTTCGAGGTGTAATTTGCTCAGGGCGACCTTGCTGTTTGCAGGGATGCAAGATCGCAGATTTTTCGCGCGCGCAGTCATGTGCGCCTCGCGCCGGAAGTGCGCGCTTTGGGGAGCAGCCCTTTTAGGACTTCTGCTCTTCGTCCCCTCTCTTTCCGCTCAGCCATTCTCTCAGCGGTTTTCGCTGGCAAGGCAAAAGAAGACCCGCGGAGAAACGGTTTCCACGACTCCGCTTCCCGCAATTGCCCGGATTATTGTGCCCGAAAAAGATGGCATCTCGTACGGCTCTGGGACGCTGGTGGATGTACGAGAGGACTACGGCCTGGTGGTGACAAACTGGCATGTGGTGCGGGACGCCAGCGGGGCCATCAGCGTGCTCTTTCCCGACGGTTTCAGTTCCAAGGCCGAAGTGGTGAAAGTGGACAAGGACTGGGATCTGGCCGCCCTGTCCATTCGCAAGCCGGCTGCCGCGCCGTTGACGCTGAGTGCCGCGCCACCCCAGCCGGGACAACGACTGTTCATTGCGGGCTACGGCAGCGGGGAATTTCGCGCCGCGGCGGGGAACTGCCTGGGATATGGTGCGCCTGAGCAAGGACTTCCGCAGGAGCTTGTGGAAGTCGATGCCGAGGCGCGGCATGGGGACTCGGGCGGGCCGATCTTGAATGAGCGCGGAGAAATTGCCGGCGTACTGTTTGGGACGAACGGCACGACGCATGGCAGCTATGGCGGGCGGGTGATTCAGTTTCTGACTTCCGTGCTTCCGGGGGGAACCTTCGCGCAAGCAACGGGCTTGCCGACGAATGCGATTCCCACAACTTCGTTTCCACCTCCAGATGCGGCAGCCGGCGCACCATCAGGCAGTTCATCGTCCCCGGGAAGCGCCTTCGCGATTACCGAGCCCGAACTGGATCGCCAGTTGTCGGCAATGGCTCTCCATCCTTCGCGTCAGCTTGCGGAGCCACCGGGGGGCATTTTGGGCTCCCGGCATTCCCAGGGGCATAGTCCTTCGGAACAGGAGTCAATGCTCGTTCCGATCCCGGGTAAACGAGTCGAGGAAGCGGCGGACAAGGAATCGTTCGCGGAGCCTAAGTCCACACAGCTTCAAAGCCCCGAGTCGACCGCCGATGACCGCATGGCGATCGCTGGCCGTCTCGGGACAACGTTGGCACCGGAAGGAAAGAGTTTCTCGTCATCCAGCTTCTCCGCTGATACCCCGCCTGTTCCCTCGCGCCGAGGTGGCTCGGCCAAAACCACGGCGGCAGCGGATGGTGCCGCGGTGAAACTCCTGGCGGACGCCTGGAAGAAAATCGGCGGCGAAACGGTCTGGGACCAGGCCAAAGCGATCCTGGCCGCGGTTGGCATCTTGGCCCTTCTCGGCCCGCTCTGGAGAATCAGCAGCCAGCCTGAACCGTTGGTGCAGGAAGAGTAGACCGCTTGTTTGTTAGAATCAGCGGCTGCTTGGCTAAGGCACATCGTCCCTTCAACTCATCAAGAGGTGCATCATGCCTACGGAACTTACCTGGCTCGGTCATGCCTCTTGGCAACTGAATACCGGTAAGCACACTCTCCTGATCGATCCGTTCTTGGACGACAACCCCGCCGCCACGGTGAAATCCAAAGACGTATCGGCGGATTACATCCTTTGCTCGCACGGCCACTTCGACCACGTGGCCGATGCCGCCAAAATCGCCGACCGCACCGGGGCGACGATTGTCTCGAACTACGAAATCTGCGAGTGGTTCGCGAAACAGGGAGTGAAGAACACGCTGGGGATGAACCTGGGGGGCAGCGCAAACCTTCCCTTTGGAAGCGTCAAGCTGACCATTGCTTTCCACAGCTCGCAGCTTCCCGATGGTTCGTACGGCGGCAATCCGGGAGGGTTTTTGATTTCAGTCACAAACGGTCCGCGGATTTACTTTGCCTGCGACACGGCACTTTTCGGTGATATGAAGCTGGTCGGTTCCGCGGGGATTGATGTAGCGGTGCTGCCGATTGGCGATCTGTTCACGATGGGGCCGGAAGACTCCGTGGTCGCAACGAACCTCTTGAATCCCAAAACCGTAATCCCATCGCACTTCAATACCTGGCCCCCGATTGCCCAGGACCCGCAGGCTTGGGCCAAGATGATCCGTGCCAGCACCACGGCTGAGCCGATTGTGCTAAAACCGGGAGAGAAGTTCAGTTTCTAGCCGTAGCCACACGCGGCCCGCGTGTCAGCTTCTTCCCGCAACCCGACATGAACCACCGTCTTCTCATTGTTCTGACACTTCTGATTTCCACGTCCTCCCCTGCGTTGGCCCAAAGGCCGCTGCGTTGGAAACTCGCCGCTGGCGATCAGTTGCAAGTGAACGTTACCCAGCAGACAACTTCGAGCGTCATCATCGCCGGCAAACCAGTGAAGACGACCCTGGAATTGACTTTGGAAACTCTGTGGTCGGTCGATTCCGCCAACGAGAAGCAGTATAAGATCACCCAGACCGTCAAACGGCTCGCGGTGAAGATGCAGTCCGGCGGCTCCCCCCCCATTGCCTATGACTCTGCCGCAAAGAATCAGCCAGTCGGAACGGCGAAGGAAGTCGCTACCGCGGTGAAGCCGCTGTTGGAGGAAGGGTCCGCGTTGATCGTGACGATGGATACCCGCGGCGAAGTCTTGTCCGCAGAGCCCAACGCGAAGCTGGCCGATCTTTGGAAAGCAACAACAAGCAAGGCTATCGGCGGACCCGGCGGAATTGCGTCATCGCAGGAACTGCTGAAACGCTCGATGGTGCTGTTGCCTGAGAAGCCTGTTGCCGCGGCTGATGCAGGAAAGGCGATGTGGAGCAAGGAGCGGGAAGTGGAGATTGCTATCGGCAGAGTCACGCAGAGCACCGATTTCATTTACGCCGGGGAAGTCGAAGAGGCGGGGCAGAAGCTCGACAAGATCGACTTCACCTCAAAACTTGCGATTGTTCCTGGCGGAGCCAAGAGTTTGAAGCTGACACTGAAGGAACAGGCGCAAACCGGCCACGCCCTCTTCTCTGCGGAACGCGGCTGCGTCCTCAGTGCCGAGCAAACGCAGAAGCTGGTCACGGAGGCACCTTACCGAGAGACAGTCATTACGGTGACGGTGGAGAGTAGTGTCAAAACGGTGGTGTCACCAGTGAAAAAGTGACTTTCACTTTGCGTCCAAAAGACGGTTGAATTGCGCTTGCACAAGCACGCTCGCTGTGAGTCCCAGAATCATGGCCAGAGGCATCAAGACAACCGTCAAGGAGCAAAGAACGCTAGCGCAATTGAGAATCAAGATCCAATTCGGAAGTGGGGATGGAGTCTGCTTGGGAAATCGCTGCTGCTCTAGCGTGGCAGCTTCGGATGCAAACAGGTATTCATAGACGAGTGCAGCGATCCCCAGCGTAAGAATGCTGACAAGCAGCACAGTGCCAGGATTTTGCTCTTTTCCGCTAAGCTGACCGAGGTCTTTTGCCCACAAGTAGACGAGGTAGAAACTATAAAGTCCCAGCGTCACCGTGAGCAGCAGAGTGAGCGTGATCAGGTCGCGCCGCTCCACATTGGACGAAGATGCCGTCATACTGGCTGGCATGGCAATGCTCCATTCCTCGCTTTGGTCGTTGGCCCGCTCAATCATTCGCCGGCTGATTTAGAATCTTGGCGATTTGTCTTGTCAATCCTGGAGTTTGGAAGTGAAGCTCTTCATCCGTGGCCAGTGGGTCGACCGCGACAAAAAGCTGGAAGTCCGCCATCCCTTTGACGGTTCGTTGGTGGATACTGTGCCGATTGCCACGGCGGAAGACGTCCAGTCTGCATTGGCCGGCGCGGTCGAAGGGGCGGCTGTCATGCGGAAGTTGCCGGGATACGAGCGGTTCCAGATTCTCCGCCGGGCCGCCGACAAGATGTTCGCCCAGCAACAGGAACTCGGACGACTCATTAGCTTGGAAGAAGGGAAGACCTTGGCGGAAGGTGTTTTTGAAGCGGGCCGGGCCGCGGAGACGATGGAGCTTTCCGCGGAGGAAGCCAAGCGGCTCGGCGGCGAGACTTTGCCGCTCGATGGCGCTCCTGGTGGCGCGGGAAAAATCGGGTTCACGATGCGGGTGCCGTGCGGAGTGGTGGTGGCGATCACCCCTTTCAATTTTCCTTTGAACCTGGTTTGCCACAAAGTCGGCCCAGCGCTGGCCGGCGGCAATGCCGTTATCGTCAAGCCGGCCAGCAATACGCCGCTGTCCGCCCTCCGCCTCGTCGAAATCCTCCTCGATGCCGGCCTGCCGCCGCTGGCGATCAGTTGCCTGATCGGCCCCGGCAGCGAGATTGGCAAGGCTCTCTGTAGCGATGAGCGGGTGCGGAAGATCAGCTTCACCGGCAGCGTGGAAGTAGGAAAGCAGATTTGCGCGGTCGCGGGCCTCAAGCGAGTAACGATGGAACTCGGCTCGAACAGCCCGCTCATTATTCTCGAGGATGCGGACCTCTCCAAAGTCGCCGATGCGGTCTTGGCCACCGGTTTTGGGAACGCGGGACAGGTCTGCATCTCCACGCAAAGGGTCGTTGGCGTGGGCAAGATTTATGGCGACCTTCTGGACGCCTTGAAAGCGAAAGTCGGCGGCCTCAAGATCGGAAACCCGCTCGCCGAGGGAACCAAGATGGGTCCCATGATCCGTGAGCAGGATGCCGCTCGCGTGGAAAACTGGGTCCAGGAAGCCAAAGCTCAAGGAGCAAGAATCCTCACTGGCGGCTCACGAATGGGAACGCTGTTCGCCGCCACGGTCGTTGCCGATGTCACTCCCACAATGAAGCTCTTTCAGGACGAGCTCTTCGGCCCTGCCGTTGGCGTCTCGAAGGCGGCGAGTGTGGAAGAAGCCATCGCCCTCGCCAACCACTCCCGCTACGGCCTTTCCGCCGGCATCTTCACGCAGAACATCGACTCCGCCCTGAAGTTCGCCCGCGAGGTCGACGCCGGCAACCTCCACATCAACTGGGGCCCCGCCTGGCGAGCCGATCTGATGCCCTACGGCGGCCTGAAAGAAAGCGGCTTTGGTAAGGAAGGGCCGAAGTATGCAATCGAGGAAATGACGGAGCGGAAGACGGTGGTGATTCATCAATCGTAGCCACACGCGGCCCGCGTGTGAGCTTTCCGTCGCCAATCGCATCGACAACCCCACGCAAAGCTGACACGCGGGCCGCGTGTCGCTACGATAAGGGCGATGAAGGATCAGCCGCCAGACGCCGCACCCCGCCAGCAATTGTCGCTGCTGGATTCCACTTGCATCATCGTGGGGATCATCATCGGGGCATCGATTTACGAAAGTTCGCCGTTCATTGCCCAGAACGCTTCCGCCGCGACGGTTCAATTGGTGGAACGCTTGAGGGAACAGAGCAATTTCCAGCCGCTCACACCGGCAGGTCAGGCCACGGTTTCGCAGCTTGCCATCGTCGGCGTATGGCTACTTGGCGGCGTGCTCGCGCTAATTGGCGCGCTCTGCTACGCGGAACTCGCCACCGCGTGGCCCGACGCTGGCGGTAGCTATTTCTTCCTCAGCAAGGCCTTCGGTAAGACGCTCGGGTTCGCTTTTGCGTGGTGCGAGTTCTGGATCATACGCCCGGGAAACGTGGGAGCGATTGCGTTTGTCTTTGCGGCGTATGCGATGAAATTAGTCAGCCCGGATACTCCGCTGGAATCGGAAGCCGCCAAAACAGTCTATTCCGTCGCCCCGGCCCTCCTCGCGGCAGGGGCCATCATGCTCCTCACGATCACGAATCTGCTTGGCCTGCAAATCGGCAAATGGACTCAAAATGTCCTGACTCTCCTCAAAGTCGTGGGGCTGGGGGTCATCATTCTCGTCGGCTTGACGTTAACTCCGCCGGAAAGTCCCGCACTCGCCAAGCCATCGGGTGATGGCAGCCTCGGCCTGGCGCTGGTCCTGGTGATGTTCGCATATGGCGGCTGGAGCGATATGTCTTATGTCGCCGCCGAGGTGAAAAACCCAACGAAGAATATCACGAGGGCTCTGCTGCTGGGGACGCTGGCGGTGGCGGCCATCTATGTCCTCATCAATATCGCGTTTGCTCGCGGACTGGGCCTGGCGGGATTTCTTTCCTCGCAGGGCGTCGCCTCCGACGTGCTCAGCGCCCGCTTTGGCCCTTGGGGTGCGCGGGGCATCAGCCTGCTGATTTGCATTTCTTGCCTGGGAGCAATGAACGGTATGATCTTCACCGGAGCCCGAGTTTGCTACGCCTTGGGAGTGAAGGACCCGCTCTTCGCCTGGCTGGGCCAGTGGAATGAGCGGCTCGGCGTCCCCATTCGGGCGACAGTGATGCAAGCCGTCGTTACTATCGCCCTGGTCATTGGCTTCGGCTTGCGCGCGGGCGGATTCAAGAGTCTCGTCATCTTCACTAGCCCGTTTTTCTGGGGCTTCTTCGTCCTGGTCGGCCTCGCCCTTATCGGTCTCCGCGATCGCGAGCCCGACCACCCGCGCCTCTTCCGCCTGCCGCTGTTCCCCATCCTTCCCGCCATCTTCTGCCTCTCCAGCGGCTACATGATGCTCAGCAGCATCGACTACGTCTCCCACAATCTGGCGTGGGAAGCGGATTGGGCCGTGCTGGTGCTCGTGAGCGGGTTTGCGGTGGCGTGGACGCGGAGCTGGTCAGCGTCAATCTCGTAGCGGATTTGCCTCTCTTTGCACTCATTTGCTACGATAAAGTGATGCCCACCTTCCTCTCCCACCGCGGTCATCCCATCGCTTCGCTCCTCTTGGCGATGACATTTCTTCTGCCCCGTCTCGGTCTATCGCAAGCCGAGCAGCCCGCAGAACCTTCCGCCCTCCAAGCTGCCGCGGCCATCGAAGCGACTGTTATCGATGCTATTGCCAAGACGGAGAAGTCCGTCGTCGCCATCAGCCGGCTGCGGAAGGATCGGGACAAGGAAGCGGGCGAGCCGCTGGAGAATGATGTGCCGCTGATTCCCGATCCAAGCGGCGAGGGGGACGTATTGCGACCGGATTTTGTGCCGCATAGCTTTGGGACGGGAGTGGTCGTGGATGCAAAAGGGCTGATTCTCACTGCTTATCACGTGCTGGGGGATATTAAGGCCAGCGACTACGTTGTTTGGATTCAGAAGAAGCCCTATAAGGCGACGGTGCGGGCGGCAGACCCTTGGCTGGATGTGGCGATTCTGAAAATCGACGCCGACGACCTGAAGCCGATGCCGCTGGGGAATGCGAAGGAACTCAAAAAGGGACAGATCGTCATTTCGCTCGGCAATCCCTACGCAATCGCCCGCGACGGCGAGCCGAGCGCGACTTGGGGCATCGTCTCGAACCTCTCGCGCCTCGCCCCAGCTCCCAAACAGCCGGCACGCCCGGCGGAAGGGCGGGAAACGCTGCACCATTACGGCACGCTGATCCAGACCGACGCCAAGCTGGAGCTCGGCACCAGCGGCGGGGCGCTCATCAACCTCAAGGGTGAGATGGTCGGCCTCACGACGTCGCTGGCCGCGCTGGTCGGATACGAAAAGGCCGGCGGCTTTGCGATTCCGATCGATGAGGAATTCAAAAAAGCTCTCGAGCAGCTCAAGGTCGGCCGGATGCCGGAGTACGGCTTTCTCGGCGTCGCCCCCACGCTTCTCTCGATGGAGCAGCGGCAGCAAGGGAAGCGCGGGGCACGGATCATGGATGTCATCCTTGCGACGCCCGCCGCCAAAGCAGGCATCAAAGCCGAAGACATCATCACGCATATCGACGGCCAGGCGATTGCCGACGATCTGGAGCTCATCCGCCGCCTGAGCGCGATGCCCGCGGGCAGCAGCGTCAACCTCACCGTCCTCCGCGGCAGCGGCCCGAGCCAGCCGGGGAAGGCGCACGTCGCCAAAGTCGTGCTTTCCAAAAAGCGCGTGGAAGGCCCGCGGGCACCGTTTGCGGAAGTCGTCGATGGTCCCTGGCGCGGCATGAGCGTTGAGTACGCCACCGCCGCACCCAACTTTCGCGACCAAAGCCGCGACCTCGACCCCGAGGGCTCGGTTGCCGTTATCGCAGTCGCCCGCGACTCTGCCGCCTGGAAAGCCGGCCTTCGCCCCGGCGACTTCGTGAGCCACGTCGGCAAATCCCGGGTCGCCTCCCCGCAGCAGTTTTATACTGCGGTCACGCCAGAGCAGGGTCCGGTTGCCCTGCACCTCACCGCTTCGCCCCCCGGAAAGTCACTTCGCTCAGTGCCGGCCGAGAATTAGGCGCATGGCCTACTACTTTGCGACGACGAATCCCCGTCCACTGGCCCCAATCACGATTATGTTGCTTGGCCCCGCAGTTGCCGTCCGTCGTCCGTCGGCACCCCAGGCGAGGCCGTACCCTGAATTTCTCTCACCAGCCTTCTATGTTCGCGCGAGTGTCAAGGGTTGGAGTGACTTTGGGTCGTCGTAGCGAGGCGAGGGCTGCGTGAAGAGTTGGGAGCGTGTCCCGATGTACCTTCTATCTGTGTCGAGGGAACAGGTCTGATGACTGGGAAACCTCCAACACCCAGTGCTGTTTGCATGTTGGACGCGCGAGCGGCAGCGGATTAACAAGCGAGACCCCTCTGACGCTCGCTTCCGACAGGCGGAAACCAGGCTTGTTATTGCGGTGGCTTCGACCTGCTTCACAGTGACGACGTGGGTTCCTCTTATTTGGTTGGTCGGAGCGCTTTGCAAAGCATGAAGTTAGTTCCTTTGAAAAGTGTTCCCTCATCATCATGCCGGTGGACTTCTTCGAATCATGTTACTGCCGCGGTTTCAGCCACTGCGCTGAGGACAAGATTTGCGACAGTCCAAAGATTTATGCCCGACTCCTTCTGGTTCCTGGGAATCTCCAACGGCTATTTCAATTCCACAATCCTCACCCCGCCCGCCGGCACTTCCAGCTTCACCTGGCCACCTTCTACTTTTAGCGCCTCATCCGGAGTCAGGCGGTCGCGAGCGGTGGAAGCCGGAATGTTGAGCCGAATAACTACGGGCTTGTTCTGGCGATAGTCGGTGGGAGTGATCCCTTGCTGCGGCTTGTCTTGGCCGGCCGGGTTGAGAAGGGTGACGGCCCAGCCGGTTTTGGTCCGGTTGACGAGCCATTCGACCTGGCCAGTCACTTCCACGGGCATCAGGCCGCGGCTGAGATGGGCGATGAGGCGGGGGACGGCGGGATGGACCGCTTTGTCCACGCCCAGGCCGCGCGGCACCGAGAGGTAGATGATTCGTCCCGCTCCGCGATCGATGGCGGCGCAAAAGCACTTGCCGTCAGGGGTCGTGGCAAGCGTGCGGACGCCATCACCGGCGGTGGGGATTTCTTTGAAGCGGAAGAGTTGAGATTGCTGAACCTCTGGCGAGTTGAGCCACCGATAGCCTGCCGTCTCTCCCGCCGCTCCAGCCCCAGACAAATTCAACGCTGCAGCGCCGGGACCGGTAAGGTGGGTATCGGCCACGACAAGCGTGCCGCCGGCATTCACATAGGCATTGAGCCTCGCCCCTTCAGCCGCGGTCAGGTCGATGTCGCCTGCGGCGATGACAACGGGGTAGCTATCGATCGTCCGCCACTTGTTAGCATCGGGATAAGCGAAGATGACGTCGAAAATGTCGCCGTAAACGCCGGGGACGTTGACTTCGTTGGTGCCGGTGATTGGCTTCTCACTCTCCGGGCCGATGGGGTGGTAGGCGGTCCAGAAATACTGCTCGAGCATCTTCTCGTGGTCGCCAAACAAAAATCGCTCTTGGTGCCCGTGCCAGTTCTTAAAACTGTTGGGCCAATAAGGAGCGGGCTCCCAGCCGTGAGCGTAATCGACGAGGAACGCAATCGGTGTATAAGGATCGCCCCGATCCGGCTCAGCAGCCGTCACGCGGAGAAAGCGATCCACCAGCTTCCCCTTGGGCGAGAGCTGCACGTCGTGGATGCCGGCCGCGGTGGTGCCGCCCGGCTGCCAGAATTCGTCAAACCCCTGCTCGTGATAGAACATCGACGAGCCAGCCATGTACTGATACCAGATGTCGAACTTATACCAGGTCATCCCCGCGCCGCTGAAGACGCTGTAGTAGTTGTCAAGGATGTTTTTCGGCGAGTGGTAACTCTGCTGGTCGCTGAAGATGGTGCTGCTGTCGCCGAAGTTGCAACTCCGGTAGGTCGCGGTCGTAGTCCCCCACTGCCGAGCCGCCCCCCGCATGAAGGCCCATCGCATCGGCAGGATGGAGGAAGTCGCGGTTGATGATTCGTAGCCGACCGTTCGAGCACCCCAATCCGCCGTCAGCGGCACATAAACAATGTTGCCGATGCTGAGACAGGAAATGACATCGGTGTAAGGATTCGGGTCGAGGTCCCGGCCAAAGATCTTTTGATACTTTTCGCGATTGCCCCCCAGCGTGAGCGGAGTAAACGCCTCCACAAGCTGCCGCCGAGTCGTTGCCCCGTTGGTCGCGGCTTTCATCTTCTCGGTATCGGGATAAAAGTAGCCCAGGCTTTCTCCCGAGATGTTGCCGACGTAGCGGTCCCGATACTTTTGGAACTGGGCGATTCCCTTCTCGCCGATGAGTACGTCCGGGTGATAGTTCATCATCATGGCCCAGGGGCGGTCGGGATGCTGGTCGAGCCAGGTTGCGAACTTCTTCCCGGCGTCGAGCACTTCGCCTGTTTTTGCGTCGGTGGCGAAGATGCCAGGCCCGGAACCGTGGAACGCGGGGACAATCCGCGGGTCGGAGAAGATGGGAACGTCGTCCCGACCAGCGTACTTCTTCTCAAAATTCTCGCGGGTTTCCTTGTCCGCCACCTGGTACGGGAACTTCACTTTCGCCGGCTTGTCGCTGAGCCACGTTTCCGCAGCGGCGACGGTTGGCATGTTCCAGAGGTAAAGAAAGCCCTTGTCCTTAAAGGTATGCAGCTTCCAGGCTGGGGGAATTTCGTAGCTCGCCGGCGCTTTGAAATCCGGCCGGCGACGGGCGAGCGGTTCCAACTCGGACGAAATGCCTTTGCGATAGCCATCCAGGATTTGCCAGGTGTGCGACTTCGGCCGGTCCTTGATCAGCGGCTGGTACGCGGTATCGGTCGTCAACACAATCACGTCCACCTGCCGCGGCTCAAGCTCCTTCGTGGTGGAGACGAGCTTGATCGTCGCCGGCCCTTTCTTCAGATTCGCCGAAGCACTCCCCCAGCCGAAGGCCCAGGTCCAGTAGAGCTTCATCTCGTTGTCTTCTTCGATGACCGGCTTCTCTCCAAATTTCCCTTCCCACACCTTCTGACCCGGCTGCTCGATTTGAATCTGGAACCGCTCGGTCTTCTCTCGCCAGTCGCCGTAGCGGACCCAAACGTAGTACGTGCCGGCAATCGGGATGTCCACGGTCTTTGTCACCACCGCTTTGTCATCGTCCCCCGCCGTGGCAATTGACAGAAAGCCGCTCTCACCCCCTTGGTTCCATTCCGCCGCCCAGCCCGGGCCCGATAGCCCCCAGTTTCCCGCCGTCTTCTTCATCTCCGGCTTCCCCATCGGCCAGCAATAGCCGCGAATGCCGTCAAAATGTTCTGCTTCGAGCCAGAGCGATTCCTGGGCGACGGCGGGAATGGCGACCGTCGTCATGATCGTGCAGAGGGCGACGGAAAGATTGACGGAGAGAAATCGCATCGGCGGTAGGCTCCAGGGAGAGTTCGGCAGGGTGGGAGATTCAATCTTGGCATGCGGCGTGGCGCGGTACAACCTTGGGGGATTGGCAAAATGAAGAGAGTCAAAACGATAATACAAAAGCAAATCGGCCTGATCTGCCGGATTGATTCTTCACTTATCATTTTGCCTCTCGTCATTTTGCTACCCTTCCGCCAACAACTACGGGGCGAGTTCCGCCAGTAAGTGCTAACGGCAAAGATTCTCACATCCGGGGCGTTTTTCGCGGGTTGTAGGGCAGATTTCCCACCGATACAATTGCGGGAAAGAATTGGGGACACCAGGTGGAATTCGGATAAGGAGAATCAAAATGGCGATTCGAGTGGCAATCAATGGTTTCGGACGGATTGGCCGGCTGACTGCGCGGGTAATGAAGCAGCGGAAGGACGAAATCGACCTCGTCGCGATCAACGACCTGACGAGCACCGACATGCTCGCCAACCTCTTCAAGTACGATAGTGCCCACGGCCGTTTTGAGGGGGATGTTTCCCACGACAAAGAGAACATCCTCATCGAAGGGGACAAGTTGCGTGTGCTCAAGGAGACGGATCCCTCTAGGCTGCCGTGGAAAGAGATGGGGGTGGATATCGTCATCGAGAGTACCGGCCGTTTCACGGGCAAGGCGAAGGATGGCAAGCCAGGTTATGACTCCCACATTACCGCGGGGGCCAAAAAAGTAATTCTTTCCGCTCCGGCCAAGGATAAGCCAGACCTGACCTGCGTGATTGGAGTAAACCACAAGCAGCTCACGAAGGAGATGAAGTTCATCAGCAATGCGAGCTGCACCACGAACTGCCTGGCCCCAGTCGCCCGAGTGCTCCAGGAGAGCTTTGGCATCCTCTCCGGACTGATGACCACAGTTCACGCCTACACCAACGACCAGCGATTGCAGGATCTGGCCCACGATGACGCGTATCGGGCGCGTGCGGCCGGCGTGAACATCATCCCCAGCAGCACCGGCGCGGCAAAGGCCGTGGGTGAAGTACTGCCGGCTCTCAAGGGAAAACTGACGGGCATTGCCCTCCGCGTTCCGGTGGTAACCGGCTCCGTGGTGGACTTAACGGCGAATCTTGGTAAGGAAGTCACCAAGTACGACATCAACGATGCCATGAAAGCGGCTGCCGAAAAGCCGCTGGAAGAAGGCGGGCTGAAAGGTATTCTGGGTTACAGCAACGATCCACTGGTTTCCTCCGACATCGTGCACGACTGCCGCAGCAGCATCTTCGTGCCGGATTGGACGTACGTGCTGGGACTCGGCAAGACGGCTCCTGACCGCGAGGATCCGAACAAAACCGTGGACCTGGGAACTTTCGTCAAGATCCTGTCCTGGTATGACAACGAATGGGGCTACAGCAGCCGCACCGCGGATCTGGTGGTGATGCTGGGAAAACTGCTGTAGCATTGGAGGGGATGTCCGCTCCACTTGCGCCTGAAATTCCGCGCCGCGAAATAGTGCATGCCGCCGCGATTCTTCGTGCCGGCGGCCTGGTGGCGTTTCCCACGGAAACCGTTTACGGCCTCGGAGCGGATGCGGAAAACGAAGCCGCGGTGCGGGGCATTTTCTCGGCCAAAGGGCGACCGGCCGACCATCCGGTCATCGTCCATTTGGAGGAAGCTGCGGATATTGCCCGCTGGTCCAATCATATTCCCCCACTGGCCTGGCGACTTGCGGAAAAGTTCTGGCCGGGACCGCTGACGCTCATCCTGCCTCGCTCGTCGCGGGCCACAGACGTCGTTACTGGCGGCTTGCCAACCGTGGGTCTTCGCGTCCCTAGCCACGCGGTAGCCCAAGCGCTGCTCAGGGAATTCGGTGGAGCACTCGCGGCCCCTTCCGCCAATCGTTTCGGCCGCGTCAGCCCCACGCGGGCCGAGCATGTGCGGGAGGAATTTGCCGGCGACGTGCCGTTCATTCTCGATGGGGGCCTGTGCGAAGTCGGGCTGGAAAGCACCATCGTTGATTTCTCGGGCGATGGCCCGGCCATCCTTCGCCCCGGCGCAATAACTCACGAGCAGGTGGAAGCCACCTGCGGACAAACTCTTCGCTCGCCCCAGTCCAGCACTACCCGTTTCAGCGGTGGGCTGGAAAGCCACTATGCTCCCCGGGCACTCGTGGAAATCGTGGAGCCGCACGAGCTGCATCGCCGTGCGGCAGAGCTCGTCAAACAAGGAAAAAAAGTCGCCATCCTCGGCCAGCCCTCCTTGAACGTGCCGGCCGGCACCGAGCTCATACACCTTGGCAACGATGCCTCCAGCCAGGCCCGCTCCCTTTACGCCGCTTTGAGAAAAGTGGACGAGCTCGGATGTGACGTGGCACTTGCTTGCCCCCCAGCCCCACTCGGCCTGGGTGTTGCCCTATTGGATCGCCTGCAAAAGGCGGCTGGACCGCGGGGTTAATCGGCATTGGCAGAAGGGGAATTAGGCGGCAATTCGCCTTTGTGAAGCCGCCGGGAATTTCTGACGGATTTCTCTGACAAGTAGTTGCTATAGCGAGTACAAGTGCTATCTTGATGCCAGGCGCTCGTTCGAGGCCGGAGGTTCTCATGCTGCACTTGGGTAGGTGGAGTCAGAGCCACTTTTCGCGGATCGCTTGCGCTGCGATGTTGCCGCTGGCGTTTTCCTCCTGCGGCAGTAGCGACCAGCCCAGTGTGCCGTTGTTACCGACGACGGGGCAGGTCTTTTATCAAGGCCGGCCCGCTACCGGCGCCACGATCATTTTGCATCCCTTGAATGAACAAGGGGATTGGAAAAAGGGTTACCCCAGCGGCTCGGTCGCCGCCGATGGCAGCGTGAAGATCCTGACTGCGGGCCAATGGGAAGGAGCGCCTGCCGGGGAATATGCGGTGGTCGTGCTCTGGATGCCAGACCAATCCGGGGACCAACAGATCTCCGAAGAAGAGACGACGGATAAGCTGGCCGGAAGGTACGCCGATCCCGCGAATTCGTCCTGGAAGGTGAAGGTGGAAGGAGCGGGCTGCGAGTTGCCGAAAATCGACTTGCGGTGAGCAAATCAAAACAGGATGAGGCATGCGTTGAACGAACATTGAAAACAGAGCGATGCACACAGGGGGAATCGCCATGGCTCGGAAGAACGTTTTTGCATTTCGCAGCGGCTTTACGCTGGTAGAGCTGCTGGTGGTGATTGCCATCATTGGTGTGCTCGTGGCGCTGCTGCTGCCGGCGGTGCAGTTTGCCCGCGAAGCGGCCCGGCGGGTGCAGTGCTCCAACAACCTTCGCCAAATCGGCATTGGCATTCACAATTTTCATGACGCCATGAAGGTGGCGCCGCCAGGTGCCGTCTCGGGCACGGCGGTGCGCGAGCCCCACACCCGCTTCAGCATCCCAACGGGCATGGAGCACGGCTGGGCGGTGTTCCTTATGCCGTTTACCGAAAACAAGCCACTGGCGGACAAATATCAGTGGAATTTCGATTGGCGAGCGCCGGAAAACGCCGTCGTGCGGGAATCTCGCGTGCCAATCTTTCAATGTCCTTCCACGCCCAACGCGACTCGCATGGTCAGCTTCACTTTCAACAGTATCGCTTCGCGGGCGGCAGTGGGGGACTACGCCCCCAACAACGCGGTCAGCACGGCCCTGTTCGCCGCCGGATTTATCAGCCCGCAAACCAACCAATTTCCCCGGGGCTTTCTGGAAGTCAATGAGTCTCGCAGCTTCAGCATGTGCACGGATGGGCTCTCCAATACGATGTTCATCTGCGAGGACGCCGGGCGACCCGCGCGGTATCGCACACGAGGCAAAATCGTCTCGGGCACGTGCAGCGGCGCGGCCTGGGCCGATAGGGACGCCGAGTACATTACACACGGCTTCACTCTCAACGGCGTCACGGCCCCCGGCGGCTTCGCAGTCAATGTCACCAATGACAATGAAATCTACAGCTTTCACCCCACCGGCGCGATGGTTCTGTTCGGCGACGGCTCGGTGCGCATGATGGGAGAAATGGTGGACATCAACGTCGTTTGCCGCCAAATCACCATGAGCGCCAACGAACCCCTAAATGCCCAGTAACCGTGGGTGATATTTACGCGACCTCAATCGCTTCCATCAGCCGGCGGCGGATTTCGTCCAGCCGCGAATCGTCCGTGATTTTGTGGCCGTCTTGGCTGGTGACATAGAACACGTCCACCACCTGGTCCAGATGCGTGCCGATCTTGGCCCGGCTGACGGAGAGGCCGAGCTCGAAGAGGGTGCGGGCGATCGTATAGAGCAGGCCGATGCGGTCGTAGGCCGAGATGGCGAGTATCGTGAATGTGTCTGAAGTGCTGTTGTCAATGTTTACCCGCGTGGGCAAATGCTTGATCGCTGTGTTCGTCTTCTCCTGGCTGTCCTGAAAGCGGCGCGTGAACGTGGGAGAGCGGCCGCTGACGTCCTTGAGAGCGGCCACGAGCGACTGGCTGACCTTGTCGATGCGCTCGTCCGGTGGCGGGCCGGAAAAATCGCCGTCATGCACGTAAAACCGGTCCAGAACCAGCCCCTCCGGCAGGGTGTTGATTTCGGCGGAAAGAATCTGCTGCCGCTGGCTGGAGAGCGCGCCGGTCAGCTTGTGGAAAATGCCGGGAGTGATTTCCTCGTAGGTACCGACGGTGTATTCCACCACATTTCGCTGCGGCAAAAATCGCCCCCATGCGACAGCATCCTGATGGGGCAATGCCCGCAGCTTTTCCAGTTCGCCCACCATCTGCTGCGGCGGGACGGCGAACAGGCAATTGCCGGGAAGGGCCGCGATTTGCCGCTCCCACCAGGCCGGCTCGATGTCTGCCTTCCCACGGCGACGAACCAGGGCCAGCATCTCTTCGCGCCGCTCCAGGATCCGTTTGCTCGAGGCCGCCGCGGGGGGTGAATCGCTGGCGAGCAGATGCAGCGTGTGCTCATACAGGTCCGAAAGGAGCTCGTGCTTCCACGCATTGAGCACTCCCGGCCCGACCGCTTCCAGGTCCGCGAGCGTGAGCAGATATAGCATTTGCAGGTTTTCCGCCGAACCAACTTCAACCGCGAACTGGACAACCACACTCTCGTCGTGAATGTCGTGCTGCTGGGCCAGATGACTCATCCGCAAGTGTTTCAAGACCAGGAATCTGAGCTGTTCGACTTCCCGCTCCGTCAGCCGCAGACGATGCCCGAGCTGCTCCGCCATTTCGGCGCCAACTTCGCTGTGATCGCGGGCAAACCCTTTGCCCAGGTCGTGTATCAGAACTGCCAGGTGCAGCGTCCTTTTTTGTTTGAGATGGCGATAGACCTCGCCGGCCAGTCCCTGGTCGACCGCCAGCCTGGCCACGCATTGCACAGCCCGCAACGAGTGTTCATCCACCGTGTAATGGTGATACGCATTGAATTGCAGTAGTCCGCGAGTGTGTCCCATGCCGGGCACAATTTGCTCGAGCACGTGTAATTCGTGCAGTCGCCGGAGCAACTCGCTGAGGCGCGGCGGCTGGGACATGAGGGACAGAAAACGCTGCGCGACTTGTTCAGGGAGAGGCTCGTTCGGGTCCGGCAGCGGCCGAGAATCCATCGTCGAACGGATGGCTTCCCACGTTTCATGTTCGATGCGGCGGTCGTGATGGTTTGCGAGATCAAGCAACCGCAACACCTCGACCAGATCCCCCCGGAGCTTGGGACGTGCCTTGGCAATGACCGAGATTTCGGTCGGACCAACTCGAAAGTCGCCATCCACTTGCCGGCTGAGCAGCGGTTCCATCAGCCGCCGCAGCAGGGCTCGAGGCTGAGCCCCTTCCACAAAGTGGCTGGCAATTTCCCGCACGGCGGTGGTGTGCTGGAAATAGTCCCGCATGAACCGCTCGACGGGGAGCATATCGGCGACTTCCTTTTCCAGACGGGAATAGCCCTGCCGCTCGGCAATTCGGACCTGCTCACCGCGTTCCAGAAGATCGCTGGCCTTGTCGGCCTGAAAGTGAAGCTCGTTGCGTAGTTGCAGCAGGAATTCCCGCGCCTTCCGCAATTTGCTCAGATCTTCGCGAGTCAGGCGGCCGGCTTGCATCAGCCCATCCGGCTCGCTCTCTCCATAGCGGGCAAAGCCAATCCAGCGGACAAGCTGCAAGTCGCGCAGGGTGCCGCGGGAGCGCTTGACGTTGGGCTCTAGCAAGAAGTTCGTTTCGCCAAATTTCGTCCGCTCCACTTTGCGAGCCGCTTCGACCAGAGGGACCAGCTTCCGCCAATTGCGCCGCGTCAGACGGCGGAAGCGGGTGTCGAATTGTTCGTAAAGCTCGGCGTCGCCGTACAGCAGGCGGCCTTCCGAGAGCGCGGTGAAAACCGTCGCGTCTCCCATCGCCAGGTCGCAGGCTTGATTCACAGAACGGGCGGAAAAGCCGATTTCCAGCCCCAAATCAAACAGATGATACGTGAACGGCCGGAGCAGCGGCAACAGTTCCTCTTCGCTCTGGAAGGGATGCAGCAGCATCAGGTCCACGTCGGAAAACGGGGCCATTTCCCGCCGTCCAAACCCGCTGTGAGCGACCAAGGCAACCCGCGCGGACAGACGCTGGTCCGTCGCGACATCATGAAAGAGATCCAGAACAATCTCTTCCAAAAGCTCGGTGAAATGGGTGCAAACCTGCGCGCCGGGTGAACCCTCGGCATGTTGTTTTCGCAGTTTGTCACGACCCAGAGCCAGGTGCCCTTTCGCGGCAATGACAGCGGCGCTAAGTCCTGTTCCAGCTGGCATGCGTTAGAGGGCGTCCTCACCTTGCTCGCCGGTGCGGATCCGCACGACGTTTTGCAGATCGGTCACGAAGATCTTGCCGTCGC
>SXOA01000002.1 GCA_005778405.1 Planctomycetaceae bacterium
CTATCCGCTCCCCGAAGCCCAGCTCGACCGCTTCATGTTTAATATCAAGGTCGGCTATCCGACCGCTCCGGAGGAAGAGAAGATCTTGATGACGACGACGCGGAATGAGAAGGTGGAAGTGAAGAAGGTCCTCTCCGCGCGGGCCATCGTCAACCTGCAAAAACTCGTCAACTCCGTCGCCGTCAGCGAGTTCATCATCAAGTACGTCGCGCGGCTCGTCCGGGCAACCCGCCCCAAGGATGAAACGGCCCCCAAGTTCGTCCAGGAGCTGGTCGATTGGGGCGCCGGCCCCCGCGCCGGCCAAAACCTCATCAACGGCGGAAAGGCCCTGGCCGCCATGGACGGCCGCTTCTCCGTCGCCATTGACGACATCAAGCGGATCGCCATCCCCGTCCTCCGCCACCGCATCAGCACCAACTTCCAGTCCCAGGCCGAAGGGATGACCAACGAAGACATTATCAACCGGCTGCTGAAAGAAATCAAAGAGCCGGATGTGCCGAAGTTTGTGTGAGCTAGAACCGGATGTCCGACGTTACTCGCATCCTGTCGCAGATAGAAGCCGGCAATCCAGCCGCGGCCGAGGAGCTGCTTCCGCTCGTGTATGACGAACTGCGGAAGCTGGCAGCGGCAAGGCTGGCCCACGAAAAGCCGGGGCAAACTCTCCAGGCGACAGCCCTGGTACATGACGCTTACCTACGTCTCGTCGATCAACCCAATCGACAAGCCTGGCAGAACAGTCGCCACTTCTTTGCCGCAGCTGCCGAGTCCATGCGCCGGATACTTGTGGAAAATGCCCGTCGAAAGCAGCGAGTGAGGCATGGCGGCGGTCAACGACGCGTCGAACTGAGCGACTGTGACCTAGCTACTAATGTATCCGATGACGAATTGCTGGCCATCGATGAGGCATTGCTCAGCTTCGCAGCGATTGATCCGATCAAGGCCGAGTTGATCAAGCTCCGGTTCTTCGTGGGTCTGTCGGTGGAAGATGCGGCCCAGACGCTTGGCATCTCGCGCGCAACTGCCAATCGCAATTGGACTTACGCCCGGGCGTGGCTTTTCGCCGAATTAACTGACCCGGCCAAACAAAAAAATCTTGACGAATCGTGAGCCTAATTATGTTCCCACGTCGCATAGGGATGTAGAAGTCGATTCAATCCCATTCCCTCACTGGGGAGTTCCACAATGGCCACGAGCGAAATCAGCCTCGATTCAATCTTTTCCGAGGCTCTCGAAATCGAGTCTCCCCAGCAGCGCGAGGCGTATCTCGACCAGGCCTGCCGCAATGATGACAAGCTGCGCCAGCAGGTGCAGAGACTGCTCGATGCGCACTTTCGAGTCGGAAACTTCCTTGGTGGTCCCGCGGTTGGCGACACTATGGATGTTGCGCCGATTGTGGAACGCCCTGGCATGACCGTGGGCCGCTACAAACTCCTTCAGCAGATTGGCGAGGGAGGGTTCGGCGTGGTGTTCATGGCGGAGCAGCAAGCCCCGGTCACGCGCAAGGTTGCTCTGAAGGTCATCAAGCCGGGGATGGACACCAGCGAGGTGATTGCCCGCTTTGAAGCGGAACGGCAAGCCCTGGCGCTCATGGATCATCCGCATATCGCCGCGATCTACGATGGCGGCGCCACGGAATCCGGACGCCCCTATTTTGTCATGGAGCTGGTGCATGGCATTCCCATTACCGAGTACTGCGAACAGGGAGAGCTCGCCCCTCGCGAGCGGCTCGAATTGTTCCAGACGGTCTGCCAGGCGGTTCAGCATGCCCACCAGAAGGGGATCATCCACCGCGATTTGAAGCCGAGCAATATCCTGGTAACGCTGCACGACGGCGAGCCGGTGGTCAAGGTTATCGACTTTGGCATCGCCAAGGCGACCAATCAGCGGTTGACCGAACGGACCTTGTTCACGAGATTTGGCGGCATGGTCGGGACGCCGCTCTATATGAGCCCAGAACAGGCGGAGCTGAGCGGGCTTGATGTGGACATCCGGACGGACGTGTATGCCCTGGGGGTTCTGCTCTACGAGCTGCTCACCGGGACGACCCCCTTCGAGAAAGACCGCTTGCAGAAGGCGGCCTTTGATGAAGTCCGCCGCATCATTCGCGAAGAGGACCCGCCCCGGCCCAGTGTTCGGCTAAGCACCCTGGCGTCGCAGTCCCGCGGCCTCAAGGGACCAGGTAAGCAGAGCAAGCCGTCGCGGCCCAATGTCAGCAGTGACTTGGACTGGATCGTCATGAAGGCGATTGAAAAGGATCGCAAGCGCCGGTATGCGACTTCGCGGGAATTTGAAATGGACTTGCAGCGGTACCTGGAAGAAAAGCCAATCGTCGCCCGTCCTCCGTCCATGCTCTATTCGCTGAACAAGTTTGCCCGGCGGCATCGGGTCCGGATTGCGGTCGGTTGTTTGGTTGCATCCTTATTGGTGATTTGCGGCCTCTGGCTCAATACGATCTACACCGCGCGCACCGACGCGCAGTTTGCCCAAAGAGTTGCCGAGCTTCGTGAGAAGCTTGCCGCCGGCGACTTGCCTGGCGCGGAGCAGGCCTTTGAAGCGCTGGGTCGCAGTCCCCATTCGCACAATCCAGCGGTGGCCGCAGGCGGAATTCAGTTGGCCACCACGCTGGCGAATTCTGGCCAACTGGAAAAGTCACATGCCGTGATTGACCGTGTCCGCTCCGAATGGACCATCAACCAGCTCAAAACGTTGCCTGATTCCGATACGAAACAACTGTATAGTATGTTATAGAAGTCGGCCCTAGACATGTGTCTTAACCCGCCAACTCCAAAGGTCCAACTGGAAAGTGCGCGTGAACTGGCGTCCTATGCCCGGGAACTCGGAGCGGACGTCGACCTGCTCTTTGCGTGGATCGATGTCCATTTGGGGCGCGTGAAGGAAGCCAGGGTGGCGTTAGACAGTCACTTACAGCGACATCCCGACTTCCATTGGGATTGGGGAGTGGAAGCGATGATCTTGGCGGGGAGCGGACAAAAGGAAGTAGCTCACGACTGGTATCTTGCCACGCGAGAATCCATGGCAAATCTTGAGCAGTCCAACAACCGCTCCGGCGCAATAACAATGGCTGAGTGGGCGCGCACTCAGGGATGGGAATCCGATTGGCCCCCAGCCGATTGGACGGAAACGGACAAGCATGCCTTGCTTCTGAGCATCCTGAAGCGCCGTCCGAGTAGTCCACATGCCCACTATCTTTTGGGCGCGTGGTACGCGCGCCAAGGACGGTGGCAGGAGGCGCGGGAGGCCTATGAAAAGTCCGTCGCATTGGGTCCGCGCGATTCCTTGGCGGTTGAATGTCGTTTCCATCGATTGGCGCTCGGAGGAGCGCTGTTACAGGTGGGAGATACCATCGCATACCGAGAACTGTGCCGCGAGACCATGCAACCGGCGATGACAGAGGGGTTTTACCAATGGGCCGCTCGCGATGTTGCGCTCCTATGTTGTGTCTTCGATAACAGCGGCGTGGACATTCCGGATGTGCGACAGATGTGCGACAAAGCCGTGCAACGGTCGAACGCACATTGGCAGGACATCATTTGGGTGAAGGGCATGCTGGCCTATCGAAGTGGTAAATGGCGTGAAGCGATCGATGCTCTGCAAGGTTGGGAGGGTGGCAGCGAATTGGGTATCGTCGCACAATACTTTTGCGCGATGGCTTACCATCGGGAAGGCAACCAATTAGAGGCTCAGAAACGCCTTAAACGAGCCGAGGAGCGGGCTGCAATGATCGTGCCGTCGTTCGATGGGCCACCAACCGACTGGTACGAAACGTCGATGATCTGGAGCCTCTTGCAGCCCATCCGCCGCGAGGCACATGCCCTGATTGATGAACCCGCCGCGGTGAAAACCAAGGACGAATCCAGCCAGCCGAGCAGCGAGAAGGCAAAGTGACAAAGCTCGAAGAGGAACCGGCTGAGTTCATTACTTTGGCCCGTCATCCACTTCCGTCGTTCATTTCTGCAACGAGCGCCGGAATCGCCTTATCCAAGTCCTTGCTGTAGATTTTCGCAAACAGCCTTCCGATGACTGAAATGCCGAACCCCTCTGCTTCCACGACCCAGGTCATCTTCGTCTGTGTCGGAGTCAGCTCCTCGAAATGATGGTCGTAATGAACTGTCGCCCACAAAAAGCCCCCCACCCATTTCCAATTGCGGTACGGGTTGAACTCGGTCACCTTGAAGCAAGGCTTGATTCCATTCTTTAGATAGAGCGAGCCCTTGGAGCTGGCTGCAAGTTCACCTGGCGGTTCAACCTTGATTTGCTGGATATGCCTGGCCCAACTCGGCCATTGTTCGAGGCGGGCCAGATGTTGCCACGCCTTCTCTAAGGGAAGTTGCACCGTGAATTCTCGTCGCAGCAATTCAATCATGCCTGTCACTCCGCATATTCGCTCCGGTCCCACCCCGTCGCCTTTACCTCTTCTTCCGCGATGTCGCGAATGTTGATCTTGGCCTTGAGCTGATAGAGCATCGACCGCCAGGCGAACTGGCAGCGGGCAATAGCCGGCGTGTTCGGCCGGGCCCGGCTGTAGCGGCGGCGGAACATTTCGGTGAAGAGGCGGATGCCTTCGCGGAAGTCCGTTTCGTTGCCGAAGTCGAAGACGCCGCCGCAATAGCGGGGTCGCCAGCACCAGTCGGCATATTGTTCGTGCAGGTTGATCCGATCGGTTTCATCATCTCGGAGATTGCACCATTCTTTGTTCGCCGCCAGCCGGTCTTCGATGCGCCCCGTGGTGAGCGCCCGGTCCATTTTGCGGAACAATTCCCCCTCCTCTCCCTCGATCGGCATGATGAAGCCGAAGTCGAGCACTCCCAGGCGACCTCCTTCCATCATGAGCAGATTGCCCGGATGCACGTCAACATAGAACATCTTGCCGGCATACATCATCCGGTACCAGGCCCTGAGTATCTTGCGGCCCACTTCGGTCCGCTCTTCCTGCGAGGGATGCGTATCCAAATATTCCCGCAGGTGAATCCCCGGCAGCCGTTCCATCGTCAGGACGCGGGCCGTGGACCACTGCGGATAAACCCGCGGAATCACAATTCCATCCTCTTCATGGAATAGTGCGGCGGCTTTGCGAAGGTTAGCCGCTTCCAACTCGTAGTCCGCTTCGAGAGCCAGACGGCGGGAGAGATCCGCGAACTGGTCCTTGGTGCTTTCCCAATCCTTGGTGAGCCGTGCGGGAAGCAGGAATAGAGTCAGATTTCGGAAGTCGGATTCGACGGCCCGGGCGATGCCAGGGTATTGGATTTTCACCGCCACTTCCTCGCCGCTTTTGAGAGTCGCCCCATGAACCTGGCCAAGCGAAGCCGCCGCGAAAGCCTGTTTGTCGAAGCTGGCAAATACACTTTCCGGATCATCGCAAAGTTCGTTGTTGACCATCTCCTTGAGCAGCGACCAATGCATCGGCGGAGCGTCAAAGTGCAGCTTCTGCAGCGTCTCGACGAATTCCGGCGGGGCGATGTCGGGAAAGGTGGCCAGCGTCTGCCCAACCTTCATCACCGCGCCGCGGAGATAGGTCATCGAATCGAGCATCCGCAGGGCCGTCTTCCAGTGCGTTTCTGCCAGCAGCCGTTTGTTCTCGTCCGCGGACTTGAAAAAGCCCCGCAGCCAGTGGAAGAGGTAAGCCGCACCGATTTTGGCTTGCAGCGTCCCCAGCGCGGTAAGCCGGCGGAAGCGGCCGACTGGGACCGGCTGCTGGGAGGCTCGGGAGAGAACATCCGAGATTTCCTTGGCCGACGGTGAGCCAATTGCCAGGTCTTCTTCGGGGAGAGCAGCGATCAGTTCAGTGACAGTTGCCATGGCGAGCGCCTTTCTTTAGAGAGGTTCGGCCGCCGCGTCCTGCAGCCAAGCGGCGAACATGTGGAGTGAATTGTCGAGCAGGGCGAGGGTGTCTTCCTGCTTGGGTGATTTGTCGGCGGCCCAGTGAGCCAGCACGCCAGAGTAGAGGGACCAGTAAACTTGCCACGCGACAGGAGAATTCTCCGCCACTCCGTGAGCGCGGGCGATGCGGGCGACGGTCTCTAGATGCCGGACTCGAAGTGACGCCTCGCCGTTTTGAGTCGCGCTTGCCAGCGGGCAAAGAGCCGTCTCCAGCACCGGCGTAATGAACTTCCGCAGCGGTCTCAATTGTCGAAGCTCGGCGGCAACGAGGGTGAACAGACTTTCTTCCAGCGTCTCCGCTGCCGGCTGCTTTTCTACTGTGGCGTGAGCCTTGGCCAGCCCCTCTTCGGCCAGGGCCGCAACGATGGTCTCCTTGGCGACGAAGTAGTTGAACAGCGTGCCGGTGGCAATTTGAGCCGCTTTGGCGATGTCGCGGGTGGTTGTGGCCTCAAATCCCCGCGTCCGGAACAGCTCCAGCGCCGCAGCCTCAATCCGCTGCCGGGTCGCCTCCTTTTCCTCAGCCGTAATCCGCATGAGTCTCATCCTCGCAGTAATATGAGCACGTTCATATTCTACTCTTCGGTTGGCGGGCGTCAAGGGGTTAAATGAGCATGCTCAGAAAAAGATGGGGAGATGGAGAGACAGAGAGTTGGGAAGCCTTAGATTCTCTCCTTCTCCTCCCCGCTCCCGGCCCCCTGCGTTAAAATCTGAGAAATGCCTCTCGAATTTCAAACCACGGACATCCGCGGCCAGGCGATCCTCCTCGGCACTGGAACCTCCGTCGGCATCCCTTCCATCGGCTGCGGGTGCGAGGTTTGCCGAAGCATCGACCCGCGGGATACGCGGACGCGGTGCAGTGTGCTCCTCGGCCTGCCGGAGGGAAATCTGCTGATCGATACGCCCCCCGATTTGCGGCAGCAGTTCCTGCGGGAAAAGGTCGGCATCGCCCACGCCGTCCTCTTTACCCACGAGCACGCCGATCATATCTTCGGCCTAGACGACGTGCGGCTTTTTCCGTTCTACCTGGGGCATCCGGTGCCACTCTATTGCGAGGAAGTTGTCGAGCAGCGCATCCGTCTGTCGTTCAGCTACGCTTTCTCGGATCGCGAGCAGACCCATCGGGGCGCGGTCCCCAGCCTGGAATTCCGCCGCATCGGCCTCGACCCCTTCGACATCCTCGGCCAGAGGATCATCCCCATTCGGCTCAAGCACGGTCCCAATTTTGAGGTTCTCGGCTTTCGCATTGGCAACTTCGCCTACTGCACCGACACCAACGGCATTCCAGACGAAAGTCTGGCCCTGATGGAGGGACTCGATGTCCTCGTCCTCGACGCACTCCGCCCCCGCCCCCACGTTACCCATTTCTCCCTGGATGAAGCCATCGCCGTCGCCGAAAGACTACGCCCCCGCCGCACGCTCTTTACCCATATCAGCCACGACCTCGGCCACGCCGCCACCAACGCGACGCTCCCTCCCGGCATGGAGCTCGGCTACGACGGCGTCAAAATTCCGCTGACCTAGCCGCTCGGTGTGCTAAGAGTTTCGGATTCAGGCAGCGAAGCGGCGGCCATAAGATGGCTTTGACCGAAGGCGGCGGGGACACAGCGTCTGGTTCGTTTTTCCCGTGACCGTTATGATGCGACTGATGTTGGAACGGATGCTTTCAAGCTAAAAAGACCCATGAAAACCGACGAACTCCGCGAAAAATATCTGGCTTTTTTTGAATCGAAGGGGCACACCCGCCGCCCCAGCGACGTGCTGGTTCCCCGCTGGGACCCCTCGGTCCTGTTCACCCCGGCTGGGATGAACCCGTTCAAGGACCACTTTCTGGGGAAGGTGAAGTTGGAGTTCACCAAAGCCACCAGTTGCCAGAAATGCCTCCGGACCGGGGATATCGAAAACGTGGGGCGGACCGCCTATCACCACACATTTTTCGAGATGCTCGGCTACTTCAGCTTCGGGGACTATTTCAAGCGGGACGCCATTCACTGGGCCTGGGAGTTTTTGACCGACAAAAAGTGGCTCGGCATCAATCCCGGCCAGCTCAGCGTGACGGTTTACCTCGACGACGACGAAGCCGCCGGCATTTGGGAAAAGGAGATCGGCCTGCCGACGAGCCGCATCGAACGAATGGGGGAGGACGACAACTTCTGGCCGGCCAGTGCCCCCAGCAAGGGGCCCGACGGCGTCTGCGGCCCGTGCAGCGAAATCTACTTTCATCCCGAGGGGAAAAAGTCGGTCGAAATCTGGAACCTGGTCTTCACCCAGTTCAACCGGGTCGGCGAGCCGCCGAACAATCTCCGCCCGCTGCCGAGCAAGAACATCGACACCGGCATGGGACTGGAGCGGATCGCCAGCGTGATGCAGGGGGTCGATACTAATTACCATATCGACACCCTCCGCCCCCTCGTCGAAGCTGCCGGCGAAGTCTGCGGCAGCAAGTACGACCCCGCCAGCGACAACGGCCGCCGGCTCCGGCGGATTGCCGACCATGTTCGGGCCTGCACGTTTGCCATTCATGAGAATGTGCTGCCGGGACCGAACCGAGAAAAGTACGTCATCCGCCGCCTGCTCCGCCGGGCTGTCCTCGACGGTTATCAAATGGGGCTTCGCGACCCGTTTCTTTTCCAACTGGTGCCGAAGGTCGCCGAGATGATGAAGAATCCCAATCCCGAGCTCGGTGACACGATCGAGCGGGTTCAGAAGGGAATTAAGGCTGAGGAGAATGCCTTCTTTGGAACGGTTGGAGCGGGTCTGGCTCGCATCACCAGCATGTTCGACGACATGAAGAAGTCGGGGCGGGTCGGCGTCAGCGGCAGCGATTCTGCCGACCTCTATCAAACCTACGGGGTTCCGCCCGAAATGGTCGAGAGCATGGCTGCCGAGCTCAATTACAGTTTCGACTGGGACAGTTTTAGAACGTCCATGGAGGAGCATGGAAAGAAGTCGGGCAAGATTGCCGACGTCGTCTTTCAGACCGGCCCTATCGAGTCCCTCAAGAAGGCTCTCAAGAACACGGAGTTCCTGGGGTACGAGAAAAGCGAAGCTACCGCTGAAATCCGCGGCATCGTCGCCCAGGATCATTTGCTCGATCAGCTCACGGAAGTTGGCCACGAGAAATCGGTCCAACTCGTCCTCGACAAAACCCCGTTCTATGCCGAGTCCGGCGGCCAAGTCGGTGACACGGGCGTCATCAGCGGCGACGGCTTTGAGTTCAAGGTGACCGATACGCAGAAAGATGCCGACCTCATCATTCACATCGGCCATCTGGTCCGCGGGACGATGAAAGCCGGTGCCAAAGTCACTGCCAAGGTAGACACGGAGCGCCGGCAGGGGATTCGCCGGGCTCACTCCGCCACGCACATCATGCATTACGCCTTACAGAAGAACTTGAGCAAGGATGCCCATCAGATGGGTTCCAAAGTCGAGGACGACTGGCTCCGGTTCGACTTTGGCAATCCAGCTCCGGTGGATGTCGAACACTTAGCCGCCATTGAGCGGGACGTCGCCGAGAAAGTCGCTGCTGCCGAGCCGATTGGCTGGAAGTTCGTGCCACTGACGGAAGCCCGCACTGCCGGGGCCATGATGCTGTTCGGCGAGAAGTACCCCGATCCGGCCCGGATGGTCAGCATGGGTAGCTTTAGCCGCGAGCTGTGCGGCGGCATCCACCTCGACAACACTTCCGAGGTCGGCCCGTTCGAGATCATCGCTGAGGAAGGAGTCGCCGCCGGTACTCGCCGCCTCGTCGCCCTGACCGGAGCCAAGGCCAAAGAGTACCTCGAGAAAACTGACTTGGCGCTGAAAGAAATTGCCGGGCATCTCGGCGTGGGCCTGCTCGACGTTCCCGCTGCCGCCAAGACGCTGGCTCAGCAGGTCCGCGACCTGAAAAAGCAGCTTTCCTCGGGCTCCAAGGGGGGCGGAGCGGATACGGAATCGCGAAAGACTGTCGTGATTTCCAAGTCCGTCCCCTCCACGTCGCAAACCAAAGCTGCTCTCCGCGAAGTGGCCCGGGCCCTCAACGTCGGCCCTTTCGATGCTCCGGCGCGCGTGGCCGCGATGCTGGAGGAAGTCGAAGAACTGAAGAAGCAGCTTACTCAGCGTTCCCAGTCCGGCGAGCTCTCCGCCGCCTCGCTTCTCGCCAAAGCCGAAATGGTCGGCGCGACGAGAGTGATCGTGGCTGAAGTTCCCGGCGCGAACGCCAACCTGATGCGGCAATTGATTGACCAGATTCGCAAACAGGTGAATCCGTGTGCTATTTTTCTGGCCGCTGTGGAAGGGGAAGGAAAAGTCGTCCTTGTTGCCGGCATCACTAAGGATCTCGTCGACAAGGGTCACAGCGCCGGCAACTGGGTTCGGGACGTCGCCCCCATCGTTGGCGGTGGCGGGGGTGGCAAGCCCGACCTCGCCCAAGCCGGAGGCAAGCAGCCGGAGAAACTTCCCGAAGCGCTCGTCAAGGCTCGAGAAGTGGCCCTGGCGCAGTTCGCGGGATAAGGCAACGGCATAGACGAGGCCGTGTTCCGTCCGCAGTTGGGCGATCTGTTTGCGGGTTCCTTCATTCGCGCACCTTCGCGCGCCGACATGGGCGATTAGTTCTTTGGCGTTCACTTTGTCAGCCTCGGACTCCGTCACGAAGTCGGCTGGAGGCGAGGCCGGACACGCTAGCACTCGCGAGCAAATGGAACGGCCATCGAGACCCGGCTGGGCTTGCCTTGACAACGCAAACAAGGCAATACTAGACTCCCCAATCACGAACGTCCTACTGCTTTATTCTTGCTGTATTACTGGGAAAGTTGTAAACGATGACGGAGGCCGTTCTGGCAAACCGCGTGGGTCAGGGAGTGGGTGATCTCGTCCAGCGGGCCCATCGGTTCAGCGACCTTTCCGACTACACGTGTTTTCAGCGGGCCTCCATTCGCGCCGCCGATCTGGGCTTCTTCGGGCTAATTAGCCTGATCGGCCGCACCGTGAAGTTTGAGGTTGAAGGGCAGGAAAACTGGGAGGCTTCTTCACAAGATGGCCACATTCCCATCTACACGTTCTGGCATGACTGCATTTTCCTGAGCACCTATTATTGGCGGCAGCGGGGGATTGTCGTGATGACCTCGCAGAGTTTTGACGGCGAGTACATTGCCCGCTTCATTCAGCGGTTCGGCTACGGCGCGGCACGGGGCTCTTCGACGCGGGGAAGCGTCGGAGCGGTCATCGAGATGATCCGCTTGATGCGTCAGCGCCAGCCGGCGGCTTTCACCATCGATGGACCGAAGGGGCCGCGGCATGTCGCCAAAATGGGGGCGGTGATCCTCGCCAAGAAGACCGGCAATCCCATCCTTCCCTTCACGGTCACCGCCGCGCGCTGCTGGTCGTTCACCAAGAGTTGGGACTCATTCGTAATCCCCATGCCTTTCACTCGCGCCCGCCTGGAGATGGCCCAGCCGATCTTTGTCCAGTCTGATGCCGACGAAGCCGAGATGGAAGCCCGGCGATGCGAGCTTCAGGATTCACTCGACAGTCTGGAAAGCCGCGGGCAAGAGTGGCGGACGGGATTGTCGAAACGCGGCTGATGCGGGGATCCCATAAATCCTGCCTAGAAGCTGCAATGCACACTGTTGCGGAAGGTCTGCAAATTGGCCGGTGTGGCAGCCGAAGATAAAAAGTGAGGGAGCGATGGATTTGCAGGGATGCGCGGAAGACACCCTCCTCAAAGCCCAGTCCTACCATGCTCCCCGCAACCTTGCTGAGTCGCTCGCGTCTCGTTGCCTTGGCCCTTGTTTCGCTGTTGGTTCTCGGCAATGTTTGCCGCGCCACGGATTTGTCCGGCAACTGGTCAGGCACTTGGGCCAGCGGAAATACGCGGCATCATGGGCCACTGCAAGCGGAGTTCGTGCGGCTCAGCGACAGTGAGTACGAAGTCTTCTTTCGCGGGAAGTTCTTCGCGATTCTACCGTTCCGCTATAGCGTGGTGCTGACCGCCAGCGAGCAGGATGGCGTGGTGACCATGTCTGGGAGCAAATACCTGGGCCGGATGTTCGGCACTTTTCAATTCTCTGCCGCGGTGACCGACACTCATTTCAACGCCAACTATTCTTCCTGCAAGGACCACGGCTGCTTCGAAATGACACGCTGCTCGTACGCGACCTGCTGTGAGAAATGAGTCCCCTTCGCACCCCTCCCTGCGATAGCTAAGATTGGCAGATGCAATTCTATGTCATCTTGGCGTGCTACTGCGTCTTGATTGTGGCGGCATCGCTGACGGGGGGCCTGCTGCCGTGGCTCATCAAGCTGACGCACCGGCGAATGCAGCTCATGATGAGTTTCGTCGGCGGCCTGATGCTGGGGGTCGCCCTCTTGCATCTGCTGCCCCATGCGGTCGCCAAAGGAGTCTCTCTCGACATGGCGGCCTGGTGGACGCTGGGCGGACTCCTGGCAATGTTTCTGCTGATCCGCGTGTTCCATGTGCATGCCCACGAGCATGGGGAAGGGGCGGAGGGGGACCACAAACATCATGGCCACGACCACGGCCACAAGCGATGTGATCACGAGCATGACCATGATCACCGCCACGCGCATCCGCCCGCATTGACCACGGAAAAAAGTTTTAGTTGGGTGGGTCTCGCCTTTGGCCTCGCGCTCCACACCATCATCGACGGACTGGCACTCGGCGCGGCAGTGGCTGCCGAGGCGGGTGAAGCGGGACATGGTCACGGCTGGGCGCTGTACGGTGTCGGAGCGTTTCTTGCCGTCGCCCTCCACAAACCCCTCGACGCCCTCTCGATTACTTCACTGATGGCGGCCGGTGGTTGGTCGAAGCGAGCGGCTCTGTTCGCCAACATTGCCTTTGCCCTGATGTGTCCGCTCGGCGCAATCGGATTTGTCTTTGGCCTGGGAAAACTCGCTGGCGGGCCGCAGGATTTGGTCATCGGCTGCTCGCTGGCCTTTGCCGCGGGCGTGTTCCTCTGCATCTCCCTGGCCGACCTGCTGCCGGAGGTGACCTTCCACTCCCACGACCAGTTCTGGCTGACCGCCGCACTCTTTCTCGGCGTGGCCCTGGCGATTGGGATCGGATTTTTCGAGCACAAGCATGTCCATGGAGGGCAGGAGCAGCATCCGCATGAGCACACCGACTAGAATGAATTGAAAGGATTTTCCTCGCCTGGAAGTACCTCATGCCGCTGCGGATCAAATGCCCTTCCGGGCACTCGCTGATTGTTTCGGAGAGCCGAGCGGGTCAATCCTTTCGCTGTCCCAAGTGCCAGGGAGAAGTGCGCGTGCCGGGGAGTGCCCCTGACAGGCCACCTTCGCCGGTAGAGATTCGGCCACCAATAGTAAGTGAGCCCGCAAAGCCGCCAGCGGTGGAACCCAGGCCACTCGCCAAGCCCCCGGTCGCCAAACAGTCGCCCGTTCCGCCTCCCCCACCACCAAGGGAAAGGGACCGCTGGCGACGAGAGGAGACGCAGTCTTCCGCAGAGCCGACCCCTCCGCCTATAACCGTTCCCCCAGTTCCGCTGAATCTCGCGAGCGAGGGAATCGAGTTCAAGGAGGTTGAGCCGCCGCCGGTCGTGCTTCGAGCTCCGCCGGTCGCTGCCGATAGACCTCCGCCGGTTGCAGTGGTCGCCGAGCTTCCAAAACTCGCGGAAGATTCTTCACCAGCAGTCCCCCTGGAAGCGATAGTCTCACCGAGCCCCACGTCAGTGACCTTTTTGAAGGATTTCGCACCTGTGGAGCCTGCTCCCGCTCCGCCGTCCCCGCAGCCGCTTCCATTGGCACCTCCCGCGCCTGCTCTGGGTCTCCCATCTCCGGCACCCGCAGTCGAACTCCCTTCTCCAGTCGTCCACACTCCCCAGCAAGTCGCCGTTGTCTTTCAACTGGCCGCCGCGATGATTGTCGCTGCGGTGTTCAGCATCTTCCCCAGTGCCTGGGATCTGTTCGCTTACGCCAGCGGTTCTTCTGCATCACCCCTCGGCCGCTGGGCGATTGTGCTCGGGATGTTGGGAGCGGTGCAGGTGGCGTATGCCATCTATCTCATCCAGTTGCCCGACTGGACAACAGTTTGGATGGTGACGCTGTTCGCTCTGGCCTCGACGGCCCTCTACGCGATGGCCCTCGGCCTGACCATCATCTCCGGCGAGGATGGCTGGGTGGTTCGCTTCCTGCAATTGTCGGATAAAGTCGCCGGCGGCAAGGCGGCCCTGTGGTGCCTCTGCATGATGAGCGTGATGACCCTGCTCGCTTTCTTCGCGGGCCGCATCTCCGTCCGCTGGCGGCAGACGGAGGCGGTGCTGCGCGAGGCGGCGTAGATCGCGCAATACAATACGTCATGCCTTCAAACGTGGCCTCACTCACGAACGACCTCAAAGCGGCAGCGGAGCGACTCGGCTTTAGCCAGGCGGCGGTGTGTCCGGCGGTTTCGCCTTCGGGCGCGACGCGGCTGGGAGAATGGCTGCATCTCGGTTATGGAGGCGAGATGGATTACATCAGTCTCCGCCAGCAAGCCTATGCCGATCCAGGCATGGTGCTCGAAGGGGCTCGTAGCATCCTGATGCTGACGCTCAACTATCGCACTGCGGAGCCTGAGCTGCCCCAAGACGGCCAGGGGCGTATCTCCCGCTATGCCTGGGGGCCGACCGACTATCACGACGTCATCCACGAGCGGCTCAAAGAGCTTGTGAAGCTTGTCGAAACCAATGTACCCGGTGCGAAGGCCCGCGGCGTTGTCGATTCCGCTCCGCTCCTCGAGCGAGAATTCGCCCAGCTCGCCGGCCTCGGCTGGATTGGCAAGCACACGCTGCTTCTCAGCCGTCAGCAAGGAAGCTACTTCTTTCTCGCCGCTCTTCTCACCGATCAGGAGCTCGTCTACGACGAGCCGCAGGACGCCAACCACTGTGGCAGTTGCACGGCCTGCCTGGATGCTTGTCCCACCGAAGCCTTCGTCCAGCCGCACCTGCTCGACGCCACTCGTTGCATCAGCTACCTGACGATTGAACTGGATGGCCCGGTCCCCCGCGAGCTTCGCCCCGGCATCGGCGACTGGCTGTTCGGCTGCGACGTCTGCCAGGACGTTTGCCCCTGGAACCGCTTCGCCCCACCCTCCACGGAGCCTGCTTTTGAGCCGCGGCAAGACGCTCCATCCAATCCAGTTCAACTTGCCGAGCTCTTTGACATGGATGACGCCGCCTTCCGCCTCCGTTTCCGCCACACCCCTCTCTGGCGCGCCAAGCGCCGCGGTCTCCTCCGCAACGCTGCCATTGTGCTCGGCAATCAACGCGACGCAAAAGCTATTCCAGCGATTCTGTGTGGACTTCGTGATTCGGAACCGCTGATTCGCGGAGCGAGTGCCTGGGCGCTGGGGGAAGTTGGGACCGAGGAAGCGAATGCGGCCCTGAAAGAACGATTGGCGGATGAAGAGGATGGTTGTGTGCGGAGAGAAATTGAGGCGGCGATTCTTCACGCTGCCTCTTCGCAACCGCCGTTCACGCGGTGAATGGCGGGATCAGGATGGCAACCCGGGAGGTCTTCGGTGTACCACTGGGCGAGGGTAGCTTTCCAATCTTCCAGGCAACGGACTTTGGTAAAAGCTTCTCGCAGGGGAATGTGCTGCGGGTGGAGGGCGGCGTACTTGATGCCAAACTTCCGCATCTCGGCGCTGGCCCGCTGTTCGCCGTAAAGCTCCATCGCCAGGCGGAAGTGTTCCAGGATGACGTCTCTCTGCTGATGAAGTGATGGCGGTGGCGGCAGCGGTTGGCCGGCGGCGAGGGCACGGGCTTGCTGGAAAATCCACGGGTTGCCAATCGCACCGCGGGCGATGGTGACGCCGTCGATACCGGTTTCACGGAGCATGTCCAGGCACGCTTGGGCCGAGAACAGGTCCCCGCTGCCGAGGATGGTTCGGCTGCCGACGTGCCGCTTCACTTCGGTCAAAAAGCTCCAGCGGCTGGGGCCGATGTAGCGCTGCTCCACCGTGCGGCCGTGGACGGTAACGGCGGCGATGCCGGCCGCGAACGCCCCGTCGAGAATCTCGAAGAAGCGGTCGCGGCTCTCCTGCGTGTCGTCGATGCCGCGCCGCATTTTGACGGTGACCGGAATGTGCGGCGGCACGCTCTCCCGCGTGCGGCGGACGATTTCCAGAGCCACCTCCGGCTGACTGAGATGAAAGCCGCCGCGGCACCGGCCAAGAACCTTTTTCACCGGGCAGCCGAAATTGATATCGACGACGTCGAAACCCGCCGCAGCCAGCCGAACCGCCCCCGCCGCAAACTGCTCCGGCTCCGCCCCCATGAGTTGGGCGGCGACCGGATGCTCGTCGTCACTGATGTGCAGGAAGTGCTTGTTCCGCTTGCGGTTCTCCTTCATCGCCACAACGAACTGGTCGAGCAGTACCTCGCACAGCGTGTACGAGGCCCCATGCCGCCGCGCCAGCAGCCGCATCGGCCAGTCGCTGTAGCCGGAAAGCGCCGCCTGGACAAACGGCGAGCCGATTTCGACGGCACCGATGCGAAGATGGGGAAGCGGGGACATGCTTTCAGCGTAACGCAGTGGGCTGGGAGTGGGGAGTGCTATCAGTGACTCTGCCACGGGTACCGATTTTTCCGGCAGAGCAAGGTGCGCCTGGGCCGAAGATAAGAAGTGTACCCCCGCGCCTCATCCGCTAGCACGTCTGCTTGAAATGGCGACCTCGTTTTCTTCCACAACAAACACATCGCCGCTGCATGTGCCGCAGATTGCTACGCCGACCGGAAAGAAGGGAGCCTCGACAATTCCGCCGCCAGGTCCCGATCCGCTGCTGCTGCAAGAGACGAAGAACGAGATTCGCTCGCTGGTCCAGGAAATCAATCAGCTCGCGCAGCAAGAGATTCCAGCGGAAGAATTTTATGCCGGTTTCCTGGGGCGCATTGTCTCCGCGATGGCTGCCGTCGGCGGAGCCGTTTGGAACAGCGGCGAGAATGGCTTGTCACTTGCATATCAGGTCAATCTCGCCGGCGCGGAGCTCGACGACACTCCCGCCGGCCGCCAACAACACAGCCGATTGCTTGGGAAGGCAATGTCCTCGGGAAATGCGCTGATTGTGCCTCCGCAGTCAGGAGGGGGCGGTGAAGACGCCGAAGCCAACCCCTCCGCTTTCCTGCTCGTTCTCGCGCCGCTCCGTGTGGAGCAGGAAGTGGTGGGCGTCGTTGAAATTTTTCAGCGGCCCGGCGGCGGGCCGACAACGCAGCGCGGCTATGTCCGTTTCCTCTCCCAGATGGCCGACCTGGCCGCCGGCTATCTGAAGAACCAGCGGCTGCGGTCGTTGAACGACCGGCAACAGCTTTGGAAGCAGCTCGAGCAGTTTCTGCGGTCCATTCATTCCTCGCTCGACGTGCGGCAGGCCGGTTACTCGATTGTCAACGAAGGGCGGCGGCTGATCGGGTGCGACCGAGTGTCATTGGCCGTGCAGGACGGCGGGAGATTGCGGATCGTTGCCGTGAGCGGGCTGGATACCATCGACCGGCGCGCGACGGAAGTCCGGCACCTCGGCAATCTGGCCCAGGCGGTCGCGAAAACCAAAGAGCCGCTCTGGCATGCCGCGGGCAGTGGCGAAGCCGCGCCGCAGATCGACGCACATCTGCAGCCGTACGTTGACGCTTCCCATGCCCGTCTCGTGGCCGTGCTGCCGCTCTTGACTGCGAAAAAACTCGTAGGCGCTCTCATCATCGAACAACTTCGGGAAGCCAAAGCGACGGACCTTCTCCGCAGCCGCAGCGAGTTGGTGGCCGAGCACAGTGCCGCCGCCCTGGCGAATGCCTTGGAACACAGCGGGCTGTTTTTGATGCCGCTCTGGAAGGTATTGGGAAAGGGAGCGTCGTTCTTCCGCGGCCGGGCGCTCTTCAAGACGGCTGGCGTGTTGGCCCTGCTGGGCGGAATCATCTACGCACTCGCTGTCATCCCGGCTGATTTTGAAGTTGCCGCCAAAGGCAAGCTGCAACCGGTGGAGCGGCGGGATGTGTTTGCCCGCATCGACGGCGACGTGGTGAATGTTCCCGTCCGGCATGGCCAGATGGTGAGCCGCGGCGACGTGCTGGCGGAGCTCAACAGCCCGGAGCTCGCGGAGGAGTTCGAGCGGCTGCTGGGGCGGCAGAAAACCGTGCAGGAGAAGATTTCGTCGACCAACAAGCGCCTGCTCGACAACAATCGTGGCGGTGCGTCTCGTCTGACACCTTACGAAGAGAGCCGGTTGGCCGGAGAACTGGTCGAATTTCGCCAGGAAGCCGAGAACATCCGCCGCGAGCAGGAGCTGTTCGCCGAGAAACAGAAGCGGCTGCGGGTGCTGGCGGAAGAAGCGGGCCAGGTGGTGACTTGGGAAGTGGAAGCCAGCCTGCTTCGCCGCCCCGTGCAGCGCGGCCAGGTGCTGATGACGCTCGCCAACCCCGACGGACCGTGGGAACTGGAGCTCTACGTCCCCGAGCGGCGGCTGCATCACATTTTGGCGCACGGTACCGCTGTTGGCCGAGAAGTCACTTTCATGCTCAGCAGCCATCCGGGGGCAGAGTACCAAGGGCAGATCATCGAGTTCGAACAATCAGCCGAGGTCCGGGGCGAGGAAGGGAATACCATCCTCGTCCGCGTGGAAGTGGACCGCGATACGCTGCCGCATTTGCATGACCAGACAACCGTTACCGCCAAGGTGTACTGCGGAAAAAAAAGCCTTGGCTACACGTTGTTCTGCGATTTGATCGAGACGGTGCAGGCAAAGGTGCTGTTCTGGCTGTAGAGCATGGGTTCCAAGTTTCAAGTTCGAGGTTCAAAGTTATGTCCATTGCAACGGTTGCGATGATGGCCGCAAGTGTTTTGGCGCTCCCTCCCGAGCGACCCACCGAACCGCGGCAGCCCAGTCCGTTACGCGGCGCATCCAGTGGCTCATTGTCGCAATCCTCTGCCGGTGTCGTGCAGATTCCGGATTGCTTCATCTACTTGCTGGAAGACGTGCAAGTGCCGGCGCTGGAAGCGGGAGCCATTAAGGAGCTGACCGTCACTGAAGGTGCCCTTGTGAAGAAGGGGCAGCCCCTCGCCATCCTCGACGACCGCGAGCCGCTCGTTCGCAAGCTCAAGGCGGAGCTCGAGCGGGACGCGGCTTTGACGAAAGCTTCGGACGATGTCGAAGTCCGCTTCTCCCAGGCGTCGCTGGCATACTCCACTGCCGAGCTCAACCGGCTGCTGTCGATTGAACGCAAGTCCCAGAACACGGTTTCGGGGAGCGAACTGGAAAAGGCCAAACTTGCCCGTCAGCGAGACGAGCTGCAAATTGAGAAGGCCAGGCTGGATTTGAAAGTCGCCAAGATGACCGCGGATGTGCATCAAGCCGAAGTGGATGCCGTGGATGTGGCCCTTGCCCGCCGCCAGATCGTTTCGCCCGTCGAAGGCGAGGTCGCGACCGTTTTTCACGAACGCCAAGAGTGGGTCAATGTCGGCGAGCCCGTCGTGCAAGTCGTGCGGATGGACCGGCTGCGGGTGGAAGGGTTCGTAGCCGCCGCAGAGGTGAACGTCAACGAGATTGCCGGCGGCAACGTGGTGGTGGACGTGCAGCTGGCTCGCGGCCGCAAGGAGCGGTTCGCCGGCAAGGTGGTCTTCATCAGCCCCCTCGTTACCTCGGGCGGCAAGTACCGCGTACGGGCCGAAGTGGAGAACCGCCTCGAGCTGAACCAGTGGCTGCTGCGGCCGGGGATGAACGCGATAATGACCATCGGCAAATAACACCACTTGTTCCCAAGCCCCGCTTGGGAACGAGGATTGCTATGCCCTCTCCCTCCTCCACCCTCGTCTCCTCCTCCAGCCGCACAGTGCAACTCCGGATGCGGCCGGACTTGCAGGTGACGCGGCAGTCGTACCAAGGGCGGGAGTACTGGGTCATCAAAGACCCCATGTCCCTCAAGTACTTCCGCTTCGAGGACGAAGAATACGCTCTGCTTGCCCTGCTCGACGGCCAGTCCAGCCTCGACACGATCCGCGAGCGGTTCGAATTGCAATTTGCCCCACAGAAAATCTCCGCCGCCGAACTGCATCAGCTCATCGGCTTGCTCTATCGCAATGGCCTGCTCCTTTCCGAATTGCCGGGCCAGGGAGAACAGCTTGCCGAGCGGGCAAGAACCAAAGAGCGGCAGGTATTCTGGGGAAAACTCAGCAGCATCCTGGCGGTTCGATTCCGCGGTTACGATCCAGACCGCCTGCTGACATGGCTCAATCGCTACTTCGGCTGGCTGTTTTCGCTTCCCGCACTGGCGGCCGCCTTGCTGCTCATGGTCTCGGCTCTCTTGCTCATCGGAGCGGAGTTCGAGGTCTTCCGCTCGCGACTGCCGGAATTCCGCGAGTTCTTTGCCGCCAAGAATTGGCTCTGGCTCGCGCTCACGCTCTGCGTCACCAAAATCCTGCACGAAATTGGGCACGGCCTGGCCTGCAAGCGGTTCGGCGGCGAGTGCCACGAGATGGGACTGATGCTGCTCGTCTTCACTCCTTGTCTGTACTGCAACGTCACTGATTCTTGGATGATCCCCAGCCGCTGGCGGCGGGCGGCTGTCGGAGCCGGCGGTATGTACATCGAGCTGATCCTCGCGTCGCTCGCTACGTTCCTCTGGTGGTATACGCGGCCGGGAATTGTGAACGGCCTGGCGCTCGACGTGATGTTCGTCTGCTCGGTCAGCACGCTCCTCTTCAACGCCAATCCACTGATGCGGTACGACGGCTACTACATCCTCTCGGACCTGCTCGAAATTCCCAACCTGCGGCAAAAAGCCTCGCTCGTCCTGCAGCGCAAAGCGGCCGCCTGGGTGCTCGGAATGCCGGAGCCGCCGGACCCGTTCCTGCCGCGCCGCCGCATCTGGCTCTTCGCTCTCTTCAGCATCGCCTCCGCCTGTTACGGCTGGTTTGTCACGCTCTCCATCTTCTGGTTTCTCTACCGGGCGCTGGAGCCGTGGGGGCTGAAGGTGCTCGGCCAGGCACTGGCGGCGATGATGTTCTTCAGCCTCGTCATTCTGCCGGCCTGGCGGCTGGCGAAATTCTTTCACGTCCCTGGAAGGGCCACCAAAGTGAAAAAGCTCCGCGCCGCCGTCATCCTCGGCCTCTTTGCCGCCGCCCTCATCGGCCTCCTCTGCGTGCCGCTCCCGTATTACATCTCGTGCAGCTTCTATGTCCAGCCGCGCGGAGGGACGAACGTTTACGTCGATGTTCCCGGAGAAGTGCGGCAGATTCACTTGCAAGCCGGCGAGGTCCGCGCCGGTGAACCGCTCCTCACGCTAGAGAACATCGACGCCCGCCTTAGTCAGCGAAAGCTGGAGAGCGAGCGCGAGCAGCTTGCCGCCCGCCTCGATGCGCTTCGTCAGCGGGCCCACACCGACGATTCCGCCCACCTGGAGCTCGCCGAAGGGCAAGAGGCACTCGCCGCCGTCGATGCCCAACTCGCCCGCCGCCGCGAGGAGATCAAAAAGCTGACCATCGTCGCCCCGATCGATGGCATCGTCGTTCCCGCGCCGACCAAAGTGCCGTTCGCGTCCACCCAAGGCACACTGGCCACCTGGTCCGGCCGGCCGCTGGAATTGCACAACGTCGGGGCCTGGCTCGAACCAAGCACGCTCATCTGCCACATCGCTCAGCCGGGAGAGCTGGAAGCAATCCTCGCCATCGGTCAGGACGAGCTGGAATTTGTCAGCCCGGACCAACCCGTGGACTTGTTCCTCTCCGCCGAGCCCAACCTCAAGCGGACCAGCAGCATCCAGCACATTTCCCAGCAGCAAATGCAAGCCGCTCCGCGGAACCTGACCCTCAAATCCGGCGGCGACATGGCCACGCGGACCGACGAAAGCGGCATGGAGCGGCCGGTGGATGTCACCTACCAGGCCAGCACTCCCATTTCGGATTCAACTGGCCTGCTCCTGCCCGGCGCAACCGGCCACGCCAAAATCCACGCCGGCTATCAACCCCTCTACCGCCGCCTCTGGCGCACCGCCTGCCGGACGTTTCATTTTGAGATGTAGCCAGACAAGACTCGGCTTTCACAGGGTTATCGACGCAAAGCATTTCCTGTCAATGCCTTAGATGTGATTCATCCCGTTCTTGATTCACATTTTTGCGTGATTTTCAGCAAAAAGTTACGTCAACCTTGTATCTCTTAAGCCATTGCAAATACACAACTTAAGATGATTCATCTCGACGCAAGTCTCTGATTCAGGCCAAAAAACAGCCTTTTCTGATTCATGAGTCACTCGCAAGTCCTTGTCCTGCAAGGAATTGACCCATGAATCATCGCCCGGAATCGCTCCGGAGGGATGGGACACGGAGAACACAGAGGACACGGCAAGAAATCAAATGGATTAACTGCGTGACGCTTTTTCTCCGTCCTCTCTCGCAGTGTTCTCTCTGTGCTCCGTGTCCCAAACTCCTGCTCCCTCCGCGCGCAGAATCTCCCCAGCCACACAGCATATTCGCAACAACCAGGATGCCAAAGAACACAGCCCCGCTCCCCTTCCACCGGGCGCAGCGGGACCCCTCGGTAAGTGTACAAAACATTATATACTAGGGTTGGCACAATCCAGTGACTTCTGACAAGAATTTGCCAAGTGTTTTCGCCTCCTAAAGCACCGCAGCCGGAGGCAAACTCGTTAGGGCCAAGAAACGAGCAGCTGGCCAAACTGGCCGGCCGCAACGTTGCTGCGCCATCTCCGCGATGCACGAACTAGGGATTTCCCGGACTTCGCGCAGGCGAGCTGGTCAGCCGCCCGCCCCGTCAGATTAGTGGGGCTCTTTGCTGTACTGGCCGTGCTACAATCGCCACTATCCGAGGAGTGTAACAATGCAAAACTCGCATACGGCAGCCTGGGAAACAATTCATGAAATCTCTGCGTTCGCCCAGCGGTTGGCTGAGAATGGCCTTGTGGTTATGAACTTGACGTGTGACTGGGGCTTTTTTGGGTTCTGGAGGATTAACGTACAACAAGGCACGGCGACTGATCTGTACCTCACGGCGATACAGGGCCCTGACCCGCTACAGGCTCCCGGCCCGAATGTGCTGCGGTGTTCCTGGGACAATCGCGAATGCCTACTTGTCATTGATAGCTCGCCGACGCGGCCCCTGAGCGCCCCAAATCAATGGACTAGAGAACTGAACAAGCGAGTTGATGACTCCCGGACAGCCATGAACTTCGCCGAGACGTTTATCGACCGCTTTGATTGGGAAAGGCCAACGGGGTTTTTAACTGGCGTTTGTGAGCAGAGTGTCGAGTTGCCCAAAAACTGAGTCAAAAGCGCCCGTTTGTAGGCAAAGCCCCTTCGGGACTGTCTGCTATAATTGTCTTGTGTCTTAAGTCCTCTGATTTTTGGTGATCTCCATGTCGCTCACTATTCCTGACTTTGTGTTGGAATCAGCCGGACTCAGTGAGCGCGAGTGGGAGGTGGAGATCGCCTGCCGTTTGTTCGACTCGGGAAGAATTACCAAGAGCCCGGCGACGAAATGGCTGGCGATGAGCCGCAGCGAGTTCGACGAGGAGCTTTCTCGGCGGAAGATTCCGCTCTATCGATTAACGAGTGACGATTTGCAACAAGATGTGGCGACCTTGCGGAGCCTATAAGAACAGTGCGTAGGGTGCATGAGCGGTAGCGAAATGTATGCGGGATGGGGGTGGCAAGCAGACGTCAAGAGGCCAACGGTTGCTCTAATACCCGTGCATTTCGCTGAGGCTCATGCACCCTACCCTACTTATCCACATACACCTGCGTGCTCTCTTCCTTCGTCACCGGTGTTGCCGACTCGTCGCTGCTGAGTTGGACGCGGATGAGGTGGTCGCCGGCGCGGAGACCCTGGGCGTGGATCTTGAAAGTGACTTCCTCGCCGGAGTTGATGCGGCCGACGGGGGCGAAGCTGATTTGCTGGCCCCGGGTGGTGGCGCGGGAGGGCCCTTCGCCACTGACGAGCTTGATCTCATTGGGGAGAGCGGCTGCCAGAAGGACGTTCGTGGCGGGACGCGAGCCCTTGTTCGAGACCCGGACTTCATAGGTCGTGTCGGTGCCGACTTCGATCGGGTCGTTGATGTCCGAGATGCTAAAGACCAACTCCGAGGCCGCGTCGACCTGCACCGATTGCTCGCTGGCGACGGAGAGGCCGAGGTCGGCTTTCCCTTCGACGCGAATTTTCTGCTCGCCGGTCTCGACCGGGCTTGCCACAAATTTCACCGTGCCGCTCTTCGCGGCGGGGAGTTCTTCCAGCCCCCATAGGATGGCGTTTTGGACGGCGTCGTACTGACCTTCCGAATCCGACGAGACATACTTCATCCCCTTGGGGAGATACGCGATGAGCTGCACGTCGCGGGCGGCCGCGGTGCCGGGGTTGGCGACGGTGACGCTGTAGGTGGCCTGCCGGTCGAGGAACCGCTTCTTCGGCCCGCTCACGCCGACCTGCAACTGCGGCGAGATGACTTCGATCTGCACACTGTGCTGGCTGGTCAGGTTTCCTTCGCCGCGGACCAGAATTGTGTTTTCCAGCAAGCCCGGCTTCTCGGCTTTCAGAGTCAGCTCCAGCTCGCGAGTCTCGCCGGGACGAAGGACGCCGATTTCATATTCCAGAGCGCCGCCGGCAACGTGCGACAGACCGTCCGGCACGTCTTCTTCGACAACAACGCCAGTTGCCGCGCCGCTGCCGGGGTTCGTGATGGTGACGCCGAGCCGGACTTCCTGGCCGATCATCACTTGCTTGGGAGCGGTGTGTTCGATTTTGAGCAGCGGCCGCGTGGAGATGGTGCGAGCCGTCGCCTTCCCCGCGAAGCCGACCTGGGCCACGGAGCCAATTTCCCCTTCTTCTTCCGGAGTGACTTGCATCGAGATGGCAATCTCGTCCCCTGGCTGCATGTTCCCCAGGTTCCAGGTGAGCGTGCCGTCCGCGGCTTCGGTCGCTTGCGGCGTAGTCGCTTCCAAACGTGTGCCGCGGGGAACATGGTCGGTGACAATCACGTCATGAGCGGCAATCTGGCCGACGTTGCGAACACGAACCTCAAAGGTGGCGAGCTTGCCGACCTGCACTTCGGCGGGGGCGAGCTTCTCCAGCGCGACCGACGGCGCCTGCATTCCTTCCATCTGCCGCTCGCCGGGAACGCCGTGCGTGGCGGCCAGCGCATGTGAGACGGGAGCAGCAATATGGCGGCTAGCGCGGTCATTGCCGCCGCTGGGTTTGGCGCCATAGGCGTTGGGACGGACCGGTTGAAGTTCTGCATTGTCTTCCGGCGGAGTCATTTCTGTTCTCGAAGCTGCACCAGGGAATGGTCGGCTGGACGGGATTGGATTGGCCCTCACCGAAGCAAGCCTGCCCGGCGGACGTGTCGCCGGCAGTGGACCCGCCACAGCCGGCTCCTCGGCAGCATCAGCCGCTTCCACAGCGGGGACCTCTTGAACTAGCGCTCCCTCGACTGCGCCAGGAGACTCTTCCGTGGCGGCGGGCTGTTCCGCGCCCTGGTTGTTATCATTCAGGGAATACGCGCCACCAGGCCGCGTCGGCGGACGGAGGCGATTGGGCGCACGGGCGGTTTCACCTTCGGGAACTTCCTGAACCGGTGGCTCTTTGGAGTTGTCCGCGACATAAGCGGAAGCTCCGCTGGTTTCGGCAGGTTGTCCTTCCGTGCCGTCGTTCACGGTGATTTCGCTTGCGGCGGCGGCTCCATACTGAGGGGGGCCCTTCTCCTGGGTAACAGCGCCCGCTCCGTATAGCGGCGCTTCACCTCCCGCCTGATAAAGGCCGCCACCAGTACCTTCGGTTGCACCGGTCAGTTCCCCTTCCGGAGTTGCCCCAGGATCCCCTTCGCCCGGCAACTTCTCTTCGCCCGCTTTGACGACCTTTTTCGCGGCCACCTTGGCCGGCTTTAATTGCTGCGCGCCTTTGTAGACGGCAAAGCCGCCGACGCCGAGCACCACGGCCACAATCGCCAGCCGCAGATTGACCTGCTTGCCAATGGCCTGAGTACGCTTCAAAAGATCCCAGATTTTCGACATAGGACACCTGGCAGTTGGGAAATTCCATCGCTGATCTGGCCATGCAAAGTGGCCCAAACAGCGGGGAAATACCAAAACCGGGTAATCCAGGGAAGGTCAACATAGTAGCTCGCTCACTCCGCCACTCTGAGCGAGAGAGAGGCCACGCCGAAACTTGCTAGCACGCTGTCTAACCCTTTTTTTCCCTGCGACCGGAAAAATCCGCAAGTTCGATACAGCTTCACACGATAAATAGGTTTGGATAACGCACGGCATTACCCGCGCGGATTCCCTTGGACCTTCACAAGGCCGTACCACGGGCAAGGCAACCCCACAGCAGCCGGAGCAACTCCGGCATTTGATTTACCGAGGAATGTCATGTCTCACAGGATGGTAATCGCGACTCTCGGACTCCTGTTGGCTGCGGCCTCTCTTTCCAGCACGGGCTGCATGATAGGGCTCAAAGCTGGCCCGCACCTGGGCCCGCTTGGGATTCCCGTGCCGATCAGCCCCTACTTCCAAAAGAAGGAAGAGGACCAATTCTGGGCCCACGAGCGGTACGATCGGGCTCCCATCCTGGGACCGCTGGTGCCGGGTGCTCCGACCGAGGCTCTCGACCCTCCCAGCGATGACGAAGTCGTCCGGGCTTGGGAAAAGGCCAACCCGGTGCAAGGGGGCCTCCCCTTCCTGCACGAAATCCAGCGGAACAACGTCCGCATCGTGACGGAGAAGATTGCCGACTACATCGATCCGCCGCGCGTCGTGCCGCTTATCGGCCCCGTGCAGCTGCACCACGCTCACTACAAGTGCACCATCTATTACACCGAAGTCACCCGCGTTGGCTGGCCGGTGCCGCACACCCTGACGGACGAAGACTCGCAAGAAGTCATCTACATCGACCACAATCACTTCCACATGGTTGGGAATGTGGACACCGGTGCCGGAGCTGGCTTCTAGGTTTCACACACACCAAGCATCAATTCACGCGTCCTGAGCCACTCTCCGGCTCAGGACGCGTTTTCTTTTGGCAAGGAGCTAACGAATGAGCTCCAGTTCCGACAGCGCTGCGTGCAGTTCTTTCACTCCGTCATCGGTAACACGTGTGCGATAGAGATTGAGCGTGTGCAGCCGATTGAGCATTGCCAGAAACACCAACTCCGCATCGGTGATCTGCGTCTAATCCAATCGCAGTCTCTCCAGCTTCGTTAGCCCGGTTAGATGAACCCGTCCCTGATCGGTGACTTTCGTATCCGCAAGATGGAGCCAGACCTGTTGAGAAAGCCCTCCCAGCGGCACTTACTGCCCCCCGACCACGTCGAATTGCAGGCTTGAGTCCGCCGGTTTTTTCAGCTCGACTTTCAGGCTGGCACCCTCGGGCAGGTCGCTGGGGAGGTTGAGACGCAGAGTGAGCTTGTGACGGCCGGCAGTGAGGGGGATTGTGAGTTTCGCGGGCTTCTCAAAGGGCTCTGCATCGAGCCAGAGGTGAGCCTGGACAGGAGTCTGGACTTCGACTTGCAAGTCGCCGGCCTGGCTGACTTCGATTTCCCCTTGCAGGAACGCCACCGTCTTATCGGCGGGACTTTTGACCAGGGATGCCGCTGGGAGCGCGGCGACTACATCCCCTAGTGGTAACGGGCCGCGAGCCGTGCCGTACAGCGGCAGCCAGGCATCCGCGGGCAGTTCCAGGACATGCTGACGAAAGTGCTCGACGTTGGGGACTTCGCCGCTGATTTCCGGGGCGGGTGACTTGAGCAGTCGCCAGCGCTGGAGCGTGGGTGTCGCGCGGATGGCGTAGTCGCCCGGCCGGCCCAGTTCCGTGATGAAGCGGGCGAGATCGAGAAACTCGTCGTGCGTGAGGAATTTGGTCAGCCCCTGCGGCATCAGCGACGGCCCCTCCTTTTCGCTCTCGATGTCGCTGCTGGCCAAAGTGATTACTTTCCCGCTGGCGTCCTTGAGCCGCACCCGCTCGTCGTTGCGGTCCATGACAATGCCGGTGACGACTTCGCCGTCCGCGGTCAGGATGACCTTGGTGACGTATTGCTCCTTGATGTTCAGGCTAGGGTTGAGGACCGAGTTGACGATGTATTCGGGAGGCGAAATCGAGCCGAGCGCCGTCAGTTCGGGGCCGACCTGGCCGCCGGCGCGGGCGATGGCATGGCACTTGAGGCAATTCACGTCGGCCCGGCGAAAAACTTTTTCGCCGCGAGCCGCGTCTCCTTTCGCCATCACCTCCGCGGAGATTTTCTGCACCACTTCCTGGCTGGGAGGCGGGGCATCGACGGCAATGTCAGCCCCCTTGCTGAGCAGGTTGGAGAGCCCTTCGTCGCTCCGGCCGATGGAGTACATATAACGGAGCGTGACCTTGGCAACTTCTTTCGGCAGCTTGACATTCCCCAAGGCGGCTGCGAGCTGTTCCGCCCCCTCCTTGCGGCTGAGGATGGCATCGATGAGCGGGGCAGGGTCGTCCTTGGGCCCCGCCGCGGCCAGGACCTCTGCCCCCTGTTTTGCCGCGACACGAACGTCGAGCCGAGCGAGACCGGCGACGGCTTGCATTCGAACGGGAATGGACTTGTCCTTGGCGGCGATTGTCAGCAGTGCCGCCTTGCTGTTCGCATCCCCGATATTGGCCAGGCCGTCGATGGCCGCTGCGCGAATCGCCGTTTCGGTTTTTGAACTGGCAGCCATAGCCTGCAATTCCGGCGCAATCTCCTTCACCTTCCAAACGGACGCCAGCTTGAGCGCCGCCAGCCTGAGCCGCGACTCGATACCTTCCGCCAAAAGTGTCTTGAGCGCCGCCAGGTTCCCCTCCGGCTTCACCTTGCGCACCACGGCCGCATCAGTCAGCAACTCCACCACCCTCAGCCGCACCGCGGGCTTGTAGACGTCCGGCTTTTGCAACTGCTCGAAGACATACGCCAGGTCCTTGGCGTTTCCCTTCTGGCAGACCATCTCCACCACGGTCCCCACCCGCTCCGCCGGCAGGCGGCCGCTTTGCAGCAGCTTCATCAGCGGGGCAGCCGGACTGGGCTCCTCGGCACGGGCCTCCAGAGCCAACACGAAAACCGGAATCAAGGCGAAGGCAAATCGCAGCATGAAGGAGAGCACTCGCGGGAGCATGGTAGGACCGTTGGAAATCGTCAGAGACGGGAGCCAGAATCATAAGTCCCCCGTTTCGATTCCACGAGGCCATGCGGAGGCCGCGCTTGTAGCAAAAACCCATTCTTGAAAACCATGGTCCATCTCTTGTCCACACTGGGAACAAATGGTGAAATATTCCAACTACCACTTGCCGCAACTCGTGGACACGTCACGACTTGCAAAAATATGCCCCAGGACTTTTGCAACACCACCCCGCCGATAGTGTGGTCTTGAGAATCTCCCTCTCCCCCTGGGAGAGGGCCGGGGTGAGGGTTTTGGGTCCACGATCCGCCATCCGAGCGGCATGTTCGGCGCAGGTCTCCGACCTCGCCGAAACACCTGACCGAAGGTTTTCTTCGACAACCGGTCCGAGAGACCTGCGGTCGATCATGCGGGCGGGGTCAGGAGACCCTCGCCTAACTAGTCGCCCAACTAGTTCCACCTGCCTGAAAACAACCACGCTTCACGCCGCAATGATTCATGATTCAGGCTCTCCGTTTTCAGCAGAGTCACATCCGCAAACTATTTGCTGTCAAAGACTTGCGGCATCTCGAAGCGTGAATTAGGCCAATTCTTGATTCATCCGTAATTGAACCGCGGAGATCATTGAGAGTCGCAAAGGGAGGCCGATTTACAAACACATTCTCTCCGCGCTCCTCCGCGAACTCCGCGGCTAATCTTCTCCCCTCTTGGAATTCCCACAACCAGATTGAGAAAGAGCACGACCTCTCCAGCTCCGTTCGGCGCAGGCCTCCGACCTCGCCGAAACACGTGACCGCAGGTCTCCTGCGTGAGCCTGTCCGGGAGACCTGCGGTCGATCATCCGGACGGGGTCAGGAGACCCTCGCCCAACATGGCACTGTCCGCGAGGCACTGCCGTCCCCCGCTCCACTTGAGAGCAGGACACCAACAGGCCCGGTCATATTATACCATTGTCCAGTATCCAATTAGGCACATTTCCAAAACTATTTGGAGAATTCTGGACGGCCGGAAATCCCTCGTTCTCACGGTCCTCCGTGGGAATTTCGAGACCAATGGCCTGCCGACGCGGGTTTTCTACCGGCGCTGCCTGCCTCCTGGACGAGTGGATTCCAGTTGTTCGGCCAGTACGCTACTCAGCCAGGCGCTCGGGTAGAGACCAGCCGGTTCGGTGAAGACCTGATCAACGGTGGCGACGTGGTCCTCTTCCAGTTCGGTGCTGCGTTCCCCAGTCGCCGGCGTCTCGGCCATCAGGCCATCGGCGTTGTGAGCGTGCCCCAAAGTGTGTCCCAGTTCGTGCATCATGGCCGATAGTGGGTCCATACGGTCTTGGTCTCCTTGTTCGCCTCGTCCTCCAGCCGGCGAGGATATTTGGCCTGTTGCCGGGAGAATTGAATATCCAGCCAACAACTGAGCTGCGGCAGCGTCGTTGCCAGCGGATGCTTGTGAAGCTCCTGCCGGCGGATCGGCGATCCCTTGCGGATTGGTGTTGCTCGCGGCCAAGGCGAAAGCCGCATCGGCCGATTGACTGCCAGAAGTGCGCGAAGCAGCGGCACTATACTGGTACACCCGGTCGGTGCCACTATCGACAATCCAGAGGTCGCTCACGTTCGCGGGATCCAGGGTGATGCCGGTCGGGGTGGCGTTGGCCGCATCGATGGTCCAGCTTCCCTGCAGAGTCCCCGCGATGGTGTACTTGAACACCTTGTTCGTGGCAGCGTCATTCACGACCCAGATACTCGTGCCATCCGTGACGATATCCTTGGGACTGGTGTTGCCACTATTGAGGCTGAAGTTGCTGGCGGCGGTCTGGCTCCCCGACAGACGGCTGGCGGCACCGGCATAACGATAGACCTTGTCGTTCCTGGCATCGACGATCCAGACATCCGTGCCATCGGTGGCAATGCCTTCCACTGTGGCATTTGTCGCGATTGTGCCTGCCGACCACGAGCCCAACAATCCGCCGCTCGCGTCATAGACATACACATTCCGATTGGCGTCCACGACCCACACTGTGTCGCCTGCCGCGGTACTGGCCGCCCCGCGCGGCGTAGCATTGCCGCTGGATAGCGCGTAGTTCTCGACCGCCGCGCCCGAGGCCGAATACTCATAGGTGAAATTGGCCGTGGCGTCGTTGACCACATAAAACTTGGTGACCGGCGGCGGGTCGCCCAGGAACCGCATCACGAATGGCTGTATGTCATAATTGTCGATCTCGGGGTCGGGGTTCGAGTCCGGGAGTGTGAGGGCGCCGGCAACGATGATGCTGCCGTCGACCGCCAAAGCCATCGAATAACCAGTGATGGAGCGATAACCCGCTGGCGGAGTTGCAACCTTGACGCCACCCGTACCGAATGTTCCATCGAGTGTGCCGTTCGAATTGAAGCGCACCACAAGCGAGTTTGACACACCATTCGAAGACAATCCCCCGGCCACCACGATCTTCCCATCGGGCTGAATGGCCACGTCGGAAGCCCCCTCCGCCGTTGCCGAGGCGTTGCCATCGGCGTCGAAACGCACGTAACCGTTGCCGCCGCCAAAGCTGGTGTCGAGGGTGCCGCTGGCCGTGAAGCGGGCCACGAACAGATCGTCGCCGCCGTCGAGCCCTGTAATGAAACCCACGACCACGATCTTGCCGTCGGCCTGCAGCGTCACACGCCTGGCCGAGATATCCATGCCCGGTACCGACAAGGTGGCATAGGTGCCGGCGAACGAAGGGTCCGGGTTGCCGCCGGGGATGTTGCTGCTTGCGGCCGTGAACCGCGCCACGACCAGGTTGTGTGCCCAATTGCTGGCGTCGGTGTACGAACCCACGGCCACCACTTTGTTGTCCGCTTGTACGGCGATGTCGTCGAACGAGCTCCAGTTCCAGCCATAGTTACCCAGCCGGTACCCTTCGCCCCGAAAGCCGAATCCCTTGTTGCCGGTGTCGATCACGCCATTGGCCGTAAAGCCGGCCACAAACGCCGAAGTAATTGCTTGCGGGTACGTGCCCCCAGAAATGAAACCACCCACCACAATCTTGCCATTGGAGAGCAGGCCGACGCCGCGTGTTTGAGTGGAGTAGGTGCTCTCGGGGATGGCGAAGCTGCTCAACCCGCCGACGCCGAAACTGGTGTCCGCCGAGCCATCGGCGTTGAGGCGGCCGACCGCGATGGCATCGTCGGGCAGGTCGATGGCGTCATCGGGATCGTCAAAAGCGGGATTGTCCATGGAGCTTGCCACGACGGCTTTACCGTCGGGCTGCAGGACCAGATTCGACCCACCCATCGCGAGCAGCGCTTGCGGATTCGCCAGACCGCCGATGCCATAGCTGGCATCGGCATTGCCCTGCGAATCGTAGCGGGCGACGACCACGCCCGGGATCCCATGGAATCCTCCGGCAGCCACGATCTTCTGGTCCCCCGGCTGAATCTGCACGTCTAAATACCTGCCGAGCCAAGGTTCCACGATGATGGCCCCATCTTCGGGTCCGAAGCCGGCCAGCAAGCAGCGGTCTTCGAGCCGCTCCAGGCGGGGCCTAGTCGTCGACCGTTTGCGTGAAGCGGGCCGGCGGGCGAATTTCAGAGTGCGGAGTGAGGTGGCGAGGGACATCGTAAGGCTCCAATTTGAAAGGGTCAGCGACGTGATGTAGTAATGAAGTGATAGGGATGAAGGGACTTGCCGGAGCCCGGAAGAGACGCAGAGCGTCCACGCCGCTTGTTCCCACGCAGACCGTGGGAACAAGGAGAGAACGTCAGCGACGAGCTATTCCAGGAGTAGCTCGATGATCTCTAACGCTGCCGCAATGAGCGCGTCGGCATCGTCGGTGGGGATCTTTTGTCCGCTCTGCGCCTGGACGGAATTGATGAAGGCCGTGAGCGCGTTGACGGCGGCGATGTCGTTATTGTCGCTCGCGTCGTCGAGAGCGGCGAAGGCGGTGTCGAGCTTCGAGTCCAAGCTGTTCTCGATGCCGTGCTGAAGGTTCAGGTTGAAAACCTGCACGATCAAGCTCACGATCAGTTCGGAAGGGAGTGTGCCGATGGCCAGACTGTGGGAGCCTCCCGCCGCAATGGCCACGAAGGTTCCCGCGGGCACGTCCGTCTGGCCAAAGGAATTGTCTCCCCAGGCGACGACAGAGCCGTCCGCTCGCATCGCCAGGGCGTGACGGTCTCCCGCCGCGATGGCAACAAAGGTTCCCGCGGGCACGTCCGTCTGGCCGTGGAAATTGTCGCCCCAACTAACAAGCGAACCGTCCGCCCGCAGCGCCAAACTGAAATACTCTCCCGCTGCAATGGCCACGAAATCGGTTCCCGCGGGAACATCCGCTAGGTAATAGCCCCATGAGACAATTGAGCCATCCGCCCGCAAAGCCAAACTGTGGAACTGTCCCGCCGAGATAGCCACGAAACTGTTCCCCGCAGGAACGTTTGTTGCGCCGTATCCATTCCATCCCCATCCTGCCAGAGAACCGTCCGCGTGCAACGCCAGTCCGTGATACCAGCCCGCCGCAATTGCCACATAACCATTACCGGGGGCGACCTCAGTCTGCCCATATTCGTTGACACCCCAACCAATGAGCGAGCCGTCCGCCCGCAACCCAAGGCTAAATGTAGCTCCACCGGCGATTGCCACGAAATCGTTCCCGGCGGGGACATTCGATACGCCCGCAAAATTGCTTCCCCAGCCAACCAACGAGCCGTCCCCCCGCAGCGCCAGACTGTGGGACTGTCCCGCCGAGATTGCCACGAAATTGTTTCCGGTGGGGGGTTCCCACACCGGAGCACCGTAATAAGCACCCCAGCTGGCCAGCGAACCAGATGCCGCCGGTGCCTGAGCATGCACGTTCGCCCCAGCTAGCAAGACAGCCGTCGCCAGCAGGAGCAGGCCAGGGATTTTTCGGGACAACCGCATCAGCGATCCACTCCAGGCGAGAGTCTCCGTCAACAGTTGCCAACTCATCGAAGTCTTCATGTGTGGTTCTCTTCATGGTCCGCGATAGAATAAAAACGCGACCGCGGCGCGCAGACCGTGCGCAGCGGAGCGTACTGGCTGGTGAGGGTCTTGCTTCGCGGCTGAACCTCACCGGCCGGTTTGTTTTTCCAAATGCAATGTGCTGTTAGTTGCTCATAACCGTTATTCTTGCTTGAGTTCGATTCTTAGCAACTCGGCCGCTTCGGCTTGGGCGCGGCGAAGGCCTTCCAATTGCTCCGGGTTGTCTCGCATCCAGCCGGCGGCCCGGTCGTACCATTCGCGAGCCCGAGTCTTGTCGCCGAGCTGCGAGTGGGCCTTGGCCAGGGTGAACCAATTGGTCACGGTGTTGAGGTTCACGACCGGGTTGAGTTTCAGTCCCTGGGTGATCTCCGCGACGGCGTCCTCCGCGTCACCAGCTCGAAAATTCGCCAGGCCCAAGACGAGGTGTGCGTCGGCTGCGGCTGGGTCCAGCTGCAGTGCCTTGCGCGCCAGTTCGCTGGCCCGCGGAGGGTCGCGCAGAGTCAGGTCGCGCGTATCGGCCAGCCACTCGGCCAGTGTCAGATATTGATTCACGAGCGACTTGCGGCAGGCCGCTTGCCAGGGCATGCCCCGGTACGCCTCCGCTTGAAAGCCGATCGCCTCGTCCAGCAGCTTGATCGCCTCCGCCGGTTTACCGAGGTCGCAGCGGACCTCCGCCAGGTTGGCAAGCGACGTGCTTAGGACGTACTTGTAGTGCGCGTAGTCGGAATATCGAGCCACCAGTTCGCGCCCGGCGCTGACCGCTTCGGAGTAACATTTTTCGGCTTCTTCTTTGCGTCCGAGCTTGTTCAGATGGGTGCCCAGGTTGCCCAGACTGCTGGCGAGCGTGTCCCTGCCCAAACCGTCAAACTGCTCGACGCATTTCCTAGCCAGTTCGACCGACCGCTGCCATTCCTGTTCCGCCTCAGATCTGCGGTCGATCCAGGCCAGCACGTTTCCCAGGTTGAAATGGCTGAGGGCGAGCACCTCGAGGTATTGAGAATGGTC
>SXOA01000090.1 GCA_005778405.1 Planctomycetaceae bacterium
ATTCGCCGGGCGGCAGCCCGGCGAAGAAGAATTCACCGGCGTCGTTGGTGAGGAGTTGCTGGTTGGCGCCCTCCAGCACGACTTGGGCGTGATTGAGGTAGCGGCCGGTGACGTCGTTCTTGACGCGGCTGGCCCCAATCTTGACGTAAATAGGGACCTGCCAGTCGGTGATTTCCCGCAGCTCCAGGATTTTGATGGCCAGGTCGTCGGGGCCGGTCCAGTCGGGATGGCGGCAGGCGGAACGCTGGTCGATCCCGGCGGGAAGAGTCCGCATCTCGGCCACGCGGGGGCTGATCTTCTGACCCAGCAGCATCCCGCCGCCGCCTGGCTTGGCCCCCTGGCCGATGACGATCTCAATGGCGTCCGCCTTCCGCAGATCATCCGGATTGAAGCCATAACGGCTGGGCAGACACTGATAAATGAGTGTCTTCGACGACTGCCGCTCTTCCTGCGTCATGCCGCCGTCGCCGGTCGTCGTCGAAGTGCCCATCGCTGTCGCGGCGCGGCCGATGGCTTCTTTCGCCGTTGCCGAAAGTGCCCCGAAGCTCATCCCGGCAACGGTGATCGGAATCTCCAGCTCAATCGGCTTCTTCGCGTGCCTCGTTCCCAGAACCGTCTTCGTCAAGCACCGCTCGCGATACCCTTCCAGCGGATAGCGCGACAGCGACGCCGTGAGAAACACCAAGTCATCAAACGTCGGCAACTGCCGCTTCGCCCCCAGCCCTCGAATGTCATACAGCCCCCGCTCCGCCGCCTGCTGGATATAGGCGATGGTCTGGCGGTTGAGGGTGTAGCTTTCTTCGCGGGTGGGCTGGGACATGGCGGATAATATAGCGGAGCGCAGGCTTAAACGCCATTTCCGTTTGAACCCCCTCTTATCCAACTCTCCGGATCGAACCGTCCACTGGATGGAATGGAACCCGGGACTTCCCACAGTGGGGAGCGGTGACGGCGGAAAAGGCTGAACCGAAAAACACTTAGTGGGCGGTTTGTTGTGACTCGGCCGTGCTGCCGGTACATTTAGCCCATGCGTACCGCTCTGCTCCTGTTCGTAGTTCGAGTGTTGATACTGGGCTCATTCCCCGCGCTCATTGTGGCTCAGGAAGGCGACAAGCCTTCCAACCCGCCGCTGACTGGCCCGGAAACGGAAAAACGCTTCCCGCCGCTGAAAGTTCCGCCTGGGTTCAAGGCGACGCTGTTTGCCTGCGACCCGCTGATTGAGTATCCGTCGGTCATGTCGGCGGGGCCGCGGCCGGGAGCCGTGTTTGTGGCGGTGGACTATATGACCGGGCTGGGGACGGAGATCACCCGCCGCAGCGAGGTCCGGCTGGTGGAGGACACCAACGGCGACGGCTATGCGGACAAGGCCACGCTCTATGCCGGCGGGTTCAATTCGATCATGGGGCTGACCTATAACCACGGCACCGTCTTCGTGATGCACGCGCCTTTCCTTACAGCATTAAGAGACACGAAGGGAACCGGCGTAGCGGACGAGCGGAAGGATATCGTCACCGGCCTGGGGCTGACGCCAGAGGAAAACCCGGTCCGCCTCCACTGTGCCAACGGCGTCACCGCGGGGCACGACGGCTGGCTCTATCTGGCACTCGGCGACCACGGCTGCATCGTCAACCGGCCCGAGGGGGACAAGCTGGTGCTGGAAGGGGGCGGCATCCTCCGCTGCCGGCCCGACGGGCGGGACCTGCACATCTTCTCCACCGGCCTGCGGAACATCTACGACGTCGCCCTCGACGCCGAGCTGAACGTCTTCACCCGCGACAACGAGAACGACGGCGGCGACTACAAAATCCGCGTCTGCCACAGCTTTTTTGGAGCGGATCACGGGTATCCGTATCTGTACTACGAGCGGCCGCAAGAAGCCCTGCCGCCAATCGCGGACCTCGGCCTGGGCTCTTCCGCGGGAGGCGTTTGCTATTTGGAGACGCAATTTCCCAAGGAGTACCACGGCAACTTGTTCTTTTGCGAGTGGGGGAAGTCGCTGGTGCGGTATCCGCTGAAACGGCGAGGAAGCAGCTTCGCTAAGCCCGAGGAAATCGAGTGTGTGGCGAGCGCCGAGAACGATCCCTACGGTTTGAAGCCAACTGATGTCGTCGTGCAGCACGACGGCAGCATCATGATTTCCGACTATGCCGACGGCCAGCGACCGAAGCGAGGGCGGGGAAGGATTTATCACATCGCCCATGCGGATGGCAAAGCAACAACCAGGCCCCACGATCCGGATTTCACGAAAGAGGATCGTGCCCGGCTATTTCATCAACTCGATTCCGAAAGCTACACCGCGCGTTGCGAGGCTCAGGCCGCCCTGGAGCGCCAAGGTGAAGAAAGCGCCCGACCATTGGCTGAAGCGCTCCTCGGGGGAAAACTCCTGGGGGACCGCGCTCGCTTGCACGCAGTTTGGGCTTTGGCTCACCTCCGCCGTTGGGACGCGGTCGATCACTTGCTTCGCGTCGCCGCCAATGACCCGCAACCGGGCGTTCGCGTGCAAGCTGTCCGCGCCATGGCCGACATTGCCGATCCCGTGTTGGTCCGGCATCGACTCGATGCCAAACTTGGCGATCGCACGTTGACGGCTGAGCTCGCCGAACTCGCCAAGGGCCAGGAACCTCGCGTTCTTCTGGAGCTCGTGATTGCCCTGAGCCGCCTGCGGTGGACGGGAATGGGGGATTGGCTCCAGGCGCACCTGCGAAAACCTGATTCGCACCTGTCCCATGCCGCTATCCAAGCCTTGCGGAAAACGGATAACTGGCCCACCGTTGTCAAGCTACTAGATCTACCCGCCAGCGAACCCCTGCGAGCCATCGCGCTCACCGCGATTGCCGAGCAATTCCAGCCTGTGGTGGTGGACACCCTGATCGAGCGGCTCAAGACCGAGAAAGATCCAACTCGCGGGCGCGAGTACGCCGACGCCCTCATTCGCGTTTACAAAAAGCCCGCTCCCTGGGTCTATTGGGACTATCGCCCCAAGCCGCGGCCGGCGAATACAGTGGCCTGGGAGCGGACGGCGGCGATTGGAGTGGCGCTCGACAAGATGTTGCTGGATTCCGAAGGTTCCGTCCGCGTGGCGGTGCTGAAGAAGATGCAGCGGGAGAAGATTCCGGCCGGGCTCGCGGCACTTGGCAAATGGCTGGAGGAGGAGCGGGATTCAGAATCTGTCACGCTGCTGCTGGCGGCTCTGCGGGACCATCCAGCAGGCGACATTCGCTCGCATCTGGCGACAATCATCCGCGAGCCGAAGCAGAGCGACGCGAATCGCTTGCTGGCGGTGGACATCTTCGTACAGGGTCCTGCCGGGCCAACGGCAGATGAATTTTTAGCTCTGGCGAAGGGCCTTTGGGACGGCCCCATTTTGGCCGCGCTTCTCAAGCACTCGGCCAGCGTTGCCAAAGCCGCCGCCATCCCCCTGCTGCAAACGAAATTGACGTCTCCGCAAACCACCGTGCGAGCCGCCGCCATCGAGCAGCTTGGCGAACTCCAGGCGATGGAGGGCCGGCTCGCACTCTCGAAGCTTCTCGCCGACGAGAATTCCCTCGTCCGCCGCTCTGCCGCCATCGCCGCGGGAAAGCTGGCAGAGACGAGGGCGATCGATCCGCTCCTCAAGCTGGCTGCCGATTCCGATCCGCTGGTCCGCGCCGCCAGTCTCGATTCGCTCCGTATTCTTAAAGAGCCGCGCGTGCTGCCGCTGGCAGTGGCCGCGCTGGCCGCGCCGGAAACGCAGCAGATGGCCCTGCAATGTCTGCGCGAACTGGGTAGCCCGGAACCGGCCGCTGCCGTGGTCGACCTGGCGAAGCGGAGTCCCTCGACAGCCGTGCTGAATTCGGCGGTGCAGACGCTCACGCAGTGGCGCGAGCGACCCGGAATCGCCGCGGTTAAGCAACAAGAGCTCGACAAAGGCGTTGCGGACATACAGGGGGTCACCGGCAGCGTCGTTCGCTGGCATTCCAGTTCTCGGTATCTATACGCCACGGGGACGGAAGGTCGCGTCACCCTGGTTGCCAAATCGCCGCCGTTGGCCTATTACGTCGCCGAAACAAGTCTCTTTGTCGCGGAGCCGTCTGCCGTCGAGTTCCTGGCCTCCAGCAGCGGCCCGCTCGAAGTTCAGCTCGCTGGCAAGACCATCCACAAGCGCGATAAGACGCAAGAATATCGAGTTGATTCCGATCGCTTCACCGCCACGCTTGCCGCAGGAGAGAATCGTCTGACCGTCCTGCTCGGCTCGTCCTTAGCAACGCCCGGCGAGTTTCAGCTCCGCTTCCGCCGCAAAAGCGCGACCGAGGCACATGAGAAGCTGATTGCGGCGGCGCTCTCCCGCGGTGGAAACGTCGAGCAAGGAAGGTCGGTCTTCCTGAACACCGAAAAATCCCTCTGCCTCAAATGCCACCAGGTCGAGGACAAGGGCGAGAAGACCGGCCCCGAACTGACCGGCCTCGGCAGCCGCTTCTCCCGGATCTATATCGCCGAGTCGATCTTTGACCCCAATCGCACGATTGCACCCAGCTTCGGCACGCTCATCGTCCGATTGGAAAACGGCCAAGTCATTACCGGCATCAAAATCGTCGAGACCGAGTCCGTATTTACGCTCGTCGACAACCTGGCTCAAAAACACATCATCGCCAAAGCCGACATCGAAGAACAAAAAGCTTCCCCCCTCAGCACGATGCCGGAGGGGCTGGAGAAAAAGCTAACCGAAAGCGAGTTTGTCGACTTGGTGGCGTACCTGGCATCACTGAAAGAAACCAAGCCGTAAGAGCCACGGATGAAACACGGATTTTCACGGATGGGGCTTCGACAATTCTGACTGCTTTTGATTCTGCCTCCTACAATTGCCCAACCATGAGACTCATTTTCTTTCCGCTGATTCTTTTCACTGCTACAAGCTCAATCGCTGTTGAGCCGCGTCTCCCTCGCGATAACCTCCTCGTCTACCGCGGCGAAACAGGCGAGCAGGTTCCTGTGAAAACGACCGACGGCTGGCTCAAGCGCCGGGCCGAGATCATCCGTGGCATGGAAACGGTCATGGGGAAGCTCCCCGGCAAGGACGACAAAAAACGCTGCCCACTCGACATGAAGGTTGAGGAAGAAGTCGATTGCGGCAAGTACACCCGCCAGCTCATCACCTATCAGTCCGAGCCCGGCAGCCGCGTGCCGGCCTATTTGTGTGTTCCCAAGTCCATTCTGGACCCCACTTACCGAGACAAGAAGTTGCGCGCCATCCTCTGCCTGCACGGGACCGACAATGTTGTGGGACACGGCACCGTGGTTGGCATCGGCGGCAAGCCCAACCGGCAGTACGCCAGCGAGCTGGCCGAACGAGGTTATGTCACGCTCGCTCCCAACTATCCGCTGCTGGCGAAGTATCAGCCGGACGTGAAGGCCCTGGGCTGGGAGAGCGGCACGCTGAAGGCCGTGTGGGACAATATGCGGGGGCTCGACCTGTTGGAGTCACTTGTTTACGTCAAGCCGAAAGAGTTTGGCGCCATCGGCCATTCGCTCGGCGGGCACAACAGCGTCTACACAGCCGTCTTCGACGACCGGATCAAGGTTGTCGTTTCCAGTTGCGGGCTCGATTCGTACCTGGACTACTACGGCGGCAAGGAGGCCAACTGGCATCCCGAAAAAGGCTGGTGCCAGACCCGCTACATGCTCAAGCTGGCCGACTATCGCGAGCGGCTGGCGGAAATACCCTTCGACTTCCACGAGATGATCGGCGCACTCTCCCCTCGCCACGTGCTGATCATCGCCCCGCTCAAAGATTCCAACTTCCGCCACGACAGCGTCGACCGCATCGCCGCTGCCGCCCGTCCTATCTTCAAGCTCCACGGAAAAGAAGGCCGGCTGCAAGTCGAACACCCCGACTGCGAGCACGACTTTCCGAACGAGATGCGGCAGCGGGCGTATAAGTTGTTTGACGAGGCGCTGAAGTGACCTTGTACGCCGATTCATGGTAGGATGGTCTCCAGGGCAATGCTTTCGCGGAGCCGACCATCATGGATCGCCGCACCTTTCTCGCTTCGTCCGCAGCCGCTGCTGCCGGGCTGAGTTGCCGTTCGCTGGCGGGTGATTTTCCCGCTGCCGTAGATTCCTTCGCGCCACGCCCTCCCGCGTTCGCCGTCATCCCCGTCGTCGGCGATGGCAAATGGATTTGGACTGAGCCCCCCAAGGACCAGAGAGGTTACTTGGAGCCGCGACTGTTCGAGCTTTCCATCGGTATTGAATTGCAAGGGACCGGCAATGCTGCTCCGCTCATGGCCAGCACACCAGTGCCGCTGGAGCTGCCGGAGCAGAAGGTCGAGGACGTCCGCATCCGCACCGAAGGGTGCGCGGCCGAAATTCGCCGTCTCGCCCCGGAGGCCGGCCAGCTTTTCCTGGCGGCGGACGGAATTGTTCGGGGCCAGAGGATCATCGCCGAGGCCATCTACACGCTTTCGCTCTGCAAGCAGTATCACGGCTTTGAGAAAGAGCAGTTCCCCGCCACGCAAAAAGCGCCCCACAAGGAGTTGCGGCTCTATCTGGGGGACAGCCCCGGTATCCAGACGCGCGACAAGCCGGTGAAGGACCTGGCCGCGAAGCTAGGAGGCCAGCTCGCCCATTCGTGGGACAAGGCCCAGGCGTTCCACAAGTGGGTCTGGGAAAACATCACCGCCCGCATTGGCCCGTACACCAACGTCCTCACCGCCCTCAAGGACCGCGTCGGCGACTGCGAGGAGCGGGCAGCCGTCTTCGTCGCCCTCTGCCGGGCCTCGGGCATCCCCGCCCGCCTGGTCTGGCTTCCCAACCACAACTGGGCCGAGTTCTACCTCGTCGACGAAGCCGGGGAAGGACATTGGATTCCCGCCCATACCTCTTGCTACTCCTGGTTCGGCTGGACCGGGGCCCACGAGCTGGTGCTGCAAAAGGGAGACAATATCCGCATCCCCGAGCTAGGCAAGTCACAGCGCCTGCTAGAGGACTGGATGCGGCGAAGCGGCGCGAAGCCGGAGGCTCGCTACTTCGCGGACCTCAAACCGCTGCCGCCAACTGACGACGCGAAAAACCAAGGAACCACGACAGCCGATGCCGGCCCCGGCGAGCGGAGCAAGAGCGCGAGCGGCGAATGGCTCAATATGGGCAAGTACGCGAAAGAAAAGTTCGTGCGGCGGTAGAGTTAAGTGGTTCGCTCAATTCCGGTTAAGTCGATATGCTCAGCCGGAATCTCAAAATCGCGCTGATTTCAGCGATCATTCTTCTGCCGACTTTACTTGTCTTTCTGTTCTATGCTCTCTATTTCGGGCAGAGCCTATTTACGTTCTGGCACCAGAGCTTTGCCGCCAACGGAGTGGCTCAGATTGAGCACGCGTCCCAAATGGATGCTATGTACGGGGACTGCCGGCACTATATTACGTACGGTCCGAACAACGTCAGCATTTGGAATTCGGTGGCGTACTTCGACGGACGCTATGAGCTGACGATGCAGGTTCCGGTGCTAATCTCGTCCAGCACCCGCGGCAGAATGACCGGCCAGCCGCGGTTCTACTTGGGGGAAATCAGCGTTGTTTCCGTTGATCCCGGCGGACAAGTTAGCGCGACGTTTTCCCGCGAGTTCGTATTTGGCCCTGCGCAATGGAAACAAGTAGTGGACGCCGAAGGCGACTTTGGCGCGATCAAGTTCAAGCTGAACACAGGCCCGCCGGTCAAGGACTTCGAGGCGTATGCCAAGGCTTCGCACTGACCAGCTACTGCGTGAGGTGTACCCCAGATGCCGCCTAGTGCCCGCCCTCGCCCGACAGTTCTTTCACGAGGTCGCCGACCACGGCCTTGGCATCTCCAAAGAGCATGAATGTGCGGTCCAGGAAGTAGAGCTCGTTGTCGATCCCCGCAAAGCCTGGGTTCTTGCTCCGCTTGATGGCAAGCACGATTTTGGCCTTGTCGGCGGCGATGATGGGCATGCCAAAAATGGGCGTGGCTTTGTCGTGCCGGGCCGCGGGGTTGACGGTGTCGTTCGCGCCGATGACCAGGGCCACGTCGCACTGCGGCATGTCGGGGTTGATCTCGTCCATTTCCACCAGGTCGGTGTAGGGGATGTCCGCCTCAGCCAGCACTACGTTCATGTGCCCCGGCATCCGTCCCGCCACCGGGTGAATGGCGAACTTGACGGTGATCCCCCGCTTCTTGAGCTGGTCATAGAGCTCGCGGACGCGGTGCTGGGCCGCGGCGACCGCCATGCCGTAGCCGGGGATGATCGCCACAAGGTTGGCCTGTTCCAAAATCTGGGCCGCTCCTTCGATGGATTCGGACTTGTAAGACTTCTGCTCACCGCCGGCTGCCGTGGCTTGCACCTGGCCGAAGGCCCCGAACAGCACGTTCGTGAACGAGCGGTTCATGGCCCGGCACATGATGATCGACAGGATCAGGCCGCTGGAGCCGTCGAGAGCACCGGCGACGATGAGCAGCTTGTTATTAAGCACAAAGCCCATCGCCACAGCCGAGAGCCCGGCATAGGCATTGAGAATGGAGATGACAGTCGGCATATCCGCCCCGCCGATAGGAATGACCAGCAGTACGCCGAACGCCAGGGCCAGCAGCACGATCAGGATCATGGCCAGGGTCGGAAAAATTCCCACCGGCTGGAAGATGAGATACAGCCCGAGCAGGCAGGCCAGCGCGAGCAGGCCGACGTTCGTGGCGTTTTGAAATGGATACGTCACCGGCCGCTGCGGAATCCATTTCACCTCCTGCAGCTTTCCCGCGGCCATCAGGCTACCGGTGAAGGTGAGAAAGCCGAGGATGATTTCGACGACGAGGGCGAACATGCAAAACGGCGTCAGTTTTTCATGCTCCGGCGTGGCATGCATGAAGTACTCGGCCGTGCCGACCAGGCCGGCGGCCAGGCCGCCGAAGGCATGCGAGATGGCCGTCCGCTGCGGCACCGCGGTGAGCGGGACCAGCGACAGAGGCACACCGACCGCAAATCCCAGGATGATGGGAACGATGATCCAAACGTAATTGCCGACCCCCTCCTGAAACCAGGTTGCCAGAATGGCCAGCCCCATCGCCGATGCGCCGGCGACAACGCCGCGGCGAGCCGTTTTGGGATCGTTCATCCAGTACAGCGAAAAGATGAACAGGACGGCCGCCACGAGGTAGACGATCTGCACCAAGGCCAGCGGCATCACTTCTTCTCCGTGCGGGTCTGCTTGAACATCTTGAGCATGCGGTCGGTAATCAGAAACCCGCTGACGACGTTGGTCATGGAAGCAAAGATGGCGATCGCTCCCAAGATTTTGATAGGCACGTCTTTACTCGAACCGGTGACAAAAATCGCGCCGACGATGGCAATTGCCGAAATCGCGTTGGTCAGCGACATCAGCGGCGTGTGGAGCAGCCGCGACACGCGGGCCACGACTCCCAGGCCGATGATGGTGGCCATCACGAAGACGAACAGGAGGGCCGTGTAATCGACCGCTTCATGCTCGGCATCTTTGTAGTCCTTGGCCTTTTCATCCGCGCCAGCCGGTTTAGCGGGTGCAACCGCTTTTTCCGTGGCATCCTTGACTGGGGGTGGGACTGCGGCCTTGGGCTTCGTGGCAGCTTTGTCGCCGGTCTTGGGGGCAGCGGCAGGTTTGGCGGCCGCGTCCACTTTTTCCGAGCCGGATCTCTTGGAAGCTTGGGCGTGGCATTGGGACGATGCGACTGCCAGGAAAAAAACCAGCACGGCAGTCCAGAACAGTATGCACAGTCGAAGCGATCGAATTGTGAACGCGTATTTCATGTTGTCCCCAGTGCTTCGCGAATTCGGGCGTTTGTAATCTGCCCGTCGTGGGTCGCCATCGTGTCACGAATGATCTCGTCTTCCCGATTGAGCTCGAGTTTTCCGGCCTTCACGATATGTTGCAGAAGTGAGTTGACGTTAGCGCTAAACATCTGGCTGGCGTGGGTCGGGGCATCGCTGGCCAGGTTCGTCGGGCCGAGGATAGTGACGCCATGTGCGACCACGCGCTCGTCCGCTTTCGTCAAGGCACAGTTGCCGCCCCGTTCCGCCGCCAGGTCCACGATCACGCTCCCCGCATTCATGGCCGCGACGGCTTCCGCCGTGACGAGCAGCGGCGAGGGCTTGCCGGGAATGGCCGCCGTGGTGATCACAACGTCGCACTCAGCGATGACCTTGCCGAGCAGCTCCCGCTGCTTGCGGTAAAACTCTTCGTCCTGTTGTTTCGCGTAGCCCCCCTTGTCCTGCGCTTCACCGGCCTCCAGCGGCAGCTCGACAAATTTGCCGCCGACGCTCTCGACTTGCTCTTTACAAATGGGGCGCTGGTCATACGCGCGGACGGTTGCCCCCAGTCGCTTCGCCGTGGCGATGGCCTGCAATCCGGCGACTCCCGCGCCGATGACGAACGCCTTGGCCGCGTTCAGTGTGCCCGCCGCGGTCATGAGCATCGGAAAGACCTTGGGCAGCTCCATCGCTGCCAGCAGCACTGCCCGATAACCGACGATGGTGGCCATCGAAGAGAGAACGTCCATCGATTGGGCCCGCGTCGTGCGTGGAATCAGCTCCAGGGCAAAGAGCGTGGCGCCGGTTTTGGCGATTTCGTCCACCGCCCCAGGTTCGCCGAGCGGATCGCACATTCCCAGCAGCACCTGGCCGCTACGAAGCCGCGAAAGATCCTCTCGGCCCGCCTTCCGATTTGCCCCCAGCGAGCGGACCTGCACGATGATCTCTGCGCCAAAGGCGTCGTCGCGCGTGGCGGCGATTTTTGCCCCTTTGTCCAGGTACAACTGGTCGGCAAAGCCGGCGGCCTCTCCGGCCCGAGACTCCACCAGTACGTCCAAGCCCGCCTTGATAAGCAGCGGCACACTGGCGGGGACAAGCCCCACGCGCCGCTCCCCTGGGAAGGTCTCCTTAACGACTGCGACTTTCATGCTGCTCCCGCTGCTATGTCTCGTTCACCATCGTGTGCTCATCGGCCTGCCACCGCGTTGCCAATGAAGCTACGCAAATTCTACCGGCTTTTGGCGACTTGCGGGATGGCGTCGAACGTGCCGGTTAAGCCGATGGCAATCAATGGCCGAGAGCTAACTCTTTTCCAGTTTTCCCAGGAACTCCTGTGGCGAAAGGGGCCGCTCCGGCTCTTTGACGGTTCCGGCGACCGTTCCCGGCGCGAGCTTGCCATCGGCCTTCCCGTCGTGCATGTCGAGTTGAGCGGCGACGGCGGCGATTTCCTCCCGCGTCACCACCCCCTTGCGGACGAGCGCTTCCGTCAGCGAATGCACCAGGAGTAGCGCCCGCGAGAGGTTCTCCTGGAGCATTTCCACCGTTTCTGTCGACCTTGCCCTGGCATAACTCGCGTCGCGCTGGGTCTGCTTCAGGTCATCGTGCATGTCCAGCAGCTTGTAGCGCTCCCACGCTTCGGGGGCGAGATAGAACATCCAGTCAGTAGCGCGGCCGGACATGAGATTACTCCAATGCCGAATGGGAATGACGAACTGCTATCGATTGTAGGGTGTGTCGATACGAGGAACGAGGCGCGGACACACCGTTCTCGATTTGAGCAGAGGGAATACTACTTCTCTTCCGGCAACGCCTTGTGGCAGGAAACCAGGTGCCTGGCCCCGACAAGCTGCGGCACGACCTGTCGGCATTGGTCTTCGGCAATGGAACAGCGGTCGGCGAAAGGGCAGCCTGGATAAGTGCGGTCGGGGGAAGGGACTTCGCCGCGGAGGATGATTCGTTTCCGCTGCCGTTCCAGCACGGGATCGGGAATGGGTGCGGCGGAGAGGAGTGCCTGTGTATAGGGATGGCGCGGATGGGCGTGCAAGGCAGCGGACGAAGCCAGCTCGACGATGCGGCCCAGGTACATCACACCGATGCGGTGCGAGATGTGCCGAACCACGGAGAGGTCGTGCGAAATGAACAAGTACGCCAGGCCGAGCTTCTTCTGCAAATCCATCAGCAGGTTGATGACCTGGGCCTGAATGGAAACGTCGAGGGCGCTGACCGGC
>SXOA01000091.1 GCA_005778405.1 Planctomycetaceae bacterium
CATGGAAGGGGGGTAGGCTTCCAGCCTGCCCTAATCTGTCTCAAGCATTTTCTGGGCAGGCTGGAAGCCTACCCCACGTACCTACTCTTCTTCTCGCTCATTCGCCAACGGCAGCTTGAAGCGAGGCTTTTTTCCCAGGTGTGGCTTCGGCGGCGGCAGAGCTTCGACTTCCTGGCTGGCCTCGGCAGCGGACTGGCGAATCCGCTGGCTGAGGACGGCGGCGTCGTACCAACTAAAGCTCAATTCGGGGTTGGAAGCGAAGCGGCCGAGCGTTCGGAGGGCTTCGGACTTTCGCTCGTCGTCATACAGGAAGATGTACCGTTCTTCTCCCTTGACCAGCGCCAGCACATTGATGTCATGCGTCACGGAGCGATGCCTTGTGAGCGAGATGCTTGTCAGTGATGTGGTAGGACTCATGGGGCTCCTTGCTGCCAGTGGCGTGCTGGCGGTGCTGGCGAGCGTGGCTCGCGAGGGACAATCGGCCTTACCGCTCATATCGGCGGAGGGGCCAGCGATACACGACTCGGGACTCTCCCGCCCCACCTCTCGCTGCGAGCGTTTCAGTCACATGCGTGTGACAGCAGAAACGGATGAAGTCATCAGGGCGCTGCAGGTAACCTTCCCACCCGCCGAACCGGGCGTCGTCGCGAAAATAGAAATAGCTTTCCAAACGCTGGGTAAACTCTGCGTCGTGGCCGTGATAAATCCGGGTGTGCGTAATAATCGGGTCGTATTGAGGACGCGGCGCGGGTTTCGTGGGGGACGGAGCGGGAGGAACGAACCCGCGCGGGTCCGGCCAATCCGCGGGCAAGTCGGCGGGGCTCTCTCCTGCAATTCCTTGAACCGGTGGAGATTGGCTGGGCGACTTGCCATTTGCTGGCGGTTTCGCTCCTTCTTCCGCACGCAAATCGTTGACGGCAACTTCCTCGTGCGTGGCGGGTGCCACGTCGCCCCGAGTCGCGTTTTCCTGCGGAGGAATCTCCGGTGTCTGCGTTTTTAGCTGTTCCTTGGCGAGCGAAAACTCCGCCTCATGCACGAGCGGAGTCGGAATGAACTCCTCTTCCGCGGTTCCCCAAGGAAGGGCGTAGCCCGCTGGCACTGGGTGAAAACTGGGGTTGGCCGCATACCAATCGACGGAAAGTCCCAAGCGAGGGGGATAGTAAGGGGTGAACTCCGTCACCGAGCCAATGATGACAGCATCGACATTCATCTGGCGAGCCAGCCGCTGGAAATCCTGCGGGCTGCGGGGCTCGATGCCGCTGGCGTCCAGCATCCGCTTGGCCACTCCCACCGGCATCACCTCGAAGCCCTGAATGGTCTGCAGCTCGTTGTAATAGGCCATCGCGATCGCTTCGCCATCCACCGTCGGTTCCGCGCTCTGGTTATAGAACGGCAGCACCGCCACCTTATGCAGTTGCGGGAACGGGTTGTGAAAGACCGGCTGATGGAGCTTGTCGGGAAAAATTTGGCAGCCCGTGATGAACACCGCGCAGCAGAGGGCCGTGAGAAACAGCCCAACTCGCGCGTGAAATCGCCTGCCAACCATGCTTCGCTACATCCGTGCGGCGCAAGGGGAAACGTATCGGTAGCCGTACGCGTCCCCTTATCGGTAAAGTCGGCCCAGGCTCTCCAGCTTTAATTGATCGAGTCAGACTATTGAAGGTGACGCTAGCATTTCGACGCGACATGCGATGTATTCCTTCGCTCTTGTTTATTGATGCTGCCCGACCCATGTGGGCCGGCTTGAGGGTGCCGAGCACGAAATGTCACGCCGCGGCGTTGGACCTGGCAGACCGGGGTTTTTCTTGAACCGAACCGACCCTCCAGGAATGAACGAAGTATAGTGAGGACTCATTCCTTGACCTTGCCCGACCGTCCATGTCCAACGTCACCCGCATTCTGTCGCAAATCGAATCCGGCGATCCGGCGGCAGCGGAGCAACTGTTGCCGCTCGTGTACGAGGAATTGCGAAAACTGGCGGCTGCCAGGCTCGCTCAGGAGAAGCCGGGGCAGACGTTGCAGGCGACGGCGCTGGTGCATGACGCGTATCTCCGGCTCGTGGGCGATGGAGAGCGCGACCAGTCCTGGGACAACCGAGGCCATTTTTTCGCCGCCGCGGCGGAAGCCATGCGGCGGATTCTGGTCGAGAATGCGCGACGCAAAGGAAGTCTCAAACGGGGAGAGGGATTCATCCGGCAGCCGCTGGACGAACTGGAAATCGAGGCTCCGGAAAGTCGCTACGACGTGCTGGCGCTCGATGACGCTCTGCGTCAATTGGCGGCCGCCGACGTGCAAGCCGCCGAGCTCGTCAAGTTGCGATTCTTCGCGGGACTGACGGCCGAACAAGCAGCCTCGGCACTCGGGGTATCGGCCCGAACCGCGGACCGAATATGGGGTTACGCCCGCGCTTACATGTTCAAGTGCCTGGCGGCTGGGTAGTCGCGGCACGTAAACTCTCCTATTCTTTCGACTTTTTTGGCGGTAGCCGTGCGCGGAATGCGCATTGCCTTTTGGGGACAGGTGCGGAGCTATGACAGAACGTGAAATCTTTGATGCGGCACTGGCGACTGCGGATACCGCGTAGGGTGAAAAAAATAGAACGAGGCTTCGAGCGAGGATTTCCGCGGTGAAGTGCAGCAAACTTGGATCGAGATGACACTCGAACGGGGGGGCAACGGATGACAAGAAGTTATCAGAAGAGGATCAAAAAGAGTAAAACGTCATGACAGCGCAGGGGCGAACGCAGACGACCGGCGAAATCCACTCGCTACGCAGCGCGTCGATGATAGTACTTGAGCAGCCCGCCCAATCGCTCGTGGCAGATGATTTCACCATCGGTCTTGCCGACCGACTCATCGGGCTGAATGATCTTGTTGTCGAGCCCTTGATGGTTGCGCTCAGTATGAAAATGGGCCACGAACTCCGTCACTGCGTGCCGGAACATCTTCTCGCCGAAGAAGATCATCCTGTCGAGGCACTCGGACTTGATCGACCGGACCCATCGCTCGGCGAATGCGTTGAGGTTCGGGCTTTGGGGCGGCAGGCGGACCGGTTTTACGCCGGCAGTTTTCAAGATATCGCGGAACTTCTCCGTGAAACTGCCATCCCGGTCCATGATCAGGTGCGACTTCCCTTTCAGGAATCCATCCTGGCAGTCGGTCAGGTTGCGGGCGACTTGTTTCATCCAGGCCGCATTGGGGGAGGTCGTGATGCCGGCGATGTGAACGCGGCGAGTGGCGATGTCAATCACGAACAGGACGTAGAATGTAACGAGGCCGCCAAGCGTCCAGACTTCCGTGGTGAAGAAATCGCAGGCGGCCATCGTCTCGGTGTGCGACCGGAGGAATTCGGCCCAGGTAGTCCGCTTGGTTCGGACGGGTGCGGGTTCGATTCCGTTCTGCTTCAGGATGTTCTTCACTTTGGTGTCGCTGATTTCGTGGCCGAGGTTGGCGAGCATCCCCTGAAGCTTGTCGAATCCAGCGCCGGGATTTTCCTTGGCCAGTTTGACGGTGAGGTCCGTCACTTCCTGGCTTACCGGTGACCGGCCGGGGTTCTTCCGTTCGAACGTCCATTTCTGAGCGACGAGCTCCCGGTGCCAGCGGAGAAGCGTGTCGGGCGTCACCAGGCTGCCGATTTCCAGGAGGCCCTTCCGCCCGATTTCCTTTCCCTTGGCCGCCAGTCGGCGTCTCTGGTCGTCGTTGAACCGCAGTCTCTTCTTGCCGAGCATCTCGCGGACGACTGCCAATTCGGTCTGCAAGAACTCGATTCGCTGCTGCTGCTCGCGGTGAATCCAGCCGGCGAGGCACGCGAGGATCATTTGCCAAGCCGGGAACACGGGACTTTTCATGGATCGGTAAACAAAGAGACGCGGCAAGCCACTATGATCTTCGCACACCGAAGGTGCCGCCGCATCATGGCCGATCCCAAAGGGCCAGCTCTGGGTACGGGAGTGTCAACCTGGCTCTTTGACCCCAATTGTCATATTGGCAGGAGAGAGTTTTCGTAACAGAGTCCCTAAAGCCACCCCTCTATTTTTTCGACGTATATCCCGTACCCGCCAGTTAACACAGAACTGGCGGCGAGAGTCTCCCAGGCAGGCTCGCCGTTACCCGCACACTGGCAATGGTTTACGCCTGTTCACGATCGGTGGAATAGACTCTCTTTCTGCGGAGGAGATTGGCCAGAGAGCGCCGATGGCACCGAGTTGGCGTCAAACCTCGCCAGAACTCTCAAACTCTCTTCCCAAAACCGGCTCCGAGTTAACACTCCCGTACCACGAGCGCATGAAGCGTGCCCGCAAACTCCATTTTTCAACGCCGGACAATTGCGTCGAGTTAGCCAGTCGGCGATAATTGAGGTGGCTTCCGAAATCCCCCCAAGGCACCTTGTTATGCCCCAGCTCTCCGTTCAGCATCGTGGCTGGTCACTCGCATTGGCGGCACTGGTGGCCTTGATGGCTGCTCCGCTGCTCTTGGCTCAGCAAAAGGGGAAGGGGGTCAAGCGGGCCCAGCCTCCTAAGTTGGAGAAGAAGGGGGATGTGTTTTTTCCCGACGCTTTCAAGGAGGGGCTGGTCGGACCCCGTCCCGCTGATTTGGGGAAGGGGGCGGCCACGGTAGTCGCGGGAAATCCAAAAGACCCCGCGGTTCCGGCAGCGGGTAACGGCGGCCTCGCCGGATCGGGCTGGTCGGCGATCATTTCTGGGCAGACGATTGAGGACGAGGTCAAGGAGCTGAAGAAACTGATTGACGTGGAAGTGACCACCCCCAGCGACTACGCGGGGAAGGGATATAAAGTGGCTCGCCGCGATTTCAGCATGCTGGCCATGCTGTTTGGCATTGCCGGGGAATTCGACGGCGAGGTCCGCTGGAAGAAAGAGTCGCCGATCGCTCGCGACGTCTTTGCCCGGACCGCGGCCAATTCCAAAGTCGGGACCAGCCAGGTTTTTCAAGAGGCCAAGCTCCGCAAGGGGGAATTGCAGGACCTTGTCGGCGGCAGCTCGCCCTATCAGGGGAAAGACGCCGAGGCGAAGGCCGTTTGGAGCACCGTTTGCGGCCGCACCCCCCTGATGCAGCACCTGGAACGAATCTTTGAACCCCAGCTCAAGCCGCTCTTGTCGGACAAGGGGCAGTTCACCGCCAACCTCGACAAGGTGACGCACGACGCGGAAGTCATCGGCGCAATCGGAGCGGTGCTGGCCAAGGACGGCATGGAAGATGCCGACGCCGACGAATACAAAGCCTTCTGCCTCAAGCTACAAAAGGCCTCGAAGGACATTGTCGATGCCGCGAAGATCAAAAACTTCGACGCCGCCAGCTCCGCTGGCACGGCCATCGGCAAGGCCTGCGCGGAATGCCACGAAGGGTATCGGTCGTCGTAGGAGTTGGTTGATAAGGGGGCCGGCATACGCCCGAATTCCGCCTCCCCTTCCGCCTATGCCGTTTCTGCGGTTTGCGCCGTCATCTTCCTTTGACAGCGCAGAGACGACGATTAGTCTGAAACTCTGTGTCCACTTCTCTTTCCCTAGACCGTTCCGGCATCGCCGCCGCTGGGCTCGCCTCGTGCCGCCTCTGCGGAGAAGTTGCGGCCTGGCAACTGCCGGCGATGGCTCAAGGGCCGCTGATCTTTCGCTGCCGCGAGTGCGGAGTGGCGTTCACCAGGCATCCAGCGCGGCCCGCCTCACAAAACGGCCAGGATCACTTTGGCGGCATTGATGAGGGGCAGTATTTCCGCTCGGTCATGGCGACGCGGCTCCGGTCCTATGCGGCGCTGGTGCAGCGAGTGCAGAAACAGGTTCCCAGCGGCAAGTGGCTGGACGTCGGTTGTTCGTACGGCTGGCTGCTGAAGTATGTCGCCGAACAAGGGTATAAGGGCGAAGGAGTCGAGCCTTCCGCGCCTGCAAGCCTCCGTGCCCAGCAACAACAGCTTCAGGTGCGGCGGGGACTCTTTCCGGAATCGCTCGCGCGCGGCGAGCAATTCGACGTGATCAGCTTTATGGATGTTCTGGAGCATTTTGAAAAACCGGGCGAAGCACTCGAGGCGACGCGCGAGCATTTGACCGCTGGCGGGGTGGCGGTGATCCAGGTTCCCGATCAGGCCTGCTGGTTGTTTCGTCTGGCGGAAGGGATGTATCGCCTTTCGGGCGGGACGATTTCCTTCGCCCTCCGCCGGCTTTGGCTGGACGGATTCGACTTTCCCCACCAGTTTTATTTTACCCGCCAGACCCTTTCGCTCGTCTTGCAGCGGAGTGGCTTTGAAATCCTCGATTGGCAGCGGACCCCCATCGGCCATCCGGCAGAAGCGCTGGACCGCGTGGCCTATGCCGCAGGCTCTGGTAATCGCCTGAAAACCGCGGTCGTTGGCCTGGCGGTCGGCGCGATCAACGCGGTCGATACACTGTGCGGGCACGGCGGCCTACTGACCATGATCGCCCGGGCTCGCTAAAGTCGCCTTGAATGGCCGCGTCATTCGCCATTTGTCAATCGAATTTCGTCATTTCCGTCCCCAATTCACTCTCGCCCCAATTCAGCTTACCGTGGTAAGATGCGGTGCTTGCTGAAGTCCGGCAGATTTGCCGAAAGGAGTCGGCGATGTTTAACTTGCAGTGGTGGGAATGGGGCTTGCTCGGGATTGGGGTCTACGTGGCCGTGGTCACGCTGGCACGCTTGATGCAAGGACGCCGCGAGGCGTTGCTCGCGGAGCTCACCCGTCAGGCCGCCGAGGAACAGCGGCGGAAGAAGAAGGAAGAGAAGCTCCGCCAAAAGCGGGAGAAAGAAGCCCAGCGTCTCAAGAAATTGCTGGAGATGCAGCGGCGAGCGGCGTAGTCGTGGGGTAGGCTTCCAGCCTGCCCTTCCCAGAAGAATTTTTGGGCAGGCTGGAAGCCTTCCCCACTTAGAAGATGAAGCGCCTGTATATCGAAACCGTCGGCTGCCAGATGAACGTTCTCGATAGCGAGATGGTGGTGGCGAGCCTGCGCAAACAGGGTTTCGAACTCGAGAGCGAGCTGTCCGCGGCGGACGTGATTCTGTTCAACACGTGCAGCGTCCGGGAACAGGCGGAGAACAAAACCTACAGCGCACTCGGCCGGCTCCGGTCGTTCAAAAAACAGCATCCCGAGAAAATCATCGGCGTGATGGGGTGCATGGCCCAGAAGGACCAGAAGCTGGTCTTCGAGCGGGCTCCTTATGTGGACCTCGTCGTCGGCCCCGGCCAGCTCAGCCGCATTCCGGATTTGCTGGGCGACATCGCCGCGGGGAAAGGACCGCAGATGGCGGTCGGCCTCGGCCGCAAGGACGGCACGGTCGATGAAATCAAGCGGAGCCACGAGACGTTCGATCCGCTCCGTGACCCGGCGATGCGGCCCACGCCGTTCCAGGCCTACCTCCGCATCCAAATTGGTTGCGACAAGTTTTGCACCTACTGCATCGTCCCGATGACCCGCGGCCCCGAGCAGGGGCGCGATCCCGAGCAGATTCTGGCGGAAGCCCGCATCCTCGCCGATCAAGGCTGCAAGGAAATCACCCTCATTGGCCAAACCGTCAACAGCTACAAGCACAAGAGCGGCGGCAAGACGACGCGGCTCTCGGACCTGCTCTATTCGCTGCACGAGATCGATGGCATCGAGCGGCTCAAGTTCGTCACCAACTATCCCAAGGACATGACCGACGACCTCTTGGAAGCAGTCGCCACGTTGCGAAAATGCTCCCCCTATCTGCACGTGCCGGCCCAAAGCGGCAGCAACGAAGTGCTGGCCCGAATGAAGCGGGGCTACACCGTGGAGGACTATCGCGAAACAATGGCCCGCATCCGCGCCCGGCTGCCGCACGCCGCGGTCACCAGCGACTTTATCGTCGGCTTCTGCGGCGAGACCGACGAGGACTTTCAAAAGACCTACGATCTCGTTGCCGAGTGCCGCTTCAAGAACAGCTTCATCTTCAAGTACAGCGAGCGGCCCGGCACCAAGGGGGCCGAGCTGTATCCCGACGACGTGCCGTTCGAGGTGAAGAACCGCCGCAACAACGAACTCCTGGAGTTGCAAAACCGGATCAGCGAGCAAGAAAACCAGCCGCTACTGGGCCAGCGAGTAGAAGTACTGGTGGAAGGTGTCAGCGAGCGGACCAAGCGGCACGGCGAGGACCAGGGAGACCTCGTCCAGCTCACCGGCCGCACGGCCTGCGATCGGATTGTCGTTTTCGAGGGCAACACTCGGCTGACGGGGCAGATCATTCCCGTCGCCATCTATGACCTCTCGCCGCACACTCTCTTCGGCGCGGTCGTGACCGAGCACGTCGGGCCGAGCTTGCAGCCGATAATGGCATAGCGATATGCCTATCGGGACTTTTCACTCAGGACTCTTCTCGGTCGTCGGCTTTTCCGCTGCTGGCGCTGCCGGAGGTTCCGCGGCAGCGGACGAAGGCAACAATCGTCCGAGCAGATCCTTCAGCCGCTTCTGATTCGCCTCCTGGGTAAACGGGTTCTCGTCCGGCGAGCCACCCCCCATTCCTCCGGCACCTCCCATGGCCATCATCGGCGGAGGAGCGCCCTCTGGCGGTCCGCCCGCCACGGGAGCTGGCGCGGTTCCCGCGCCCGGTCGACCCGCCGCGCCGCGTCCGCCACCACCGACCCCAGGCCGTCCAAAGGGGAGGCTGACGAGTCCCAATGTCGTCTTCTGCTCTTCTGTGAGCAGAGCTTCCAAAGCGTCCAGATGACTTTGAGCTTCTTCAGCGGTCATCTTTTCGGCCTTGCTGATTTCCTCTAGCTTGGCCCCAACTTGCTTAGCTTGATCCGCAGCAAGTTCGACATGTAACTTCAGATCGGCGCGGGAGAGAAGCTCGAGCTTGCCGACGAGCGAAGTCAGATTACGCTTTCCACCTCCACCCCCCCCCATGCCCCCGCCTCCGCCGCCCATTCCTCCGCCACCCATCCCTCCCATTCCCATTCCGCCACCTCCCATTCCACCCATACCCATTCCACCCGGCATTTTTGGAGCACCACCGCCACCTCCCGAATCTGCGCTTCCGCCGGCAGCCGTGGAATTGGTAGGCACCGGCCTTTCAGTGAATTTCAGGCCCAGAAACATGGCACCCGCACCCAGAGCAAGTCCCAAGATGCCGGAAGCGATCCAGGCGGGGAGGGAATTCGTGGCACAGGTTTGCTTCGTCAAGTCAGAGGTCGTGGCAGACATGGGCAAGTCCTAAGCGAGAGGTGAGTGGAGACGGGCCAAATGCGCAGCAACCATCATACCGCAGAGAATTTGTGTGTTGTGTCACGTCGCAAGCCAGCGACGAACAGACAGGCTCTAGGGCGCGACGAGCGTATTCAGGAACGCGACCAGGTCGTCCTGCTCATTGACCGGCAAGGCGGCGAACTTCTCGATGGAGAGAATGGATTCGCCGGCGTGGGCCAGGATGGCTTCCGTGAGGGTTTTGGCCCGGCCGTCGTGCAGATAGGGGCCGCTGTCCCGCGCGCCCCACAGCGGCGGCGTTCGCCATTCCTGCTGGAGGACCTTGAGCGCGGAGCCGGCGTTGATGTAGGTGTCGATTTCTCCTTCGCGGCGGAGCAGGTGCTGCTTGGCCGAAACGGCGGAGACGGCATCGGCGAGACCCGGGCCCATGTCGTGCAGCAGCAGGTCGGCGTAAATTCCCTTCGCCGGGCCAACATCCTGAACGTGGCAATCCGCGCAGCCAAGGCTGTTGAAGGAAGCCAGGCCCCGCTCGGCGGCTTTGGCTGTTTCAGCGTCGGCGGGAATCACCTGGCGCGGCGCGGGAAGCGCGGCGACGAAGGCGATGAGCTGGTCCGCTTGTTCCTGGCTCATGTCCAGGCCAGAGGCTTTAGCTTCCGGGTTGAGGGGATTTGCCGCCTGGTGATGGCCGGGAACTTCCAATCCCAGTTCGTTGGCGCAGGCCCCGAGCACGAATTCCTTGAGCGACATGGTTTGCCCGCGCCAGCCAAAGTGGCCCAAAACTTCGCCGGTGGGGCCTTTGGGTCCGGGGGGGACGCGGCCGGTGACACGGCCATCGGCTTGCTGTTTCTTGACCAGGTCGCGGAGCATGTCCGCGGTAACGGCGTCGATGAGTCCCGCGCCGAAGACCGGGGGCGTGTTTCGTTGCGAGATGCGGATGGCCCAATCCTCCGGCGAGCCGACGGCATGCGAGTCCATTACTTTTTTCTCGAAGGAGGCGTAGGCCTCTTCGACGCCGAAGCGATGCAGAATGAAAGCCGTTTGCAGCCGCTTGCCGCTGGGGACGAAGCTGGGATGGACCTTGGCGAGTTTGTCCTTATGGCCGGTGAGCTCGCTGGGGTGCGGATCGACCGGCACCACCGTCATCAGACGCACGTTGCTGTCTTCGTTCGGGCCGGCTCCGCCGATCCCCCCCAGCTTGTGGCAAGCGGCACAGGAGCGGGCGTTGAACATCGGACCCAGCCCGTCTCCGCCGGGGCTCGCGGGCTTGCCCGCTTCCCACTCGCGGACAAACAGCTTCTTTCCCTCGGCGATGGTCGTGCTGTCCGCGGAATCCGCCGCGGCGAGTGGAAAAGTGGCGGCGAAGAGGGCGAAGGAAACAAGCGCGGTCCGCATGAGGTGGGTCTCCGAGAAACGACAGGACGATTCGCCCGATTGTAAACAATCCGAGCGGCAAAACCTAGCTGGCCATAATCGCCTGCAGGGCCATTCGGTGTCGCAAGCGGCATGAGTTACTAGCCCGACGCGCAAGTGAGGGAATTCGTGCTGGACCGGAGCGGTTTGGGATTGTGGCGGTAGATTGTTCCCAGGGGGCTTCGGTGGGGATGCTCGCCGACCATGACGGCCGGTGCCTGTTGCTGCAGTTCCGCAACTATTGCGTCTATGACGGCCTCCCCGTCGAGATGCGCCCCGAGCATTTTGACCGGGCGGTGCAGACATACTTTACGTTGATGAAGCAGGCCGTCTCTCCGCGACGGCTAGGAATGGTCGTGGAAGCTGCTTCGACGTCCTTTCGCGAAACGGCCTTTGTGCTAGGCCAGAGGGCGACTATTTCCGCAATTCCGGCAGCCGGGGCTTGACGGTGCCAACCGGACATGTGTATTATTGTCCATAATAGTTGAAAAGTGTTTGTGCGGAACTGTTGTGGAGAAGTGCGACGTTACCGCGAAAACGAATGTCGCCTATCGCGGAGCAAAAGGTGGCGGTGAATCAGAATCACGAGCATGAATCAGACTTGCGACGACATGAACCACCGCAACATACATAAATACATAGAGTTACGCCGATGGTCGTCTCCCTAAGTCCGCGAAAAAATTAGCTTGAATCAGTGAATCAAGGTGGCTCATCGATCGCTTATAGGATTTCATCTCCATTTTGCCAAAAGTCCTTTCCAGCAAGCAGGTTATCCCCAATTCAGAGATTGAAATGGACCTTATAACTGCTGATTCAGCGATTCACCATGCTTAGAATGACGGATTCGCTAGCCCCAACACATTCGATGGCCTATGACCTTTACCCTCCATCAGCCGTTTCCTCCTGCCGGCGACCAGCCCGAGGCCATCAAGGCGCTGGCGGAGGGGGTCCGCACGGGCAAGCCGTGGCAGTGTCTTCTCGGGGCCACCGGCACCGGCAAGACTTACACCATTGCCAATGTCATCGCCCAGTTCGATAAGCCGACGCTGGTCATCTCGCACAACAAGACGCTGGCGGCTCAGTTGTACTCGGAATTCAAGGAGTTCTTTCCGAATAACGCGGTCCACTACTTCGTCAGCTACTACGAC
>SXOA01000092.1 GCA_005778405.1 Planctomycetaceae bacterium
CAGAAAATCAAACACCACTTGCCCGACAGAGTGTATATTCACGGTCAGCCTCCCTGCACACTTGGAAGTCGTTGTATTCCAACTTCTTAGATGCAGCCGGAGGCTGTTTCATTCCCGCAGCCGTGAATAATCCGGGCTAGCTCCGGCGAGGGGGAAAGGGTTGTTGCAGGAGAGGTCAACTGTGCAAGACAATTGGACAATCATGAGATGAGATCCATTCTGCCCACCCCAGGACTATCCCCCATGAAGACCATTTTGTTGGCATTTGCTTTCTTGTTCTCCGCTGCGTCGGCAGTTGCTGGAGAACCCGCGATCGCCACATTCAGCGTCGACGTGACACCCCCCATCGGCTCGCCGCTTTGCGACGGGTTGGTGCCAGTCGCGGATGCGGTCGATGACCCGCTGTTTGCCCGTGGAATCGTGCTCTTCGGCGAGGAGCAGCCGATTGTGCTATGTGCGGTGGACTGGGTGGGGATTGGAAACACGGGGCACGACCGCTGGCGGGAAGCGCTGGCCAAAGCTGCGGGAACCTCCGCGGATCGAGTGGCCGTGCATTGCCTGCATCAGCATGATGCGCCGGGCTATGACGAGGCGGCGGAGGAAATGCTGTCGCAGGTGGGTCTTTCGGGCAAGCAATATGACGTGGGCTTCGCTCGCGAAACCGTCAAGCGAGTGGCGGAGGCCGTTAAGGGGGCGATTGCCAAGAAACAAGCAATCACGCACTACGGCATCGGCAAGGCAGAAGTGAAGGAAGTCGCCTCGAACCGCCGCGTGATGGGGCCGGACAGCAAGGTGAAGTACGTCCGCTTCAGCTCTTGCAAGGACGAGAAAATTCGAGCCGAGCCGGAGGGAACGATTGATCCAATGTGCCGAGTAGTGGCGTTCTTCAATGGCGACAAGCCGGTAGCGACGCTCAGCTACTATGCGACCCATCCGCAAAGCTACTATGGTCAGGGAAACATCAGCTCCGATTTCCCCGGCCTGGCCCGCGGCCTGCGGGACAAAGAGCAGCCGGGAGTCTTCCATGCCCACTTCAACGGTGCCGGCGGGAATGTGACAGCCGGCAAGTACAACGACGGCACTCCGCCGCTGCGGATGATTCTGGCACAGCGCATGGCGAAGGGCATGAAAGAGGCCTTTGAAAATGCCGCCGCTCACAAGCAGCCGCTAGCTGCCAGAGACATGGGTTGGGCGGAAGTGGGCGTCGTCTTGCCGGCGCGAGACATTATTGACGAGAAGAAATGCATGGAGACGTTCGCCAATGAGAAAGCCGTCGAGCGCGAACGCATCCGCGCTGCCCGCGATTTATCTTTCAAACGCCGCAGTGACGGTGGCCACAAAACCAGCTTGGGTTGCCTAAAGCTGGGCACCACCCGCGTCATTCACCTCCCCGGCGAAATCTTCATCGAGTACCAACTCGCCGCGCAGAGGCTCTACACTCGCGGCGAAGTCTGCACCGCTGGATATGGCGACTATGGGGCGGGCTACATCGGCACCAAAATCTCCTACGGCGAAGGAGGCTACGAAACCACCTTCGTCAGCCGCACCGCGCCGGAAGTGGAGGAAGTGCTGCTGAAGGGGATGAAAGAGGTGCTGGAAAAATAGTGTGCAGCCTGCCGCGCTAACTTGCAGCGGTTGTGATCCGCTGCACGCCTTCAATTAATTCTTGGGCCAGCGGCACATCGCGGCGGTAGATACCGAGCACCAAGCGCCCATGCTTCATGGCGGGTATCTGCTCGGCAATCTCCATCCGCGAGAGCTGCACCTCCAGGGAGTTCCAAAAACCGAACCAGCGGCGACGCAGGAAAATGCGGGCAATATCCGCCAGCGGAATCTCCACGCTTTTCACACCGCTCTTGAGGAGGTTGACCACGGAATCTTGGATCTGAAACTCCAGTACCAGGAATTTGCCCTCTTGCCTGACGAGGCCGTGACATTCCCCCAGGCCACCATAGACGTTGCTGATTTGAAAGGGGACGGCGTTCATGAATTTCTAAATGTCGATTTCGCGATGGTGTGGCCGAGGGCCGGTTCCGGTTTTCTCGATCGGAATGAACTGGCCGGCCGGTGTATCGAAGGCAAACACTTTGCCTGTTTCGAATTCGTAGACCCAAGCGTGCAGATTGATCTGTTCGCGGGCGAGCGCGGCGGCCACGGCGGGATGCGTCTTGAGATTGCTGAGCTGCACCAGCACGTTTTCCTCGACGGCTGCCGTCTGGCGAGCGAGCTCGCCCGCCAGGTGATTGTAGTTTTCGGAAATGATTCGCCGGGTTGCCTCGGCGTGGTCCAGCCAGTTGCGGATAGCGGGATAGCCCGCAGCCTTGGAGGGGTCGAGCAGGGCGCTCATCGCCCCACAATGGGAATGGCCGCAGACGATGATATCTTCGACCCCGAGCACGGAGACCGCGTATTCGATGCTCCCCTCTTCGCCGCCACGCGAGGCACCATAGGGCGGCACGATGTTGCCGGCGTTGCGGATAATGAACAGCTCGCCGGGTTCGGTTTGCGTAATGAGGTTGGGGTTGATGCGCGAGTCCGAGCAGGTGATGAACAAGGCCAGCGGATCCTGCCCTTCCGCCAGGCGTTCAAACAGATGCCGTTGGGCACTGAAGACATTGGCCTGAAACCGCTGAACGCCGTCGACTAGCTTCTGCATCGCCCGCAATCCTCCTCACGCGTATTCGTTGAGATCAGCCGACTATTGTAGCCAGTCGCGAGGGGTCAGCGGAGCGACTGTCCCGAGAGGGCGGCGCGGCGAAGTTCGGCGGGGGCATCCGGCAGTTGGGAGATTTCCACGAAACCACTGGCAGGGGCCGATCTCGCGGCCAGAAAGCCGCGGGAAGCAGCGGCCTGGGTACGGACCGTATCGAAGAGGCTGGAGGTATCCGTCGTTGGAATACCGCGGATGGGAACAACCGCAGCCAGGGCTCCCACGACGGCGTTGTCGTCGGGAATGCGGATGGGCTGTTCGCGGGCTTCGCGAGGGGGATTGGCGAGCGTGCGCGAAGGAGTGCCCAGGTTGGAGCGGGAAATCGTGGCTCCCTGCGGAGTGGGCAACTGCGTAGCCGCGGGCGCAGGGAAACCAGGCGGAGAGATCAGATTGGGCGTTGCCAGTGGAGTAGTGCCAAACAGAGTGCTACCACTTGAGGAAGTCGCGGCCGGATAGTAAGAGTTGTCCGCCAGTAGCGTCCCCGGCGGCTGAGTGCCCGGCGGTGGAATGGTCGTGTGCCCGAACATGCCGCTTCCCGTGCCGCGGCAGCCGGCCAGGGCAAGCGCAAGGCAGAAGGTGGCGGCGAGATTTCGCATCGTTTGGGCGGCTGTGGAATCCAGTCCGACGAGGCTGGGGAGGATAGTGGGAGGCCCTTTTAGCGGCAAGGTTGGTTTGGCGGCAAACGAGACTGCTATCACTGGCAGGCTTGGTTGTAAGAGGGGGCCGAGGGCCGGGGTGAATTGCAAGAGTTGCACGATTTGTAAGTTTGTCCAGTATCTGCAATCGCACCATTCCATCCGCGCATTTGACCGCAACTGCGGCATTCACAACGAGTTGCGCCTGCGGCGTGGATTCGGCGAGTTTCTGGCACGCCTTGTGCTTTAGTTGGAACTACTCTGCGGATGCATTCGCATCCTCAAAACATTCGGAACAAAGGAGTGTGCCATGCTTGTGCTCACCAGAAAATTGCAGGAGAAGATCACCATCGCGGGCAACATCACGGTCACGGTGTTGCGGGTCAAGGGACAAACGGTTCGCATCGGGATTGAAGCGCCCCGCGAAATCCGGGTTGTCCGCGGAGAGTTGCCGATGGAAGCTTCCGCCAGCGAATCGGCCGATGCCTCCGTCGCTTCGCGATTGTCGGAACTTGCCACGCCGGAAAGCGATCCTGGGTCGTCAAAGCCTCAGGCCATTCCCCGCAGCGCATCCCGCTTGCCGCAACGGCGGAAGTTCGACCGTTATTCGCAGCCGCCGCTCAAGGGAGCGGTCACATCCGCGGGCGTGCTCGCGAAGTAAGGGAGCGATTGGAGAGTCAGTCGGGGGATGCCGGTCTCACCTGGCACCTGGAATCGTTGGAGCGGCCCCAATCGGCCGTGGCAACCCTGCTGCTGGCAGTTTCACATTCGCGGGAGGCAATCTTACCCCCGCCGTCGTCGGCAAGTGAGTCCCCATTTCGCTGCCGGAGCTGAGAATCTTATAACCGGCCGGCGCAACCATCGGCGAAGATCCCGATAGCTTGTCCACGGCCTCCTTGTGCTCCATGAGGATCCGCCGCACTTCCAGTGTCGCCAGCGGGTGCCGATGAACCCCCAAATGGTCCGCTGTGACGGGCTTCTCCGAGACGACGTCGTCCAGGTGGGCGCTCTTGAAGCTCACAATGCCGTCGCCATCCTCGGTCCACTGCTGAATGAATCCGCTGCGGTCGATGCGGCCGACGATGTTGTGGAATTTCACCTCCGGCCCCTTTTGAGCCGAGAGCATGACTGGGAAAATCGGGTCGTCCGGCGCGAGCGAGTCCAGGCTGGTGGTCGTCGTCAGCAACTCCTTGTTTTTGAAGTAGCCGGGATTGGCGAGCACCAGTTGATTGGTCAGGTCGGTCACCATCTCCGGCAGCGTGATCAGCCTGCGGCCGATGAGCCGCACATAATCGTTGGCAAAGTCGCTGCCGCGATGCGGTGTGCCGATGGTAATGACCCGTTTCACGGACGGATTGGGATGGAAATAGACCGCGCGGGCCAGCTTCTCGCGGGCTTCGTCCGATGCCTTCAACTCGCTGAGGGGCTTGTCGCTGAGGATATGCCAGAAGTCGTCGCCGCTCTCCAGCGCTTGCAGCTTGGAGACGAGCCCTCCCATGCTGTGCCCGACGAGCACCATTTGATCCAGGTTGCCATTCTGTTCGCCGGGGTCCAGCGTTTGCCGTACGTTGGCCAGGTCGCCCCGCATCTGAGCGGCGCTAACCCAGAACGGCTGACCGGTGGGATAGAGATAAAACCAGAACTGGTAGCGGGCTCGGATTTCCGGAAACGAACGGAGGTCGTTGAACATCTCCATCCACGTGATCGGACTCGACCAGAGCCCGTGGACCATGACGACTGGAATCTTGTTAGGGTCGTACGGCTCCACCATGTACATTCCCTTGATCTTCGTCTCCGTCGCCCCGCCAGGATTGAGCAGTCCCCAGGTCGAAATGTTTTGCGCTTGGAATTTTGGATTGTCCAGAAAGAATGCCAACGGCGTGGTGAGATCAGTCTCGAGCGGCACCATGCGGTCGTCGACCATTAAGGTGGTGGAATGGAGCGGGTCGTGCAATTCGAGCACGCAATGATGAGTTCCATTGGACTGTGGATCGCTGTCCGGCGCAACCCGCAAAAAGGCGGTCACCGGAAAGCTGAGCCCTGGCGGATAGAATTTTTCGGCAGCATCCTCACCGGCATGCGCGGCGCGAACGGCAATCAGCGGCACACCCAGGCCGTAGGTGTGATGCAGGTTGGTCAGGCCTCCCGTAATCTCGTAATCGCTGACAAACTCCAGCCGGTTGAGATCCTCCGGGTGCCAGGGGCCTTTGACTTCGATGTCGAGGCGAAACTGCTGGCTGGCAGTTTCGATGGTTTGCGTCTGGCCAGGTTTGACTTTGCCCTGCCTAATGGCAATTCGCAATGCTCCTTCGAGCGAGCTGTTGTAGAGGTCGCAGGCCCGGCGGAACTGGGGATCGTACGGATTGCGAAATCGATCGAGACCAGGCTCGAATAGGTAGCGGTAGGAATAAGCGACGGCTGCCCCGTAGAGATCGAGGGCCTCTTTGGTCTGTCCCGCATCCTGCTTGCGCTTGGCGTCCAGGTAGGCGAGTTCCGCGACGGCATAGACCTTGTCCGACGTCGGCTCCTCCAGGGTTCGCTTGCGCAGGCCAAGCAGTGCGAGCTGCGGCTGCTTCTGGTGCGATTCCAGCAAATCATACCGGCGGAGCAGCATCTCGGTCCGCCCCGTTGGCTTGGGGCCGCTACGCGAGAGCAAATTCAGCGGCCCTTCCAACGGGTTCTTGGGGACTTTCCGCAGCGAAATGTATCTCTGGGCGCAGCCGGATGCGAAAGCGGCCAGGGCCAACAGCAGCAACGAAAGTAAACGAGCGTAACGAAAGGTTGTCGGTAACATGGGTGGCATCCCGGCGCGCCGGGACGGCTCTGCGTGGGCGTGTTGGGACGGCCGAATGGAACAGGCGCGCAGCGCTGGCGCAGGATGGAGGAGAATTACAAGGCGATGACGATTGGGTCAATGCGAATCCACGCCCATGCCAATCCGCGGGCGCACCACTTGAGAACGAGCCGGAACTGACATTCCCCGAATTCTGGCAAGTTTGCAAAAATTGCAATTGTGCCTGGCTGGGGCAAGTGATATTACTCCCGCCCGTCTGAGGCCAACCTCCTTGGCCTCCCATCGAACACTCGGAGCTTCATCGTCGGCGGCAGATTTGCGGGAATGTGTCGCCACCCTCCCTCCTGGGTCGAAGCGTACAAACCTCGGAGCGCGGTTTCTGGGTCAATCGCGCTCTGCGGTGCTTCACGATGAAGCTTAGACTGAGCGTCGGGGCAGCCCTTAAAAGCTGCCCCGACGCCAGGGATCATTCCAGGGCGCGGTTGCCAAGCGGCAGCCTCGCCCTGGGTCGTTTCTTGAGGGATTCCTGCCGCCTGATACAAGTCTGAAGCGCCAGCGAAAGAAAGTACTTGATCCGCAACGATTCCGAGCTTTCCTTCACTCGCGCTTCAGGCTGGTGGTGCCAAGCGCTATCGCTCCACTGCCGGGCGAACGGGCTGCAGGTCGCTTTCCGTGGAGCCGGATAGAGCATCGGAGCCGCCTATCGGAATGCGAATCACCGCTCCGATGGGCAGGACATAGCGGTCCTTCAAGACATTTCGATTCGCCGCAAATAGCTCCTCCACCCGGTCCTTGGAGCCGAGAAAGCGTGCCGCCAGTTCCTCAAGTGTATCGAGCTTGCGGAGGCGATACTCCCGCGGCGGGCCGGCGGGGCCTTCGTCCAGCTGGGCTGGCTGCCAGGCCTCGGAGTGGCTCAACTCCGGGTCTTTAATCTGAAAGCTGACCGGGAGCATCGGCGGTGCGGAAGGTCTTTCCTTGGGTAGAGCAGAGATTTCTTCGCTGGATGTTGCCGCTGAAACAGGTTGGGAATTTGCCCGTAGCAGGCGCTGCGAGCCGTCATGGAGATAAGGGCTGCGATCGCCAGGTTGGTCCGGTTCTATTTGACTGGACGAATGGGTTGCTGCGGGAACAACTGCGGCTGCCGGCTCTAAGTCGGAACTGGCGAATCCAGGCAGCAACACGGCGGAAGATTCGCCCGAAGAGGCTAACGTGACGGGAACCTCGCGCCGGAATGGCAAAGACGCGCAGACGCCGCCCGCGATGATCGAGAGGCCCAGAAGGACTCGTTTTTTGGACACGCCCTACGCTCCCCACTTCCAAGTCGGCATCTGGTACGCACCGCCTCCCTGGAAATAGTGCCGCACTTCGCTCATCGACCACAAGAGGCAGGCGCGCTCAACCGGGTCGAAATACGTGCGGTCGTAGCGGTGGGGGAAAAGAAAATGCCTGTGGATCCCTTATCGCAATTGTCACACGCCCACGCAAAGTCGTGGGCGTGCCACCCGTGAGCCGATTACCTCGCCGGTGCGGAATACGGCTTGAGACCGGATTTGGGACTCTTGTGCAGCAGGAGCAGCAACGGGGCCGCGATGAATACCGTGCTGTAAGTACCGGCAAGTGCCCCGATAATCATGGAGAACGCGAAGGCGTGAATCCCCGAGCCTCCTGCAAAGTACAGCACCACCACTACCATCAGCACGGTGCCGGTCGTCAGGATCGTGCGGCTCATGGTCTGGTTGACGCTTTCATTGATCATGTGCCGCGTCAGGTCCGGGCTCTTGCCGCGGATTTCGCGGATGCGGTCAAAAATGACGATCGTGTCGTTGATCGAATAACCAATCAGCGTTAGAAACGCGGCGATGATCGTGAGACTGATTTTGAACTCCTCCACTTTCATGAATCCCAGCACGCCAGCCATCCAGTAGCTCATGGCGATGAAGCCGAGCATCACCAGCGTGTCATGGACAAGCGCCGCCACGGCGGCAACTCCCCAGCTCAGGCTTTGAAAACGGAACCAAACGTAGGCCACAATACCCAGCAGGCTGAACAGGATGGCCGAAATCGCCTTGAGCTGCGTGTCCACGGTGACCTGTCCCTGAATCTTATTCGAGGACTGCCAGACCGGGGACTTTTCCAGCGTGGTCTTGAGCTCGGCGATCACTTTCTTGGAATCCGTATCGGGAAGCGGAAGCGTGACGGTCCAATCCTCATGGGCACTGGAGTCTTTGCCATCCCACTCACGGCCCGTCTCGGCATCTTTGCGGGTAACCGCCACATTGTGGTTCTGGCTGAGCGCCGTTTTGACCGCCTTTTCGAGCAGCAATTTGAGCTCCCCACCGCTGATCTTGTTGTCGGGAAACCTCAGGTCAACCGTCGTTTCAAAAAACTGTTTCGTCCCGCCAGCAGTTTCCGGAAGATCGGAAAGAGGGCCTTCCGCAGCGGGAGGCGTCGTTGGCGGAGCCTTGGTTTCCGGCGGAGTCTCCGCAGGTGGTGCTTCCGTTTTGGTCTCATCCCCTTTCGCCGGTTCCTTGGCGGGCTCGGCTTTGGGGGTTTCCTCAGCCGCTTTCTCGGCGGTTTTCTTTTCCTCTTGGACGCCGCAGGGCTTTTCTTCCGCGGGCTTGGCATCGGTCCCATTCTTTTCGTTCGCCGGCTTCTCCTCCACAGTTTTGGCAGGCGCGGCCTTTTCTGGCTCGGTTTTGGCGGGCGGCTCGGGATCACTCGGCACGGCACCTTCCAGCGGACTGGCGCTCACGGGAGGCGCTCCCGTCCCTTCGGGCAGAGCGGTTCCCGGTCGGCTTATCGTTTTAGTAGTCCCCACGGCGAGCTCGTAGGTTAGCAATCCTTCGCTTCCATCGGCGTTGCGGAAAGTCTCCTGGATCGCCTTCTGCAGGACTTCCACTTTGGGAATATTGCTGAGGACCTGGTAAACGGTCAGCGGGTCGCGGCCTTGGAATGTTATCTCATAAACCGTGTAGTCGATCCGCCCCGGGGCACCCGAGTCCTTCAGGTTCTCGAAGGTCACCCCAAGTCTCTGGCGAACCGTTTCGTCATCCAATGGTTTCTTGAGGATCAAGGTGGCGCTGGTTCCTCCTGCCAGGTCAATATCAAACAGGCTCATTCCCCGTGCGACCGTAGCCACCAAGCCGACCGCAATGAGGATGCACGAGCCAATCGTGGCCACGGGGAACCACTTGCACCAATCGACGTTGGTCCTGGTGAAGAATTTCAACATCGAAAGGGTCTTTAGCTGCTTTAGCCGCTCGCCGGCTTCGAAGATGGTGCGGGCACAGAAGATGGCGGTGAACATGCTCGTCAGAATGCCGAGCGTGAGCGTGATGCCGAAGCCGCGGACCTGGTCGGTGCCGATGGCATAGAGCACGACGGCGGTGAGCAGAGTGGTCAGGTTGGAGTCGATGATCGTCACCATGGCCCGTTCGAAGCCGTTGCGCAGGGCCATGCGCAGGGCCGCCCCTTTGGCTAGTTCCTCGCGTATTCTTTCAAAGATGAGCACGTTGGAATCCACCGACATGCCGACGGTGAGCACAATGCCGGCGAGGCCGGGCAAGGTGAACGGCGCTTGCAGCATGACCATGATGGCCACGGTGAGAACGATATTCAGAATCAGCGCCGCACAGGCGACGAAGCCGGCGAAGCGGTAATAGACCGCCGTGAAAATCAGGACCACAATCAAAGAGATGGCGATGGACCAGCTCCCACTCTCGATAGTCTCCTGCCCCAGCAACGATCCGATTCGGTTTTCGCTGATGGGGTCTTCTTTCAGAACTACTGGCATGCTTCCGGAGCGGAGAATTTCGACCATGAAATCCACTTCTTCCTTCTTGAACTGCCCAGTGATTTGGCCGTTGGCCGTAATCTGGCTTTGAATGACGGGTGCCGAAAGCAGGTTGTTGTCAAACACAATGGCCAGTTTCCGCAAGCGGAAATTGCTGGTCAGGGTTCCCATTTTCGAGATGCCATCCCCCTTCATCGAGAAGTGAATGCAGGGACTCAAATCTCTCTGGTCTTTGCCGGCCGCAGAATGGGCAAGGTCTTCTCCCGTGAGCTGCAACTTGGTATCAAACCGCAATAGAACTTCGATCGTCTTGATTTTCCGATTGTTCAGCACGCTCGGAAGATTCGCCTTCTGATCGGATTGCACCAGTGCTTGTTCGCTGGGTGAAAACTCGATGATTTCTCCCGTGGCCCGGTCGCGAATCAACGCATTGATGACCGAAACGTCCTTATAAGGTCCTACGTCGTCTCCTGCCTTCGCGCGGGCCACCCCTTTCCACAGGCCGACGACATTGCCGTCCTTGTCCCGAACGCGGTCATCTACCTTAGTGGCGTTGTCCTTGGAGGCGGCCTGCGCGCGAGCCAGGTCGATAACGGCGCGATCTTCTCGCGGATCGTCCGCGAGAATCAAGAACTGCAGCACGCCACCCGTCGTGATCAACTTTTTCAACTCAGAGATTTCGGCTTCGTCCACTTCGGGAACGACAATCTCGATTTGCTTGGGTCCGGAAACCCGGATCACTATTTCTTTCAGACCATCGGGATTCAGGCGGCGTTTGAGTTTGGCCGCGACCGCCGCCATCTTGTCGGAGAATTGATTCCGCTCTTCGGTCGGCAGGAGCTTGTTGGTCTGGTCCTCATCGACCTCATAAACCAGGATGACGCCTCCTTGCAGGTCCACCCCCAGTTTGAATTCCCCCAATAGGATGATGGCAATTGCTGCCAGACAGCTGCCGAAAATCAGACCAAATCGCCAGCCCATTTCCTTGAGGCGCAGCCACTTGCCCATCATGACACCCAGGACAAAGAACGCCACAAAGAGCAGGATGGGCATGTAGGTCACACCCGCAATCCGCCGCGCATCCAGGGCGATTCGCGAATTCTCGGTCAGCCTGAGGAAATCCAGCACGATGAAACCGGCGGGCTCCGACAGGAAGACAAAGTAAATGACCGGACTGAGCAAAATCGCCCCGGCCAAGGACCACAGCAAATACTGACCGCCATCCAACTTGAGCTGTTTCCAGATCATGAAGATGAAAACGGACAACAGGCTGATAACCACCCCCAAAAAGAGGGCAAACAGAATGGAGCCGGGGATTTCCAGCAGCTTGCCGATGCCGGAGGGAAGCACGCGGTTCTCGCCGAAGAGGAGGGGGAGAGCTAAAGAACTATTCATGGCAGGACTTTCCTTGGCCCGAACCGATGATGGAAGGGGGCGGTTGCAATAACACCTAATTACAAATAATCAAATCCATAACAAATCGAAAAATGCGGCAGAGTCGCGGCGCTGGGCCGCGCGAACATCGGGCAGCGCGGCTAGCTGGCTTCCTTGGCGTCGGCTTCGGTCTCGTCGGGCTGACCGACCCTAGCAATGGCACTCCGCAGCACACGTACTTTGGTATTTGTGCTGTCATCCACCCGGATGGTGACATAAACCGATTTTGGTGCCGCATTGACCACCGTCCCGCAGATACCGCTGCCTAGAATGACTTTGTCGTTCTTCTTGATGTTCGCCAGGAGCAGTTCCATTTCCTTCCGCCGCTTCTGGTCGGGGCGCATCAGCATCAGGTAGAAGACCACTCCGATCATCAGCATCGGAAGGAGAGTGCCGTACTGCGCGAAAAACCCGGCAATGCCGCCGGGCTCGCCCGGAGGGGCCGTTTTCGCCGGCTCTTGAGCCAACAGCCAAATGCTTTCCAGCAAGAAATTCAACACAATTTGAACCCAGTTGGGACGCAAGTACGACCGGAACGCTTCGCGCGAGACCCACCGTTTTGAGGGTCCGGCGGTCATCATAAGGCGCTCTGACGCAAGCGACAAGGGCAGGTCAAACCGTGCGAAGGGCCTCCCAAGGTGCAGATCCTAACGCTTTTGCCGCTTTGGCCGCTGGAAGGGGCCACTCGGGGGGAACCGGCCGCGACTCGAACCCGAATTGCGACTGAATGCGCGGGGCGCTTTCTGGCACCTCCCATTCCTTGACCTAACTTTGCGTGGTCCACGAGAAATGCGCGCTGAGCCCATCGCGAAGCGCCCTCGTTGAACCGTTGGATCGACGTCATGCTCCCCCCCTTCATTTCCAAATACCAATTGACCGCGGCCGGGATGGCCTTCGGCGCTTGCGCCATTGGCGTCATCGGAGTGTTAGAGCCGGACTTTATTCCCCACTCGCTGCTGGTTCGTCTAACGCTCTTTGCCGCTGGACTGGCGCTGGCAATTGGAAGTCAATTGCTGTTGCTGATGCCGCACTGGTCGAATGCCGGTTTGGGCCGCAAGTATATGGAGGCCCTTTCGCATTTTGATCCGGCTCTGAGTCCCCCTGAGTCGATCGCCGATTCCTTGCCCGAGCTACCGCCTGACCATCCCCTGGCGGATGGCTTTGCCAGGCTCCGCGAGTGCTTTGCGATTCTTGTGGAAAGGCTAGCCGCGGCAGAGCATGTCCGAGCTGGCGCGGAGGTGCGGGCCAGGCGAACGGCTTCGGAGCGAGACCAGCTTAAGGAGATTCTCACGGGGTTGAGCGACCCGGTGATCGCCGTTGATCAGCATGGCGAAGTCATCCTGGCGAACGACAGCGCACAGAACCTGCTCGGCGTGAAATCAGAGGAAACCGAGCATCCGGCGCTCGAGAGTCTCAACCGCTGTCAGGAGCTGATTAACCTGCTGACCGAAACTCGCCGCCGCAAGGCTATCACGAATCGCCACGGAGAGGTTTCCCTGGCAGACGATGACGGCCAGCAGTCGTGGTTCAAAATCAGTTGCCGGGCCTTGGCCGGCCAGGCAGAAGCGGCCGGGGACCGCACCAGCAATCATGGTGCGGTGGCCGTGCTCACAGATATTTCCGGTCTCAAGGCGATTCAAAAGCGCAATGCGGAATTTGTCTCGGCGGTCAGCCACGAAATGAAGACGCCATTGGCCAGCATTAAGGCTTATGTGGAATTGTTGGCCGACGGAGACGCCGAGGACGAAGCCACTCAGGAAGAGTTTTTTGGGATCATCAACGGCCAGGCAGACCGCTTGCAACGCTTGATCGAAAATCTGCTCAATTTGGCCCGGATCGAAGCCGGCGTCGTGCAAGTCAACAAGACGCCGCTGTCGCTGAACCCGCTGTTGCAAGAGGCTTGCAACGTCCTGCAGCCCGCTGCCGAGCAGAAACACATTCAACTGGCCGTCGAGCTCAGCCCGCTCTACTTGGGCTTGCTGGCCGACCGCGACACTTTGCTGCAAGCGGCCATCAACCTGGTTTCCAACGCTCTCAAATACACGCACTCTGGCGGCACGGTCACCCTCCGCAGCCGGCTGCGCGATCAGGAAGTGGTCTTTGAGGTGCAGGACTCGGGCGTCGGACTCAGCGCCGAAGATTGCCAGAAGGTCTTTGAGAAGTTCTACCGTGTCAAAAAGGACAAGGATATGGCAGCCGGCACGGGCCTGGGCCTGCCGCTCGTCAAGCATATCGTGGAAGACATCCACCGTGGGCGGATTGAAGTGGAGAGCGAACTCGGCAAGGGGAGCACCTTCCGAATCGTCGTTCCGGGTATTGCCCAAATCAGTTCCTAGTTTTGCAACCAGCCAACGAGAACAGCCATGAGCAAGCGCATCCTGCTCTGTGACGACGAAATCCACATCCTCCGCGCCGCCGAATTCAAATTCAAGCGGGCCGGCTATGAAGTCGTGCTGGCGAATGATGGGGAGGAAGGCTGGGCGGCAATCCAACGACAACTACCGGACATTGTTGTCACCGACTGCCAGATGCCGCGCCTGACGGGGTTGGGCCTGGCGGAGCGAATCAAGAATGACGCTGCCACCTGCCATTTGCCGGTCGTCATGCTCACCGGAAAGGGCTTTGAGCTCTCGTCCGAGGAAATTCGCGATCGCTATGGCATTCGCGCTCTGGTGGGCAAACCGTTCAGTCCCCGTGAGTTGTTCCAGCAAGTGGAAGCCATGTTAACGGGGCGCGAACTGGTGTGCGCCGCCGATAACGCCGCGTCGCGATGGCTGTAATTACTCAAAGGGTAGGCTTCCAGCCTGCCCCACTTATCATGAAACTCACCACCGAAGTCTTTGGAGAAGTCATCGTCGCACACACTCCCGAGGAACTCGGCGGCGATACCAGTCTGCAATTCGAGAAGTTCATTACCTCGCTGGAGCGCATCAACGTGGTACTCGACTTGGACGGAACCGAAACCGTGGAAAGCGCCGGGCTGGAGGCGATCCTCAACTCCCACGATGCTCTCCGCGCATTGCAAGGGGATCTCAAAATCTCCACTAGCAACCCGTCCAATCGCAAGATTTTGGAAATTACGCGACTGGAGCAGCAGCTTGAAGTCTATGACAGCGTCCTGGAAGCGGTCAAAAGCTTTGTGTGATGGAAAGGAGGTAATGGCGAATGACGAATGACGAATGATCAATGACCAATGACAGAACCGAAAAGATCCTCTGTTATTTGCCATTCGCCATACGTCATTCGAGTTTCGTCATTTGCATTCAATGTCCGGCCTCAAAGGACCACAACGACTGGGAAACATCCTCGTGGAGCGAGGTTTTGTTTCCATGGACCAACTGCAGTCCGCGCTGGACATTCAAAAGAAGCAGGGAGGGGGAAAACTCGTCGGCGAAATTCTGGTCGACATGCAGTTCTGCACCGAGGAACACATTACCGAGTGCCTGGCCTGCGTCTACGGCGTACCTTACGCCAAACTGGAACCCCGCATCGCCGACCCGAAAATCGTTGACGTCCTGCCGCGGGAGTACATTGAGAAGAACCTGGTCTTCCCGCTGTATCGGATTCGAGGCACATTGACCGTGGCGGTCACCGAGCCGTCGAATCTCTTTCTGATTGACGAAATTCGCGGCCTGACCCACCTGGACGTGCAAATCGTTTCGACGACGGCCAAGGACATCCGGCGGATGATCACCACGCTGCCGGACAGCAAGACGTTCGTCATCGACGACATTATCGATGAGAACCAACAGGGAGAGGTGACCCTGATCGAAGCAGTGGCCGACATCTCCGAATCGGTCGACGATGTGGCGGGGCGGTCACCCGTTATCCGGTTGGTCAACTACATGATTTACAATGCCGTTCGCGAAGGGGCGAGCGACATTCATATTGAACCCGCCGAGCGGTGCACGCGCGTCCGCAACCGTATCGACGGCAAGCTCTACAAATCCCTGGAAGTCCCACTGCACCTGGTCGGCGCGATCACCAGCCGCATCAAGATCATGGCCGGCCTGGATATCAGCGAGCGCCGCCTTCCCCAGGACGGCCGAGTGCATGTGATGCTGGACGGCCGCAAGGTCGATCTCCGCGTCAGCACCTTTCCCGGGAACCGGGGAGAAAAGACCGTCATCCGGGTGCTGGATGCCCGCACCGTCACACTCAACCTTCGGGACCTGGGGTTCGCGGAAGATGTGCTGACCCAGTTTCAAGCCTGCATTCATTCTCCCAACGGCATCATCCTGGTGACCGGGCCGACCGGCAGCGGAAAAACGAGTACGCTCTACGCGGCGCTCAATGAAATCGCGTCGATGGAAAACAATGTCTGCACGGTGGAAGACCCGATTGAATTCCACCTGCCGCTCATCAATCAGTTTCAGGTGCAGGAAAAAGTGGGCCTGACATTCTCGAAGGCCCTGCGCACGCTACTGCGACAGGATCCCGATGTGATCATGGTCGGGGAAGTCCGCGATGACGAAACTGCCCGCACCGCAATCCAAGCCTCACTGACCGGGCATCTGGTGTTCAGCACACTGCACACCAACGATTCACCCTCCGCTATCACCCGCCTGGTCAACATGGGAGTCGAACCGTACCTCATCGGCGCTGCCCTCAACATGATTCTGGCCCAGCGGTTGGTGCGGAAAGTCTGCCCCAAATGTCGCGAAAATTATGACCCGCCGAGGACGCTGCGTAAGACGCTGGAGAGGATGGGCTATGGCATGGACAAATTCCAAAAGGGGGTTGGTTGCCGCAAGTGCCGCAATACGGGCTTCAGTGGACGGATGGGGATCCATGAGATACTCGTTGTCGGCGACGAACTACGGGACGCCATCGCGGCCTCGGCAACCGTCGCCGAACTGAAAAAGATCGGCATGAACACCGGCATGGTCACGCTCCGCCACGATGGCTTCCGCAAGGTTCGTGAAGGGCTGACCACGGTGGAAGAAATCATCCAGATTGCTGGCGACGCCAGCTTGAACATTGAAAAAAGGGCCAGTGCAGTAGCGTTTGAGCCAGCCGCAACGTAAATGACTGAGTCCTAGTGGCAAATGGGAAGTCGTCAGTCATTAGACAATTGTCATTAGGATTTCTCCCCCATGACCGCACTCCATTTCGCTTACAAGGTCCGTGACGCACTCGGCCGCGCGAGCGCAGGAACTCTCGACGCCGCCAGCCGCGAGGAGGCAACCAGCAAACTGCGCAAGGACGGCTTTCATGTGGTGGAGTTGGCGGAGGAAGAGGAGGGGATGGACTTGTTCCCCAAGCGGATCAAGCAGTCGGACATCATCTTCCTGACGAGTCAGCTTGCCGTGATGGTGGATACGGGGATTGCACTATCCGTGGCGATGGAAACCATTGCCTCCCAGGAGGAGAACAAGACTCTCAAAAAGGTTCTCCTGGACCTCAAAAAGCGTGTCGAAGAGGGGGAAGATTTTTCGACCGCCCTTTCCCGGCACGGCAAGCACTTCGACAAGACCTATATCTCGCTGGTCAAGGCGAGCGAGCACACCGGCACGCTGGGAGAGATGCTGGAGAGCATTTCCGACTATCTCCGCAAACAACTGGAGACGCGGCAGAAGGTAAAAGCGGCGATGGCCTATCCCGGCATCATGCTTATGTTGGCGGTTGGCGTCACCATATTCATGCTGACCTATGTGCTCCCCATGTTCACGCCGCTGTTCAATCGCAAGGGAATTAAGCTTCCCATTGCCACCAGAGTCTTGATGGCCTTGTCCGACACATTCCTGAGCTACTGGTATCTCTGGATCATCGGCCTGGTAGCCCTCGTCCTCGCGTATGTCTTTGGGAGCAAGACCGAGGCGGGACGCAAATTCCTCGACGGTGTGAAGCTCAACCTTCCCCTCATCGGGCAGCTCAACCGCAAGATCATCGTCAGCCGCAGCATGCGGACGCTGGGGACGATGATTGGAGCCGGCGTGAGCATGCTGGACGCCATTCGTCTGGCCGCCGAGGTTTCTGGCAACATCTATTACGAGCAAATCTGGCTGCACGTTCTCGACCAAATTACCCAGGGCAAACGAGTGGCCGAATCGTTGATGGGCAGCAAGCTCTTTCCCTCCACGCTGGTGCAAATGATCGCCAGCGGCGAAGAGACCGGAAAGCTGGATAAAGTGCTGGCCAAGGTCAGCACCTACTACGACCGCGAAGTCGAATCGAGCATCAAATCGGCCACCAGCATGATCGAGCCGATCCTGATCGTCGGCATGGGGATCGTCGTCGGCAGCATCGCCATAGGTCTGCTACTGCCGATATTCCAGCTCAGCAAGCCAGCGCATTAAGACTCCTGTGTCTCGCCTTAAGACGCCTTTGCCTTCTGCGAGTCACTCGCCTCCCTGCGCTTCATAGGCCGCTGTTCGCCCCGGTTTGATACAGGTTTTCGTGATGTGCTTTTGATACATCTGTGGATCACGACTTTGACGGCACGTCTTCTTCCATTACGACCAAATTGCCAAGTAGCCCACACCGGAGTCTCGTCTTCAGGCGGCTCCCGCTACCTTGTCAGCACATTGTCAGTAAAACCGCTGTCCCAGAGGTACTTTCGGGGTCACAGCCTGTCGCGGGGATGCAACCAAATGGGGCTGGAGAATGTGACGTAAAGCCCTGCAATTCAGCAACTTCTGACGCATCAAAACAAGTAGGGGCATCGGATGACTCCGATGCCCCAAAGTGGAGGCGGCGGGAATTGAACCCGCGTCCCGCGATATTTTCACGAAAGCTTCTACGTGCGTAGCAGGGCCTTTGGTTTTCGTCAGCCGGGGCGTTGCTCTGCAGACTACCCAGCCGCTTATTCGGGAACTTGTTGAACCGCGGCTGTACCCGTTATGAGCCGCGGCGAACCGGAATTGGTGACCGGCTTTTGGGCCTCTCCGGTGAAAGCCCGCAGTCGGTGGCCACTAGTTAGGCAGCCAGGACGAGATTGCTCTCGGCAACTAAAATGTGATCAGCTTTTAACGTGGCCATCTGATCAACCACGGCACGCCACTTGCGCTTCAGGCTATCCGGTCGAATCCAGTTCGCCCCCGAGTGGCTTTGGCGGCGGACGTTGCGGGTCCGCCACTTCTTTCCATCGTCCATTCTACGCGGGGACTTGCGGGGAGGATAGGGAAGAACGGGATAGGACGAATGGGACTCATGGGACGCATAGGACATATTTGTCCCATCAGTCTCATCCGTCCCATTAGTCCCATTCCCTTTTGCCGCTACTTCACCGGCACTCGTCCATCCAGATACCGCCAGTTCTTGATAAACGCAATCACATCTGCCATTTCCTGGGGCGGAATGGTCTTTTCCAGGCCGTCGGGCATGAGCGAAACCCCCGTCGACTTGAGCTGCTCGATCTCGTCGCGGGCCACGGTGATGACCTTCGCCCCGGCGCCTTTCAGCGTGATCGACGTGCTCGTCTCAGAAGTGAGAATCCCCGCAGCCGTAGTGCCGTCCCTTAAGAGCAAGTTGTAGCCGACGTAGTTGGCGTCAATCGCCCGGTTCGGCTGAATAATGTCCGCCAGAATCTGAGCCGGCGTCTTGGTCCGCGAATCGCTGATGTCCGGCGCGACATTCACCCCCGTTTCGCCAATCTTGTGGCACGTCGAACAGTTTTTAGCAAAGCTCACCTGCCCCCGCTTCGCGTCCCCAGTCATCGCCAGCACGCTCTGATAATCCGCGAGTGCCTTCTTCCGGTCTTCCGGCGTCGCCGAGCCGAAAATCTTCTCCGCCCGCTGCCGGATTTTGGCGTCACCGTGCTTAAGCAGACGGCCGGATTGGACGGGGTCGAGCTCCGTGGGCTTGATGGAGTCGGATTCGAGAGAGTCGAGGAGGAGGGAGATGCGATCGGGGCGTTGTAGGACGCCGTCGAGAATGACTTGGCGGACGGGAGGCTGTGCTGATGAATAGCTGTTGATGAACGTCTGCCAGGGTTCTACCGAGGGCAGGCGAGCGAGTGCGGCGATCGCCTTTTTCCGAATGTCATCATGAAGCGACGAATTCGCCAACCGTTCGAGAGCAGCGGTCTTCTCCGGATAATGGGAAAGCAATGAGATCGCGTCCAAACGAATTTCAAGGTCGGCCCTTTCGTCCGAGGAAGTCGCAACGGCTTGCTCCGCAAATCCTCGGTAACGGACCAGAGACTTTGACCTATGGTCTTCCGCCAACCCGCTGGCATCCAACAGTTTTGGAAAGGTCATTCCCCGTTTTCCTAAACCAACCAGAAATGAATCGAAAGCTCCAAAGGATTGGGTTTCAGTAGTCTTCTCTTCGCCAATCACCTGAATGGCAACGTACGCGGCAGTCTTTGGCATTGCATGTTGAGCTGCCTCGGCGCAAATCAGTTGCCACAGCAACTTGGCTTCGTTGTAACTCGGGCTGGGGAAGTCAGATTTCTTGGTTATGGACCGAGTGAGAACTTCTAGGTAAACATCATCGGTAGCCTTGGCAATCGCCAGCCTCGTCGCTTGATGCCCCCATGGGTCTCGACATGCGCGCACGGCAAGGTCTGCAAATTCGGAGGCGGGCGCAGCAAACTTTTTGGGTACCGAAGGATGGCCTAAGGGATCAGGATTCGCGTCCATTGGTGAACCTATTGGCTCGCCAATCAACTCCAGCAGCCGCTTGAATTCTCGCGTCTGCGGATTCGTCGAAAGTCCCGAACGCAGCAATGCCAAGTCGAGCAGCTTCTTGTCCGCATTAAGCGATTTGGCGACCGACAAAATATGAACGGCCGGTAATGACGGCGTATTCGAATCCAAAAGTCCATGCAGTTGTTCAACCGTCTCCTTCGACTGCTGTTCGACCAAGATCCGTTGAGCCGTCTCCCGATACCAGGCATTCGGACTCCCAAGAAGCGCGACAAGCTCTTTGGCACTTGAATTAGGGAGTCGTGTTTGAATTGTCGGTCTCGCCGCCTGTTGTCCTCTTGGCACGATCCTGTAAATCCTCCCCCGGTCATCCCCTAACCGTTCATCCGGTCGGTTCTTGAGCTCGTCGGGAACCCATTCGGGGTGCTCGATGACGGCGCGGTACATGTCGACGACGTAGAGAGCGCCGTCGGGGCCGAGCTCCATGCCGACGGGGCGGAACCAGGTGTCCGGGGAGGCGAGGAATTCCTTTCCGTCGTACGCCGGCTTGCTGGTGAAGCTGGCCCCTTTGGGCTCCATGATTTCGCGGTGGATCAGGTTGCCGGTCGGGTCGCATGTGAAGACGTTGCCGCGGAACTGCTGCGGCAGCAGGTCGCCCCGGTAGATGAACACGCCGCAGGCGGCTGTGAATTGGCCTTCGTGGAGGTTTGAGGTCGTCCAGAATTTGCTGATCGGATAGATGCGGCTGTTCTCGGCGAACGCGGCGACATCTTGCACGACGGAGGGAATGGCGACGGTGGGGGCTTTTTTGAGATATCGGTTCTCAATGACCACATGCTGGCAAGGATTGCGATTGGAGCAAACGAAGCGGTTTCCCCAGTCGTCGAAGCTGAGTCCAAATTGCCCGTTGCCGCTGACCGCCTCGGCATCGCCGGTGAGAGGATCGAAGCGAAAATCCATGCCGGAGATATTGATGGGAGCGTCGTCAATTTTCTGGGCAGGCTGGAAGCCTACCCCACTTTTCTGCCCTCTCAACTTCTTCAAATGATTCACCACCATCCCGCCGCGCAGGCCGTTGGCGACGTAGACGTGGTTGTCGAGGGCGAAGGTCGGATGATTCGCCCGGAGCTGCGAATTGGACTCGCTGAAGCCGGTGAACCAGGTTTCGTTCACGTCCGCTTTGCCGTCGCCGTCCGTGTCTTTCATGTAGGCGACCCTGCCGGAGAGTGTGACGATCACGCCCCCTTTCCAGGGTTGCAAGCCGGTGACGAACAGGAGCTTGTCGGCGAACACGGTCGCGGTCTCATACCGCCCATCGCCGTTCTTGTCCTCCAAGATCTTGATCTGCGATAGCGGCTCGGCGTCCTTCTCCGTCCGCTTGTTGTCGGTCTTCTTAATCGGCCCCAGCGGATAGTCCCGCATCTCGGCCACCCAGAGCCGACCATCTTCGTCAAACCGAATGGCCACCGGGTCGATCACCTGCGGCTCCGCCGCAACCAGCTCGATGGAAAGGAGCGGGTCAAGCTGAAAAAGCTTCAGCGAATCCTCCGGCGAGAGGGGGCTTTTGATATCCTCCGCGACCTGTTGGGAAAAAGCGCGAGCGGCCAGCACGAGCGAGATGACCGTAAGAAATAGATAAGTCTGGACGGCACGCATCAATCACCTCGTGAATCAGGTTTACCGCTGCCAACGACGAATTGCCTCTTCCTCGACCTTCGCCAGCGGCGTATACCGCGGATGGCGGCTTTCTTTATAGGGGTCATTGCGGCGGGCGTTGTAACAACAGATCAGGGACCAGCGAGGATCGTCCGAATCGTTGGCATCGCTGCGGTGAAGGAGGTTGCTGTCGAAGAAAATAGTGTCCCCCGGCTCACACTCGCAGTAAACCAGCTCCATCCGTTCCAGGGCGACATTCACCCGCTCCAAATCCGCACCCGTCTGGTCCCCTGTCTTGCCGTGGTCAATCCGCCCCATGAGATGCGAACCGCGCAGTACTTGCAGACAGCCATTGGCCTTGTTCGCCCGGCTAACGGCAATGAGGGAGCTAGCGAGCAATGGCAGAAGGCAGCCGTTGCTGTACCAGTAGCCGTAGTCCTGGTGCCACTCCCATGCCCCACCAACTTGCGGCTCTTTGAGCATCATCTTCATGTGATAGAGATAGACTTCGCCGCCGAGGGCCTGCTCCATCCGGTCGACGACACGGCGGCTGCGGGCGAACATGCTGTAAAGGTCTTCCCCCGCGGTATTCCAGAGTGCCAGCTTCGTTTCCTTGCCGCTGGCGTCTTTGCGGCCATAAAGCTGGCTGGCAAATGCCTGATCGCTCTTGGCATAATCCTGAAGCTTGCCAATTTCCGCCGGGTCAAACAGGCCGCGTACGATGAAAAAGCCGTCGCGCTGATATGCGGCGAGTTCGTTGACAGAAAAGGTAGAGGTCATGGGAAAGTCGGGGGAAATGGAAGCCAGTTGTTCCTTCGATGATACCGTTTTTTTGCCTTGGCAACTTCATTCTTCCCCTTGTACCCCGTAGACTAGGGAATAAGTTGAGGCGGGAAGCGACAATAGATATTGGTGGGCTTCCGGCCCCCTCCCTGTGTCCCGGAAGGAATTCCCGAGAGAAGATTCCCTGCCTTCGCCAGGGCGACAGTTCTGCCTCATCTCATGTAACGGACTGCTTATGAAGTGTACTACTCCGCGCAGCTCACTCTCCTTCCAACTCTCGGCGCTGCTCATTCTTTTGCTGGTCGGGGCGATCTCTTTGCCCGGCTGCGGCGGCTGCCAGAAAGAGACGGTTGCTCAAAAGAAGAAACGGCAAGACGACGAGAAGAAGAAGGAAGACGAACGCAAGCGTAAGAAAAAGGCCGAAGAGCCCAAACCGAATTTCGACCCCATCATCAGCCAGATTCTGCCGAACACGATCACCAACAATCCCAGCGCCAAGAACAAAGATAAGGAAAAGGAAAAGGAGAAAGAGAAGGCCGCCGAGCAAAAACAACCAACGTTGGACTACGCCTACGTCAAGCCGGGGCACTTTGTGAGCGTGATGCAGACGCTCAAGGCCAATAACTTTGACTACCCCGGCATTTTGCGGACCTACCCTCAAGACGCTAACTTCAAGCCGCTGGACGTTTACAAAACGAACTACCGGGTATCGATGTTTCGTCCGGCTTCACTACCGAAGGGGCAGGCCAAATTCATCGAGTCCACGTTCTTTCTGCCCCAGCGAGACAACTTTATCGGCCAGAGCCGTTATCCCATGAAAGTGGAGTTGCTCCCTTCGCGTGGCGGTAGCGCGATCGCCGAGGATTCTGCGATGGGCACGGCAATGCGGGACCACGAGTACTTTATTGTCGTGCTGGCCGCCAACGCGGATCCTTATGTTGGTCTGAAAGACCCCAAGATGCACAGCGTGGTGGTGAGCGAGAGTGAAATCTCCCGCGACGGCAGTCTGCGATACTATCACGTGGTGCTGCCGAAAATTGAGCGCCGAGTGCCACTCCCCAGCACGTCGTTCGCGTGGACAACCATCGCCTATATCATCTGGGACGATCTCGATCCCGCCGTCCTTACCCAGGACCAGCAGAATGCCATGCTGGACTGGATTCAATGGGGAGGGCAACTCATCATCAGCGGACCCAATTCGCTGGACAAACTTAAGGGGAGCTTTCTCACCCCCTATCTGCCGGCGGAAAGTGGCCAGGCACTCAAACTCGACCAGTCGTCGTTTGAAGAAATGAACAAGTCGTGGTCGCTGGCCTCCATTGGCAACGACAAGAAGAAAGCGATGACTGCAGAAGAGCGAAGCATTAAGTTTGTGGGGAACAAGCCGATGCTCGGCGTGGAACTTGTAAAGCACCCGCTCGGCGATTTTCTCGAAGGGACCGGCAATCTGGTGGTGGAACGCCGCGTCGGCGGAGGGAGAATTGCCGCGACAGCTTTTCCTTTGACGGATATCCGCGTTCGCCTTTGGCCTTGCTTTGACGGATTTTTGAACGGCTGTCTGCTCCGCCGTCCCGGCAGGGAGTTTTATCGGAATGACATTGTGGAGCTCCGGATGAAGTGGGATTCGAAGGAACTGGCGAACTACGTGCGTGACCCGCGCATTTCCTGCACGCTGCGGTACTTCAGCCGAGACGTCAGCTTTCCCAAGGAAACGGATCGTCCTGCCGGCGTCTCCCGCACTCCAATCACCCAGCCGGAAAGCTACCCGCAGCGAAATCGCTTTCCGGGTTTTATGGAAACACCCGCCGAAGTTCCGCTCGAAAACACGGTTGACAAGCAGCCCACGGTGGATGATTGGCACTTCGCCGGCTATCGGGCGGATAATGAATCGGGGGTCGGAGGCTGGAGCGATCTGACCCCCGTCTCGGCCGCCGCTCGCGAATCCCTGGCCGAAGCTGGCAAAATTGCGATTCCCAAGGCAGACTTCGTTTTGAAAGTATTGGCGATATACCTATTGGTTTTGGTGCCGCTCAATTGGCTCTTCTTCTGGCTGATCGGCCGGGTGGAATGGGCCTGGGCCGCGGCCCCCATCATCGCCATCATTGGGGCCGTCTGCGTCATCCGTCTGGCTCAGCTCAATATCGGCTTCGTCCGCAGCCGCACGGAAGTCGCCGTGCTGGAAACGCAGGCCGAATACCCGCGCGGCCACGTCACCCGCTATACGCGGCTGTATACCTCGCTCTCGACCGGTTACGACCTGAGCTTTGACGACCCGTCCGCGGTCGCCCTCCCATTTGTTACCAACGTCAATTATGTCCGGCTTCCCGCGGAGAACGCCAAGTACGTGGAATTCCGCCAGGACAAAAACACGGTGTTATCCGGCGTACAGGTCAACTCCAACTCCACCGAGGGAGTTCATGCCGAACACATGGTGCCCTTGGGAAAGGCCGCGAAAAGTCCGGGAGGAATCACTCTGGTCGGCAAGGGCCAAAGTGTCCGCAACGATACGCCTTTTGCGCTGCAGGATGTTGGCGTGCTGCGCAATGTTGGCGGGATCATCGAGGTTGCTTATGTCGCCGAGGTCGCGCCCGGAACGGCTGTCCCACTCACATTTGCTGCCTCTCCAAACAATGAATCCTGGGTAGCCAACTGGGACCAGTCTCTGGTTATGTCCGCCAAGGTGCAGGCCCAGGAGGAAGACAAGGGGGTCGTCCGCCTCTATCGGCTTGTGGAATTGGCTGCCAAGCAACTGAAGCTGGCGTCGGGCGATGTGCGGCTGATTGCTTGGACCGATGACGAAGTTCCCGGCATGAAGGTTTATCCCGCGCCGGCACAGAATAACACCCGCACACTCATCCTGTCGCACTTGGCTCGGGCCAAGATTCCCACCGCCACGCGCGACAAGAACGTTGCCGAAGACTACGTGCTGCCTGAACTGGACGAAGAGAAGATGCCTGGCGAGCCTCCTGCTGATGCCGGCGCACAAACGAACCCTTTGCGGCCCTCGCTGGCCGCTCAAAGATAGGACAGGGCATGATTGAGCTCATCGATTTCGGCAAGGACTACGGCCAATTCCGGGCCGTGGAGCGCCTCAACCTCAAAATCGAAGCTGGCGAGATGTTCGGCTTTATCGGGCCCAACGGTGCGGGCAAGAGCACGACAATCCGTTTTCTCTCCACGCTGCTCAAAGCCAGCCGGGGGGAGGGAATCGTCAACGGACACAGTGTCACCCGCGATCCGATGGCGGTTCGCTACAGCATTGGTTACATGCCGGATAACTTTGGCGTCTACGACGGCATGAAGGTTTGGGAATTCCTGGATTTTTTCGCCGTGGCCTACAAAATTGGCAAGGCCAAACGGAAACAAGTCATCAGCGACGTGCTCGAGTTGCTTGACCTGGCGCATAAGCGGGATGACTACGTCAACGGCCTTTCTCGCGGCATGAAGCAGCGGCTCTGCATGGCGAAAACGTTGGTGCATGACCCGCCGGTGCTCATCCTCGACGAACCCACCAGTGGCCTCGACCCGCGCGCCCGCATCGAGGTCAAAGCCCTCTTCAAGGAACTGCGGCGGATGGGAAAAACCATCCTCATCTCCAGCCATATCCTCACCGAGCTTGCCGACTGCTGTACCAGCATCGGCATCATCGAGCGTGGCCAGCTTTTGATGAGCGGGCCGATCGAAGACGTCTACCGCAAAATCCGCGGCAACCGGACGATTGAAATCCGCTTCAACAACAACATGGACGTCGGCCTCTCCGTCGTCCGCTCCCACCCCGCCTGCCGCAACGTCGCCGTCGACGTGAACCACTGCGTCGTCGAAATGGACTGCGACGACAAAGGCGTCAGTGAGCTCCTCAACCAGCTCATCTACAACAAAGTCGGCATCCACAACTTTGCCGAAAAGGATCCGTCGCTGGAAGACGTATTCATGATGGTGACGAAGGGGCTCGTGACGTAGGGCGCAGCGGGCTTTGGGCGCGACACCAGTATTGGTTCACGCCACGCGTTGCGCCGACGAACGGGAGTGCCGTCGAGCAAGCCAAAAGCCAACAGCCGCTCCGCCAAGAATGAAGCCGAAAATCAAGCTGAACATTACCCAGCGATCCGCGGGGTGCTGGGTAATCTCGCTCATCGCGATTTCGCCGGTCACAAAGCTGCGAATCGTATAGAACTGCCAGTCTTCCAGGTTGGCAAGAATTGTGAGGCCGACATAGCCAAGGAACGCTCCTCCAAGACCATACAGAATCGTTCGCCAGGAGCGAGGCCGGCTAGACACCTTAGCCGCGGCTGAATTGATGGCTGTGGGAGATTCGTATGGGTTAATCATCCTGCCGCTCTCGAACTGCTTTGTAATTTCTTTTTCGACACATCCCTCGGCAGGTTCACAGTCGCCCTTTGCGCCGCGGGGGGCAGGTTTTGCGACTTCATTCTAGGTAATAATCAACTCCGCCCTTTGCACATCCTTCACCCCTTACACGCTCTCCACCGTCATCTCTCAGGGGCGCTTTCCGCTGGCCAGCCAGCGGACGTAGACTGAGATTCGGATATCATTCGAACGTCAATTGCACAGTGATTTCGTTGCTCAAAACAACTGGCTTGTCCACGTCGAGCGCGGGGACTTGCACAAGTTCTACCTTGACGGCAAGTTTTCCGGCGAACTGGTTTGCGGCGAATCGGTATCCGATTTCGGGTTCGACGCCGGTCCAGGGAACCCGCATCCCAATGGGAACGGTACGGACCAGGCGGACTCTGGTGCCTACTTCGTCCAGCTTGACACCGGCCTTCATCGCGGGATTGATGGCGAAGTGAAGAGAAAAGTCCTTGGCACTCATTGCCGGCTTGTCAGTCCAAATGAAAAACGTGGCCTTGGCCTTGAACGCCTTTTCGGCCAGTTTGGCGAGCTTTTTGGGGATCTCAGCTTCCTTGGGGGCTTCTTGCGCGAAAGAACCAAGGGCGGGCGCAAACACTAGACACGCTGCCAAGAGTAGAAATCGGAGAGATTCCATGTCGATACCCCGCTGTCATTGAGCTCACCTCCACTGCTAGTCATTGAACCGGGATTCTGCGGGAGATGCTACTCCCCTTTCCGCAAATCTCTTCCTCCCTTTACGCTCTCCACCCGCACTTCAAATGGCCCCCTGCCGCTCACCAGCCAGCGGACGTAGACGATGCCGTGGGCGGGGATGGTATCGAGCTTCATTTGGGCGGGCTCGCGCTTTTGTTCGGCGGGTTCGCGGAAGAAGGGTTCGCTGGCGGTCAGGCCGAGGATGACGTTTGGCTGTTTGGCGTCCTTCTCTGCTAAGTGCAGCGAGACGATGTCGGGCGGCGTGAGCTTGCGGCGGACGTCGGCAGTGCTGTGGGTGGGGCAGGTTTTAGGATTCTCGATGATTGCGGTCACTTGCGTTATGCCGCCGGGCAAACTCTTGGTTTCCACGGACTGGATTTTCACGAGCGGCAATTCATCGGCATGGAACAATGAGAACGCCATGTTGCGGTGGCATTCTTCTTCCAGCAGAAAGCTCGGCGGCTGGCGCATCCAGTTTTTTTTCATGCCGCCAACTTCCACCTTGCCGTACTGCGGGTGCTCCACTTCTTTCCACGGGGCCAGCCCTTCGTCAAGCAGCAGGTATTTGTTGAAGGTCTCCTGCACTTCGCTGCTGCCGAAGAAGCCTTCGTGGCCGGTGGTGCGGAAGTAGTTGAACGGCGTGAACAATTCGTTGGTAAACGTCCACGCCCCGCGGTTCTGATGCAGCCAGTCCACTTCGCCGCCGTAGACCTCGTACAAGTCGTTGGCGATGTTCATATAGCGGTAGGCGGGGAGGATTTGCTCCCCCCGCTTGCCGATGACGTCGTAGACTGCCACGTCGCTGCCGTCGAAGGCATCGTCCTTGGCGCCCGGCCCGCGCAGGATCATGCCACCGGCGTTGTGATACGACTGGGCCCCTGCGATCTGCGGATGGGCCGCGATAAAGTCAGCCACAAGTCGGTTTTCCAGAATCGAGAACGGATAGCGATGCGCTCCGTTCTGAATGTAATCCGGCTGCCAATTCCAGCCCCAGTCTCGGTTGGGGTCATACGAGCCGTCCCCATCTTCGTTCACACGGCCATCGCCGTCGTTGTCCTTTCCCTCCGCTCCTAGCAAACGATATTCTCCCTTCTCCCCCGGCTTCGCGGAGATGAGTAGCGAGGGAAAGTCCGGGTGCGGCTTAAGGCGGCCGTTTTTGTCTTTGACCCGCATCATGGTGATGCTGCCGTCCCCGTCCAGGTCGTCCGTCCCGTCCTCATCGACCAGACCGTCCTTGTCGTCATCCACGGGCCGCTGTCCGGTGCGAGGGGAATGCGTGGTATTCGCCTCATAAAAATGAGCGTCCCGCGAGTCGGGGCTCATCATCGGCAGCAGATAGAACGTCCGCTCATCGAGCAGCCGCTTGACTACGTCGCTGTCCTGCCGCATCTCGCAGAGATACCAGGCGGTGTAAAGGACGACTTCCGTGGCCTGAATCTCGTTGGCGTGAATGGCTCCGTCAATCCACATTGCGGGCTTCGCGGCAGCATCCCCCTTGGCAAAGTTCGTGACGGTCAGTACCAACATTTCCCGCCCGCCGTAGGACTTGCCCAGATTCTGCACTTTGGCGAACTGCGGATGGGCCTTCGCCAAATCCGCCAACAGATTCGCCGATTCCGAATAGTCGTGATAGATGTTCCACCGGGCCGGCACTTTGGGATTGGCCGGAGCACCAAGGGCCTTGTAGGGGGATTTTTCGACAGCCTGTTTTGCGGTCTCCTGTGCCAAACCTTTGACGCCGCAAAGCAGAAGTGCTGCCACCACGATTTTTTTGGCAAATCTCATCATTCTTTGTCTCTAAATTGTGGCAGCGCCGTAGGTACTTTTACTCTAATTGGCAAGTCTGCGGTCTGCCATCCCTGCGAAAGTCAAGGAAAAATAGGGCAGATGGTATTTCCCTCGTCTGGTAAGAGTTAAAAATGTTTTTCGCCTCGCAAGAGAATCAATTGGACTGCCGAAACGCTCTTGGCATGCTGGTTGGAACCGCCTCGACGGAGCATGCCCATGTTTCGCACTCGATAATGGCTCTTTCCCATCATCGCTACCACTTTGTTGGGAGTAATACTTGCAGAATTGTATGCCCCAGAGAAAACGACCTCTGGAAATCCGCCGCGCCAGTTTCTGCCCATCGACGACAAGTCCAACGTATTCGCCGAGTATGTACTGCTCGATTTCGCCGAGGAAGCCCCGGCCAGAGAGGTCGATGCCAATGGGCCGCCCACGGTTGTTGTACGGACACTCGCCATCTGTGGTCCACGGCGATGTACCACTCCCAGCTACACCAGCAGCCTTGCGATGGTCAGCGGCGCGTGCTCAAAAATGCAGGCACTTTGTGCCGGTTCCGACGAGTACGGTTTTGCGGAACGCCGCAAGCACTGTGAACTAACTGAAAAGGATGCCGACACCATGGTGACCTTGGAAATACCGACCGGGAACTCCACGGCCGAAATGGCCGCATTGTCCCAAGCGCTCGGCGGATACCACATTGCCGTCGACAACGAAGTGGGCATCAAAGTGGGGCGTGAAATCGCCGCTTGGAGCTGACCGAAGGACCAGGAATACTTCGACGGGACGGCGAAAGTCCGCCCTAAAAAAGTAGTCGCTGTTTACGGCTTGATGGTCGTGCCAGGCACCACGACTTCGATGGCCGTATCCCCCTGCTTTCCTTCCTCCACGACGAGGTGCCGGTCGGCGGCCAGTTGATCAAACGACTGGACTTGGCCGGAGGGCCAGCGGATCGTCAGCTTTTCGACCTGGTTCAAATCCCCCAGGCCGAAATGGGCGACACAGGGGGACTGCGAGCGGAAGCTGTTGGCCAGGTACATCTCGCGCACGATCTGCTTTCCGCCGGCTTCGACTACCAGCCGAGCACCGATGCCCAGGCGGTTGCTCTGCACACCTCGCAGCGAAACCTTCAGATAGTGCTTTGGGGGGAACTGGTTTTCGAAGAACAGCAGGGGCCCGCCGCCGACCTGCCGCACCACCATGTCCAGTTGGCCGTTGTTCCGGAAGTCGGCAGCTACCACATCTCGGCCGTCGCCGGACGAGTCCGTGCCCGAGATGTAACTGACGTCGGCGAAACCCTCGCCCTGCAGATTAAGGTAGGTGCGGTTCCGCTCGTACGCGCTCAGGTTGTGCCCTTCTTTAACGATATCCCAGGGATTGCTGACCCAGAATTCCTTGTGCTCGGAGTCGAGCTTTCCTGGTTTGGGAATTTTTGCTCCGCGATTGTATGGCTGTGACACGACAGCCTGCCAGACGCAGCTTCAGCCATCGGGCTCGTTCGGATCGACGCTGATGAAACCTGCGGTGGCGTGAATATCCAGGAAGCCGTCGTTGTCCAAATCCGCCATGCAGGGTCCATAGGCCCAGCCGACGTCGGCGACCTGGTACGCAGCGCCGACGCGCTCAAAGTTCAAGTTACCGTTATTGCGCCACAACTGGCTCCCCTTGGTATAGGAATTCATCAGGTCCATGATGTGCTGGGGATACGCGTCGGAGCGCAAATTCCCGATGACCCGGTTGCCCGCCTTGGAGTACATGTTGGCGCAGTAAAGGTCGATGTTGCCATCGTTGTTGAAGTCGCCGACCGTCAATCCCATCGTGCCGAAGTCGTTTGGACCTTGAGCAAGGTTATGCTCTCGAAACGTGCCGTTCTGTTGGTTCACGAGCAGTACGCCGTTGCCGAATTCGTTGGGAACATGGACATCCGGCCAGCCGTCGCTGTTGGCGTCCAACCATGCAGCCGTGAAAACGGAGCGGCGGCCTCCCTCGGCATTCGCAGCCTTCGAAACGTCCTTAAACTGCCAGTTGCCTAAGTTCATGAGCAACTGGTTGCCATGAATCCGGCCGCTCCGTCCCTGCACCCAACTGTCGTCCTTGGGGAGCCCCTCCGAGACGAAGTACAAGTCCATCTTCCCGTCAAGGTTATAGTCCGCCGCGGACACGTTCGAGGCGGCCGGGATCATTCCGATGTTCGAACAGAGCGTCACGAAGGTAAATCGTCGTCCCTGCTCGTTCCTGAAGAGATAATTGTCGAGCAACAGGTCTTCCCAACCGTCGCCGTTCAGGTCGACGAACAGGACCAGTACGCTGCCGCGGATTGGTACGTTTGTCAGGCCTGTTTTTTCCGCAACTTCGGCGAATTTCCCCTCCGGGCTGCCTTGGTAAAAGGCCAGCCCCGTGACGTCCGTAATCAGCATGTCAATGCAACCATCTCGATTAAAATCGCAGAGGCTCGCGCTGCCAGTGTCCGTGATAGGCTGCTCTTGCTCGTTAATCGTCCAATTGTCTCGCCAGCGCTTCACGTCGATGCCCCGCTCCTCGCCGGCGAGCCGCATCAGGAACCGGCTGGAGTGGCTGGTCTGCGCCTGAAGAATCTTGCACGATTGCAGCCAGCGGCCCGTCTTCGCCAACTTTTCCTCAGGCCGGGGAACGACGCATTCGAGCTGCATCGTCACTTCCGTGGGCTGGCCGGGATCGGCTTCACCCCACATTCGCAGCAGGCAGGTTCCTTTCCAGAGCCCGTCGAGGCCCTTTCGCCCCTCGAGCGGGGACAGGCCCATGATCGAAAGCTTGGCCTTGGGATCCTGGTGGAAAAGGGCCCGGTAGGCCAGCAGCGCCGCCACGAATTGGTCGGCATCCGCGGCGACCGTCGGCCCCTCGTCGCTCCTCAGTCGCCGAAAATGCACGAGATCCGTATCGAGCTTGATGGCCTTCGCTTCTCCAGGTAACTCGGCTGTGAACCCGTCAACCAGCATGTTCCGCAGTGCTTCCGCGTCGGCCTTGACCAGGCTTTGCGCGGCCCGCTTGAAAGCGGTATCATGCAGGATGTTAGCGTGGTGCTCGATTTCCCACAGGTAATTACGTTCCGCCTCGTCGAGCAGGGCTCTTGTCACTTCAGGAGCGGCGGCAAATCCGCTTGTCCCGACAGTTGCCAGTTCCGCGTTGAGATTGGGAGCCGTCGGTGACGCGGCGGGAAGCCCCGGACGGTCAGTGGAAAATGAGTCCCAGGCGACAAGGACCGCGACAACGCCGGCGATTAAACACCCGGCGAGCAGGAGGCCTAAGCGAAAAAAACCATTTGACACTGGAAATAACCCGTGCAAAAGGGTAGCAAGCGTAGATATTTCCCTGCTTTTAGTCTCAAATGAGCGCCACTGTCAACTAGTAAACGTAACAAGTAGCCATAAATCCGAAGCGAAAAAGTTGACCTCGCGCACGAAGGCACACTATGTCATCACTGCCCGAAGCCGAGCAGCGCGTTCTGGAAACCCCCTTCGGCCCCGTCGTCGGCTCAAGCTACCTCTGGGACGGTGGCCAGTATTGTGCCATCCATACCGGTCGGGGGGTCGTCGGCTGCGGGATTTTTGACCTGGCCTGTGCCGATGTCTTTTCCATGGCTTTTGCCATCTGCCGGGGAACGCCGGAGAATCCGCTGGTCAAGCCGGAAGACCTGTTTGGGGCCAAAGTCACGGCGGTGAGCGCGGCGGCAGGAAAAATGGGGGTTTTGCCGGGAATGACCGGGCTGGAGGCGATCCAACTATTGCAGGATCCCTCGTAACCGGTGTGCGACCGCAACTTTTGTTAGCTGCAGGGGTTTAAGATCGGTTAGAATGAATGGACGATACGAGCCTGCTTAGGAGACTGACAAATGAACCGCCGACTTCCGATGTTTGTGCTTTTTGTCATGGGTGGCGTCGTACTGTCGATTGGGTCGGCTTTTGGGCAGGGAGGTGGCGGACGAGGCAATCGTGGGGGCGGCGGAGGCATGAGTTTTGATCCCGCGGAGATTCTCAAGCGGGCGGACGACAACAACAATGGGATCATTGAGCCCAATGAAGTCTCCAACAGAAATCGCATGTTCATCGAACGAGCGGTCGAACGGGCCAAGCTGGACATCACCAAAGCGATGCCCATCGATAAGCTGCTACCAGCCATGCAGGCGAACTTCGACGATTTCCGCAAGCAGCAGGAAACCGGTCGCGCTCCCGGTAGCTCTCCTTCCAGCAGCCCCTCCGCAGGTAGCTCAAGTATACCCCGGCCAACCAGCGGCTTCGGGACCCCTGCCGCCGTCGCGCCTGCCGCCACCAGCAGCGGCTTTGGCAGCTCCTCCAGTCGGGCGGGTTCGATCATGTCGCTGGAAACGAAGTTCGACCAATCCGTCATTGACTATGTCCAAGGAACCTTGCTCCGGGAACAAGACAAAAACGGCGACGGCTATATCGACAAGGCCGAATGGGCCGGCGGAAATTGGTCCAAATCCAACCCGCCTGAAAACTCTGACCTCAATAAGGACAGCAAACTCAGCCGCGAAGAGCTCTGCATCCGCATCTCCAAGAGCCGCGGCATTCCCATCAAGGGAGAGACGGCTTCCTCGACTCCGAGCGCTCCTTCGTCGTCGTATGGGCCGCCGAGCGGATCGAGCGTTAGCAGTTCGTCCGGAGCCGGAGAACAGGTGAAGAAATATGCCGAAGGGCTGCTCAAGCAGCACGACAAGAACAAGGATGGCATGTTGCAGCGCGACGAATGGAAAGAAATGAAAACCGAACATCAGGGAGCCGACTCCAACAGCGACGGCACCATCACGCTGGCGGAATTGACCACGCGGATTTCCGCCTATTCCAGCGGCGGAGCCGGCTCGTCACCCCTTTCGTCCAGTTCCAGCCCGTCTGGATTCGGTGGTGGCAAGTCCTTCAGGGGAGGCGGCGACAAGACAGCTTCCGCAACGAAAAAGAGCTACCGCTTTCTCACTCCCACGGAGCGGCTGCCGAAGGGAATGCCGGACTGGTTCATTAAGAGCGATGCCGACGGGGATGGTCAGATAATGATGGCCGAATACGCTTCCAGTTTTACTGACACAATTGCCGCCGAATTCGCCAAACTCGATTTGGATGGCGACGGCATCATCACGCCGAATGAATGTATGGCAGGTGAGAAAAAGTAGGAAGCGCTCAGGAAGTGGGTTACGGATCCGCGGTTCGTCCAAAAAAGAATCCAACCCCGGCAACAGCGAGCCCAATAGGCACGGCGACATAGGCCCCGCCAGGAATTCCCAGCGCCGAGCCCAAGAGTAGCAAGGCCGCCGCGGGCATCGCAAAAATCGACATCTTCCAGCCGCGGAAGAGGCCGAGTACGACCAGCACAATTCCCGCAATGCCGGCCGGCCAACCGCTGAGGATAGGACCTATGACGGGAATAGGTAGTGGCTGCGCTCCCGCGGTTCCCTGCGAGGAATCGGCGACGCTGCCTTTGACGGCATCGGTGGCGGCCTTGACGTCGCCGGTCTTCACGGACTCCGCCATTTTCGTTGCGGCGTCCTTCATTTGGTCGAGTTTGAAGGCTTGAGGATTGTACTTCACCCACATCGCAAATGCCGCAATCAACAAACAACCGAGCAGAAACCTCATCTTGCCGCCGAGGGCAAAAGTGAGAGGCGAGGCAGCGAGCCCGAGCATCCGGTTCTTTTTGGGCTGGTAGGCTCCGCGGCGGGCGTCGGCCAGCATTTGCTTGATCCGCTGCCGCTTGGCTTCCGCGGCCAGCTTGGGGTCGACGACGGTTGCCCCCCCTTTGGCCGGCTCTTTGCGGACATGTTCGGCTTCGTCCATCAGGACGTCGGCCATAGCCTGGGCTTGCTTGCGGGCGGCCAGCACATCCACGCCTTGGGCTTGCAGGTTTTTCTCTTCGACTTTTTGCAAGTGTTGCCGCTCTTTGCGTTCCTTGTCAGCTCGCAGGCGAGCGTCCATCCAGCGGATCACGCCGTCTCGCCAACCGCGAAACTTGTTGCGCGTGCGGCCAGAGTCCCCCCGGCCGAACTGCTCACGGGCGGCGAGCTTGGCTTCGTAGTTGAACAAGGCTTCGAAGAACTCTTCCCAATTGTCACCGCTATAACGGGCGACGAAGGAGCGGAGCGAAGTTTCGTCGACACCTTTGAGCCGCAGCGACTTCAGAAGCTGCTCCAATTTTTCGAGCGGCTCCTTTCGCTGGCGAGTGAGACCGCTATCGACGACGAAGGAATAACCTGCGGCCAATCCGACGGCGAATACCGCAAAGCCGAGCCAGTACCAGAGCGAGCCTAGCAGCCAAAGGGCCAGTAAGAACACGAGGCCGCCCCCAATCCAGGTCAGCCAATCCGTAATGCGAGCCGAGAAAAGGAATCCGCGAGTCCGTTCGAACAAGTACGTCCGCTGCCGCAGGCCAGAAATGACGAAATAAGCTGCGGGAGTCATCACCGCGAGGCCGAAAACGCCGCCAGCCAACCTCCAACTAAAGGGCAGCGAGACAAGAAAGAGCAACCCGCACACGCCAAAGAACGCCAGAGGCAAAGGGCCACGTAACCTCGCCATTGCTGCCGAGTTGAAATTCTTGACCGCCTCTTCCAGGATCTGCGCATGCTCTTCCTTGGGAGAAAAAGTGCCGCTGGCTTGAACACCGAGAAATCCTTCCAGGTCCTTGATGGTCTCGTTCAGGTTGGAGTAACGATCTTCAGGCCGCTTCGCGACCATTTTCAGGCAGATTTCCGATAATTTGGCGGGTACTCGCTTGACGATGGCTTCCGGACGAACCACTGGCTCGGTTTTGTGCTTGGTAATGACTTCGAGAGCGCTGGCACCTTCAAATGGTGGCCGGCCGGTCAGCAGCACATAGAGCGAGCAGCCCAGCGAGTAAATGTCGGCGCGGTGGTCGACGCCGGCGGCATTGGCGGCTGGTTCGGGGGCCATATAGGCCGGGGTTCCCATCGCCACGTTGTTCAGCGTGACGTTGGCGGTTGCAGCGGCAAGCGAGGCGGAACGGTCGCTGGGCGCTGCACTCTCTCTCGCTTCCGCGGCTGCCTCGGCCTCGGCAGCAGCGGGCGTTTTGACGAGACCCAGGTCGGCGACTTTCACGATGCCGTTGTCATTGACCATCATGTTCGCCGGTTTGACGTCCCGATGAACCATGCCGTGATCGTGGGCATATTGCAGGCCGCGAGCCGCCTGGAGGATGTAACCCACGGCGACTTCCGGGTCGAGTTTTCCTTCCTTGCGAACGATCTCATCCAGCGACTGGCCGCGGACGAACTCCATGCTGAAATAATTGGTCTCGCCATCTTGTCCAAGATCATAGATCTGGACGACATTGTGATGAGTAAGCTGGGCGGCGGCATACGCTTCGCGCGTGAAGCGGGCAATGAACGTGGGGTTGTCGGCGTACTGGGCCTGAATGGTCTTCAGTGCGACATCGCGGTCGAGCGATGCCTGTTTAGCAAGGTACACCGCCCCCATCGCTCCGCGGCCGAGTTCTTTCAAAATCTTGTAGCCGCCAATAGTGGCGGGAACGCCAGCCGGCGGGCCATGAGCAGCGGGTGCCTGGTCCGCCCGTGTGGCCCCGCCGTAATTGCCCGGTGCGGTGACGTCGGACGCCCGATTGGCCATCGTTGCAGCCGCGGAACCGCTGGTGGGCGGCATCATCGGTACGGCGCTCCCGGTGTCGAACATGGCCGTGGCTTCCACTCCCCCTCCAACCGTTTTCTCGCTACTAGCGGCAGCCGAACCCGGTGACCTTGCCACCTGTGGTGGCGAGACGATGGTTGCCTCAATTTGCGGGTTGGGAACGACGGTCTTTGCCGCGGGAGGTGGCGATTCCGGAACCGTGGTGGCTTCCGCGGGAGGCGGGTACTGCACCGTCGGCGTGTTGGCGATGTTGGGGCGAGTCGTCTCTGCCGAGAGCTTTTCAACGAGGGGTTCTAGGGACGCATCCGGAAAAACGGTGAGCGAAAAACGCTCCCCGCACTTCGCGCACTTGAGCTTGTATTTTCCCGGTTTGGCGTCCTTTACCACCATGCTGTGCTGGCAGTGGGGACAATGAAGCGGCACTGGTCAGTCCTCATAGGAAATTGGAACGCAGGGAACAAGAAGAAATGTGCCGCGGCCCTGCGCTGACCTTGCGAAGAAGGGATAGATAAGAACGAACTCGCCACGAAGGGGCGCACGCCTTGGCGCCTTTGACTTTAGCTGGTGGCGGGCGGACGTTCAAGCAAATGGAGAATGTTGGACGCGACCTCCGCCGGACGCGTTCCAGCCGTTTGCGGCACGAAGGAACACTCCGGAAGGCTGCGAAACCAGGTTTCTTGCCGACGAGCGAACTGCCGGGTGCGGGCTTTGACGAGGTCGACGCACGTGCCAAGGGAATTGGGCTGGCTTGCCGCAAGGACCAGATGCTCCGTCACTTCCCGGTAACCAACCGCTTGAGCTGCCGTCCTGCTCAGACTTCCGTAACTCGAAAGCAACCCACGTACCTCCTCGACCAGGCCGGCGGCGAACATGGCATCCACGCGGGCATCGATGCGATGATGCAGTTCTTCCCGCTGCCAGGACAGCACAAAAACTTTGCACTCACTTGCGGGGCGGCCTTCGTCAAAGTGCGTTTGGCGATGGCTCAGGGGCTCGCCGGTGACACGGAAAACTTCCAAGGCCCGAATGATCCGCCGCTTATCGTTGGGATGGAGCTTGGCGGCGAGGAGTGGGTCGATCACTTGCAACCGCTTATGAAGCTCCGATTGGCCAACGATGGCAAGCTCCGCTTCAATGGCCTGACGGAACTCCCAGTCCGGCGGCGGACCCTGATAGACACCGCGGAGGAGCGATTTGAGATAAAGGGCGGTTCCACCGACAAACAATACTTCCTTTCCGCGACTCTTGATATCAAGGATCTTCTCATGGGCGGCATCGAGATATTCCGCCAGGCTGAAGTCCTCCGTCGGTGCGACCAGGTCCAGCAAGTGATGGGGCACTCGGGTCTGGTCTAAGGCAGTCGGCTTGGCCGTGCCGATGTCCATGCCCGAATAGAGGGTCATCGAGTCCAGCGAGACAATCTCAGCTCCGATACGTTGTGCCAACTCCAGCCCAACCTGCGTCTTGCCGGCAGCGGTGGGACCCGTGAGAAACCAACAGTCGCGAGCAGCAGGAGAAGACATGGAGAGATGGGTTGCGGGGTCTAAGTTGCCTATCTACGATGGACGGTGGAATTGATACCCGTCAGTCCGCTTGTCTGGATAACCGGAATTCATACGATAGTTGAATCGTAAGTCCCTTCACCATATTCACTTGCGACTTTGTCTGCTTGCCGTGTCCTCCCCCTCTCCACCGCCGTCGGTTCTGCACCAATTGATGAGGGTGATTGAGGATCGCCGGGCCAATCCGCCAGCCAAATCGTACACCACCTCGCTGTTTCAGGGAGGTGTCGAAAAAATTGGCGGCAAGATTGTCGAGGAAGCTGCCGAAGTGGTCGAGGCTGCCGGTGAACCTAACGATGCGGGGCGGACTCATTTCATCTACGAATCCGCGGACCTCCTTTATCATCTCTTCGTCATGCTTGGATACAAGGGAGTGGCGCTGGCGGAAGTCGAAACCGAGCTCGCAAGGCGATTTGGCATCAGTGGCCTGGATGAAAAGGCGGCGCGGCCGCCGAAGGCGGAATGACGAAATTCGAATGGCGAATGGCGAATGGTTTTCTGACTCCTGTCTCCTGACCCCTGTCTCCTGATCATGTCCAACCTCCGTATCGGCGTCCCCAGCAAAGGCCGGCTCAGTGACTTGGCCGGCGAGCTGCTCAAGCAGGCCGGGCTGCCGTTTCGACGTCAGGAGCGAAGCCTGTTTGCCCGTGTCGGCGACATGCCGATCGACATCACGTTTCTTCGCACTGACGACATCCCCGTGCTGTGTGCCGAAGGGGCCATCGACATGGGAATCACAGGGAGCGACTTGCTGACGGAGTGCGGTGCGGATGTGGAATCGCGTCTGGAGCTGGGCGTCGGCAGATGCAAATTGGCTCTCTGCGTGCCGGAGGATTCTCCGGTGGTCAAACCGGGCGATTTGCACGGCAAGCGTGTAGCCACCAGCTTTCCCAACATTACCCAGAAGTATCTTCGCGATCACAAAGCAGAAGTGCACCTGGTCAAGCTCGGCGGCTCGGTGGAGATCATGGTCACCTTGGGCGTTGCCGACGCCATCGTCGACCTCGTTGAAACCGGCAGCACGCTCGCCGCCAACCGATTACGCATCCTGGAAGAAATCGGCCGCTATGAAACGGTCCTGATTCAAAACAAAGCCCGGCGGCACGCGGAGCTCGCCGAGCGGGTCGTCCGCCGGTTGCAGGGAGTCGTCATCGCTCGCAGTTGGTCGCTGCTGGAGTACAACATCCCCCGCGGCAAACTGGCCGAAGCCGAGAAGATCACGCCCGGCTTCAACAGCCCCACGGTCAACTCTTTGGAAGACCCCGGCTGGTGCGCCATCCGTGTCATGGTCCCCAGCGGCAAAGTCATCGACGTGATGGAAAAGCTCGAAATCCTCGGCGCGAGTGCCATTCTCGAGACTCAAATTGCCAACTGCCGGCTGTAGCCGCTCTCGACTCAATTCTCCATGAATCGCCTTGTCCTCCGCTCGAAAATACACCGCGCCACAGTGACGGAAGCGAACCTCGATTACGAGGGGAGCGTTACCGTGGACGCCAGCCTGCTGGAAGCGGCAGATATCGCCGAGTACGAGCAGGTGCATATCTACGACGTCACAACCGGCAGCCGGGTGATTACGTATGCCATGGTGGGGCCGCCGGGCTCAGGAGTAATCTGCATCAATGGGGCGGCGGCCCATCTGGTGCATCCGGGGGACGTTGTCATCCTGGCCGCCTACGGCATCGCCACGCCTGAGGATTTGCGCTCGCTCAAGCCGCGGATCATTCATGTTGACGAGAAAAACCGGCAGGTTTAGTTCCATGCCCACCGCCAGAATCGACCCCGCGGCTGCTGCTCGCCACTTCCGCAAGGCAGATCCTGTGATTGCGGCCATTGTCAAACAGGTTGGCCCCTGCACGCTCAAGCCGCAGCGGGACCGGTTCAACATGCTGGTCCGCTCGATCATCTCGCAGCAGATTGCCACGAGCGCCGCCCGGAGCATCCGGACCAAGCTCGAGGCGCTTATCGCGCCGGAAAAAGTGAGGCCCGAAGTGCTGGCCCGCTTCAGCTTGGAGCAACTGAAGACCGCGGGGCTGTCCAGCCAAAAGGCGACCTATTTGCACGATCTGGCCGCCAAAACAGCCGATGGAACGGTCAAGCTCAAGGCTATCGGGAGGAGGGGGGACGAGGAGGTGATTGAGGAGTTGATTCAAGTCAAGGGAATCGGCCGGTGGACCGCCCAGATGTTCCTGATTTTCTCGCTGGGCCGGCCCGATGTTTTTCCGCCGGATGATCTGGGCATCAAGATGGCATTGCGAAACCTCTACGGCCTCGCTGATCTGCCGACCAAGGCCGAAGCACACGCGCTCGCGGCCCCCTGGTCGCCACACTCGACGATTGCCACCTGGTATTTGTGGCGGAGCCTAGACTTGGCAAAGGCGGCAAAGAAAGTGGGGTAGGCTTCCAGCCTGCCCAAACCTCATTTCGATTTTCTGGGCAAGCTGGAAGCCTACCCCACGTTGTATACTGCCCCTATGAATGGCGCGGCGCGCGATGCAAATGACGAGGATGAGCCCGCTCCTGCGCCCCCGACCTCCTTAGTCGACGAACCGCGGCCAGAAGAGCGTCATAACTTCCTCACGCTCGTCTTCTATAACGTCTTGATGCGGACCGGCTGGATTTTCAAGACCGAGAGCAGCATCATGCCGGCTGTGCTCGATTCGTTCGAGTTGCTTGGCACTCCCAAGTGGGCGCTGGCCTGGATGCGTGGGGCTCTACCGCTGCTCAATCGCTTTGGCCAGAGCGTGCCGCCGCTGATGATGGCGCGCCGCATCAAAATTATGCCCCGAAAGAAGTGGGCGTTCGTGGCGACCACGTCGTCGATGACCCTCATCTTCGCCACACTAACCGCAATCTGGCTGGTGCCAGGATTGATCAAGCCGCATACGGGCCTGATTACCTGGTTGATTCCCTTGGTGTATCTGGTCCTCTACGCTGCCTTCTTCATGGCGGTCGGCATCAATCAGCTCACCTACAACACGATTCAGGGAAAGCTCATACGCGTTACCCACCGTGGCCGGCTATTGATGGTTGCAGATTCGATTGGGGCGACGAGCGCGGTGATCTGTGCTCTCACGCTACTGCCACAGTGGCTGCGCAAGGACGGTGCGGACTTCCAGTGGATTTTTGGCTTTTCGACGTTGCTCTTCGGCATCTCGTCCCTGACCGCCTGGGTCATCCGCGAGCAGCCGGATTCGCATGAACAACCGTCCCAGCCGCTTTGGAAACCGTTTGTCATCGCCTGGCGAACGCTGCGCGAGGACGGCAACTTCTGCCGGCTCGGAATGGTGGCGGCGCTGTTCAGCACGTCGCTGGTGTTGTTTCCGCATTACCAGGCGCTTGCCCGAGAGCAGCTCCACCTGGGATTTGACTACCTCGTCTGGTGGGTTGTGGCTCAGAACATCGGCACCGGCCTGTTCAGCATTCTCACTGGCCCGCTTGCCGACCGCTTTGGCAATCGGCTGTCGCTCCGCATTCTGACGCTGCTCATCGCGGCCGCCCCGCAGCTGGCGCTCGTGTTTGCGCAGTTGCCGGGGGTTGGCCATTACACGTTTTGGCTCGTCTTCTTTCTCGTCGGCATGACCCCCGTGGCTCAAAAGACTTTCAACAACTACACGCTCGAAATCTGTCAGGCAGCCGATCACCCCCGCTATCTCAGCACGCTCAACCTCTGCATGGCTGCCCCAATCTTCCTCTCGCCGCTCGTCGGCGGCCTGATTGGCCTGATCGGCTTTCATCCGGTCTATCATGGAATCACGGCGCTGCTACTGGCTGGCGCGCTCACCAGCACGACTTTGCAAGAGCCTCGGGAGCGATTGAAGACCATCATCACTCCTGGCGACGAGAGCCTATAGCCATGAAGAACATCCGCGGCTTGATTTTCGACCTTGACGGCACGCTCGTCGATTCGCAGCTCGATTTCGACTTGATGCGGCAGGAAATGGAATTGCCCCCAGGTCGGATATTGGAGTCAATCGCGGCGTTGCCCGTGGAACGCGCTACCCGCTGCATGGCCATCTTGCACCAGCACGAAGTGGCCGGGGCAGAACGGGCGACGCTGCTGCCGGGGGTACAGTTGCTGCTGGATAGGGCCAAAGCGCGGAAAACTCCCATCGGCATCCTCACCCGCAACAGTCGCGAGATTTCACTGGCGGTCCTCAGCCGTCTGCGGCTGGAACATGACATTTTGCTGACTCGCGACGATGGCCCGATCAAGCCGGACCCGTGGGGAGTGCGGCACATCTGCGAGAAGTGGAACGTCCCTGCTGGTCAGGTCGTGATGATTGGAGACTACATGTTCGATGTTCTTTCCGGCCGCGGGGCCGGAGCATGGACGGTGCTGCTGACCCATCCCGTCCCGCCGCATGAGTATCCCAATCATGAGCAGGCCGATCTACTGTTGTCGTCCCTTGCCGAGCACGATCGGCTGATGGAGTGGCTGGAGACACTGTGAATCTCGGCAATGGTTTTGAACAGAAGGAAACAAAGGAAACGAAGGGGGCAGCGAGAATTCAAGGGAGCGTCATCCCGTTTAGCAAAACCCGTCCAAAACTGCTGCCGACTCTTTAGTTTCCTTTATTTCCTTCTGTTCAAAACCTCCTTCGCTGCCGTCCCACCGCGATTGTTCCCGTTTTACCAGTCCTTAGCCGGGAGTGGACCGGCGTGTAGAATGGGCCTATGACTCAACCGAAGCCCTTCAAAAACCGTCCCTCCACTAACAAAAAGCCATTCCGCCGTGGCGAGACGCCACGCCCCTGGAAGGGGAGAGGTTCGCAGGAAGGTCGTGATGCGGCCGCTGGTCCGGAAGAACGCTTGCAAAAGGTTCTGGCCGCCATGGGGGTCGGCAGCCGGCGGGATTGCGAAGAACTTATCAAGGATGGGCGGGTCGAAGTTGATAAGCAAGTCATCACCGTGCTCGGGACCAAGGTCGATCCGTTCAAGCACGAGCTTCGCGTCGATGGCGAAGTCTTGAAGCGTCCCGAGCGGATGTACTTTGCGGTCAACAAGCCGGAAGGGATCGTCACGACGAATTTCGACCCCAGCGGCCGCGAGCGGGTGATTGACCTCGTTCCCACCGACGCCCGGCTGTTCGCCGTCGGCCGACTCGACCGGAGCAGCGAAGGGTTGATCCTGCTCACCAACGACGGCGAGTTTGCCAACCGACTGACGCATCCGCGGTATGGCGTCGAGAAGACCTACCTTGTCCGGGTCGCCGGAGAACCGGGGGAGGAGAAGCTCAACAAGCTCCGCCGGGGCATCCACCTTTCCGACGGTGTCTGCCGTGTGCAACGGATCGTCATCAAGGGGCGGCACAAGCAAAGCACCGACATGATCATGGTCCTCAACGAGGGCCGCAATCGCGAGATCCGCCGCATCCTCGCCCGCGTCGGCCATAAGGTCCTCAAGCTCCGCCGCGTTGGCATCGGGCATCTCAAGCTGGGCGATCTGCCGCTGGGTGCTTGGAGAAAACTGTCGCAGGTGGAGATCGACAGCCTGATGCACGAATCAAGAAAGCGGCCGGCACCTCGAGGCAGAAGCCCAGAGTTTGGGGATCGAGGCCAGGGGGGAGGGTTCCGTGGCGGGGAAATGGCCACGGGTGCCGGCGAGGGAATGCGTCCAGCGAGACCCGCTACGGGAAAGTCCTTGCCACACCACGGCGTGATGCCGTGGCTGGGAGGCGATGACGACGGTGATTTGGAAGTGGATGACTTTGCCGCCGCGACCGACGAGGAAATGGTAGAAATCTCGGGCTTCTCCGCGGAGGACGCGGCGGTCGTGCCGGGAGATGTGCTGGATTATGAAGAAGAGGGCGACGAAGGAGCCGCTGAAGAAGATGACGGCGACGACGAAATGGGTCTGGAGGATGAGCTCGGAGACGAGGATGGCGACGATTCGGACGAAGTGAATACGGCACGCGCGCCGCATCCCAAATCAGGAAAGAAGTTTGCGAAGCGCCCCTTCGAAAGCCGCGGCTCTAGCGGCCCGCCGGCTGGAAAGCGTCCTTTTAAGAAGAACCGCTTTGAGAGCCGTGGCCCGCGCCCCTCAGGAGGCAACGAAGCTGCGGCCGGCTCCGGCAAGCGGCCGCCGCGCAAGTTTGGTCGCAGGGGAGGGAAGGTGAAATTCGCTCCCAAAGCGGCCGGCAAGCCGGGCACTACCACGGGTGCTCGTTCCGCGGATAGGCCTGGAAAGAAGTTTGCTCCCCGCCCAGAAGGGCAATCCTCGGGCAGAAGTGGCGGCGGCTACGGGGCAAAATTCGGCGGCGGACCAGGGAAGAAATTCCGCGGCAAGCCGGGGGGCAAATTTGGAGGTAAAAAAGGCTTCAAACCCAAAGGAAAAGGACGGCCGTGACCAGCCCGCTGCATGCCCAATATTACGCGGACTCTGCCGTGCAGCAGACGGTGGAGATTGTGGAAAACGTCCGACTGGCCAGGGAGACGTACCGGGTCCGTTTCCGCAGCCCCGAAATCGCCAGACGTATTCTTCCCGGCCAGTTCTTGATGCTCCGCCTGGCCGAGTTGAACGACCCACTCATCGGTCGCCCACTCGCCATGTACGACGTGGTCGGCGAATGTGTTGACGTCGTTTATCTCGTCAAAGGAAAGCTCACCAGCCGCCTGCACCAATTTCGACCCGGCCAGCGGCTCGACGTGTGGGGACCGCTGGGCAACGGATTTCTTCCTCACGCGACTGACCATCTGGTGATGGTCGCCGGCGGAATCGGGCAAACCCCGTTTCTCGCCCTCGCCAAGGAATACCTCGGCCACCAGCAGTTTGGCGCGCCGCCTCGCCAAGGGAGAAGAGCGAAGCGAGTCACCTTCTGCTACGGCGCAAGGACTGCCGAATACCTGGCGGGAGTAGAAGACTTTCAGCGACTCGGTGTGGAACTAAAAATCGCCACCGACGACGGCTCGCGCGGACATCACGGGTTGGTGACCGACCTGCTGCGCGAAGTACTGAAGGAGACTCTTCCCCAGTCCCGAGCCCCCAGCCCCCAGCCCCCTCTCCGCATCGTCTGCTGCGGTCCCGAGCTCATGATGGAAGCCGTCGCTAAAATCGCCGCACAGACGAACGTCCCCTGTGAAGTCTCCCTGGAAACTCCCATGGCCTGCGGTATCGGCATCTGCTTCACCTGCGTCGCCAAGGTTCACACCGCGGACGGCCAGTGGGACTACAAACGGACCTGCGTGGAAGGTCCAGTCTTTGATGCAACGGCGATTGAGTGGTGAAGTCTCAGGCTGGGAGATCCCCAGCGATAATTGACATTCTCCGAAGGCGTGGCTAGCCTCTTCGACGCGGACATGGAATCCAGCCAGTCGCTATTCCTCCAGCAGAAGCTGCGAGATACATCTCCACCGGCCCGACGGCCCCCATTCCGTGGCCCCATATCTCCAACCTCTGAATGACCACAGTTTTTGAAACGCAGGGCGCAAGTTGCAAGTCGTTCGACTGCTTACCCATCCGCATTCACCTTGAGCACAACCATCGTCAAGTCATCTTGAGGCACACCGGGGCGGCAAAACTTCTGGACCTCTTGCATCACGGCGGCGACGATCTCGGCGGCGGGGCGATCCCGGTGTGCCTGGACAGCTTCCAACAACCGTCTTTTGCCGAAAATGTTGAAGGCGGGATCGTGGGCTTCGACAAACCCGTCGGTGAAGAGAAGCATGATGTCACCTGCCGCCAGTTCAATCGGGCCACCCGTGGAGAATTCCTCATCTTCCCGGATGCCTAGCGGCAAAGCGGTATTTTCCAGCGTCTTGATCATGTCATCCGCGTCAAACAAATAGGCCTCGTGTCCGGCGGCGGAATAAGTCAGGGAACGCGTCCGTGGATCGAGACTGGCAAGGAACAACGTGACGAATTTGCGACTACTCTCCGGATGTTCGTTGAGGGCCTGATTGACGGCGGAAAGTATTTCCCCCAGATCGGAACTCCAGTGGAGTAAGGCTCGCAAAAGCCGGCGGGTCTCCATGGTGACCAGGGCTGACGCGAAACCGTGTCCGCAGACGTCTCCGATAACGATTCCCAGGGTGTCTCCGGGGATCGAGACAAAATCGTAGAAATCGCCCCCGGTGGCGGCAGTCGGATGGCAGACACCCGCAATGTCAAATCCAGGAATGGTTGGCGCGTGCCTGGGAAGCAGCCCTTCCTGAATCCTCCGGGCCGCATTGAACTCATCCTCGAGTCGCTTGGTGCTGGTGATGTCTAGAGCGATGCCGACCGTGCCTACAGTTTGGTGGCCCCCGTGCCGGAGCGGACTGATCTGCACGCGATATTTCCGGTCCATCCAATCGGCTTGATACGAGACCGACTCGCCCCGCAGGGCGCGGCGGTGATTCTGAATCACCTCGGCGTCCTCGTCCTCCGTTTGAAAGTACTGATACAGCGACTGGCCGGCCAATTCGTTCGGCTGCAGGTTCAGCCCCAGCAAGCCGGTTCCCCTGCAGGAAGTGAACCGCAGTTCGTTGTCGGTCGTCCACAAGATGGCCGGAATTTGCTGCGTCAGAATCTCCAGTTCGGCGTCGTCCTGCACACGAACGTCCTTGGCCCGCGATCGCTCCAGAGCATAGCGAATGCTGCGCTCGATGTCCGCGCCGCGGAGCTGTCCTTTGACTAAGAAGCTATCCGTGAAGTTTCATCGGGAAAAGTTGGTATCAGGCGGCGGTTTGGTAGTGGAACTGGGCTTGGTGTTGTGGCGGTGCTAGCCGTTTGAGCATGAGGCTGATGGCCGTGACGCGCACCATCGACTCGCTG
>SXOA01000010.1 GCA_005778405.1 Planctomycetaceae bacterium
ACCATCAATCCCACAATGGATTTTGGCTTCGAGACCCCGGTGGCGAAGCCCAACCTGACGATCGTCAAGAGTGGTGTGGGGCACTGGCAATGCGTCGCGGGAGTTTTTGTATGTGGCGGACGCAGCGCACGCGATTGAGCTGGCAACGCGAAACTACGACAAGCCGGAGCCCAGCGTCAGCCAAACGGTGCAGCTTGTCAATTTCTGGCCTACCGAGGATCTCAACAAATACATCAACCTGAAGAATCGCGTCGAAGCCCGCATGGCACTCGTAGACATCGCTGCCACCTTTGAGGACAACGTCCTCAAGAACGAGGAAATCGAAGACATCATCTCCGAGGACCTCCGCTACCGGGACAAGCAGCTACTCCGGCTTAAGGACGAGGTTCTCGACCTCGAAGACCTGGGTGACAGCGTCTCCCTTACCGAGTTCACCCTTGATGATTTCCGGCTCGAACTTCTGAAGTACATTGAGGCAAACAAGGCGACATTAGAAGCCGCTCCATTTGGCCTCTACACCTGCGTTCCGACGCATCCCGACTACAAGGTCATTGGCCCCGGCGTCATCTTTTGCTTCCGGCAGGAGGGCCAGCGCGGCGGTGCAACCGATGCCAAGCCCGCACCGAGCGAGTCCATAAACCCACTCCATCCCTACTTCCTCGTTTACATTCTCGACGACGGAAACGTCCGATTCGGGTTCGCACACCCTAAGCAAATTCTAGACATTTACCGCGTCCTTTGCTCCGACAAGGCCGAACCCTACACCCAGCTCTGCAATCTGTTCGATCAGCAGACGAATCACGGCAGCGATATGCAGGCTTACGATTCTCTTTTGCAAAAGGCCGTAGACTCGCTCGCCACAACTTTCCGAAAACGCGCCGCTTCCGGCCTTCAGTCTGGGCGCGGCTTCGTCCTGCCCAACGCTCAGGATCAGGTTCAAGAAAAGACCGACCTCGAACTAGTCACTTGGCTCGTTATCAAAGCTCCATGAAATCAACGCTCTCCAATTTCCAGACCCTCCCGCTCAAGGACGCCGCCCGCCAGCTTCTCGCGAAGCTCGGCTACAAGAGCGATAAATTCATCGCCGGTGCTGGCTCTTCGCCGCAGTCCTTTCTCGACCTCTTCGGCTCTGGTCATGCGTTCGACCAAGCCAAGGCGCTCTTCTCCGAGTGGAAGACCGCCGATCTCCTCTTTCAACTCACCGACGAAGAACTCAGTCACCAATCCAGCCTCTTCACCGAAAACTCGGTGCAGGCCGGACTCCTGAAATCCTACGTCTTCATCGCCATCGAGCTGAAAGGCGGCCACTACGCCCGCGGCAAGTTTTCCGCCATCGCCCGGCAGATCAATCGCCTCTTCCCCATGCCCGTCATGGTGTTCTTCCGGCATCAGGGCCTCCTCACCATCGCTGTCATTAACCGCCGCCGGAACAAGCACGACGAGAGCAAGGATGTCCTCGGCAAGGTCACTCTGATCAGCGGGATCGACTTCGCCCGGCCCCATCGCGGCCACCTCGACATCCTTGACTCGCTAGCGCTACCGAATCTTGTGCACCCACAGAAGAAACCGATCAATGACTTTGACACCCTTCATGCTACCTGGGAGCAGATATTTAACGTCGAGCTACTCAACGAACGTTTCTACCGCGAGCTGGCCAACTGGTACTTCTGGGCGCTCCCACAAGTCGAGTTCCCCGCCGACCTCGAAAAGGATGAAGAAAAACGCAAAGCAACCGGCCTGATCCGCCTTCTGACGCGAATCATCTTCTGTTGGTTTCTCAAGGAGAAGAACCTCATCCCGGAGAAGCTTTTTCACCCTACCGATCTCGCCACAATTCTAAAGGGCTTCGATCCCGAGAGCGAAACCAGCTCCACCTACTATCAGGCCATTCTCCAGAACCTGTTCTTCGCCACGCTGAACCAGCGCATGGGCAAGGATGCCAAAGGTCACCCCTATCGAACATTCGCCAAAGACGAAGGCTTCCACAAGAACAAGGCCACCTACGACGTTAACAACCTATACCGGTATGAATCCCTCTTTCGCGAAAGCCCCGAAGTTGGTCTCGCCCATTTCGCTGACATTCCATTCCTTAACGGCGGACTCTTTGAATGCCTCGACCGAACTGAGGAAGGCACTGACAAAAAACGTTACCTCGACGGCTTCTCCCGCAACGCAAAGAAACGCCCAGTTGTACCCGACCGCCTGTTCTTTGATGGTGGGGAAACTGCCGATCTTTCCGATGTCTATGGGGACAAGAAACGGAAGGCCGAGAAAGTCACCGGCCTCATTCAGATTTTGAACCGTTATAAGTTCACCATCGTCGAGAACACCCCCATCGACCAGGAAATCGCTCTGGACCCCGAACTCCTCGGCAAAGTCTTCGAGAACCTCCTGGCCTCCTACAACGAGGAAACCAAGACCACTGCCCGCAAGCAGACCGGCTCCTTCTATACGCCACGTAACATTGTCGACTACATGGTGGATGAATCCCTTAAGGCCCATCTTGCGCGCATTCTGGTGGAGAAGGCTCGCATGAAAGAATCTGATGCCTGCGCCGGCCTCGACATTCTATTTACTTACACCGAGCAAAAGCACCCCTTTAGTCGCGCTGAAGTTGCCGCACTCATTACCGCCATCGACCAGATCAAGATATTGGACCCTGCCTGCGGCTCCGGTGCTTTCCCAATGGGGGCTCTGCACAAGCTCGTTTATATCCTCGGCAAGCTAGATCCCGACAATGACCGCTGGAAGCAAACCCAACTCGCCAAACTAGACTCCGCTACGATGCGCGAAGAACTTGAACTCGCCTTCGCAGAAAATAACGACGACTACGGTCGCAAACTTTACCTCATCGAGAACTGCCTCTACGGCGTGGATATCCAGCCGATCGCCATCCAGATCACCAAGCTACGGTTTTTCATCTCACTCATCTGCGATCAGAAGACCAACCGTAACAAAAAAGACAACCTCGGCATTCGACCGCTGCCCAATCTAGAGACCAAGTTCGTCGCCGCCGATACGCTCATCGGCCTGACGGAGTTGGGGCAAATGTCACTCGCGCCACAGCGTGCGTACGACATTGAAAAGGAAATCGAAGTCCTCTACCACAATCATTTTTCCGAGCAGCGACGCGACAAAAAGCTCGCTAGCCAACGCAAGATACAAAGTCTTCGCAAGGAGCTCGCGAAGGTCCTTTCCGAAAGCCTCATGGCTCCGACAAAAGCACAGCATATTGCCGACTGGGACGCCTTCGATCCACAGTCAAGTGCCGACTTTTTTGATCCGCACTGGATGTTTGGACGATCGGTTGGCAAGGGTTTTGACATCGTTGTAGGGAACCCACCTTACCTCTTTATCTCCAATCTTGATCGAACTGTAAGAGAAAATTACGCCAAGAGATTCAAAACAGCTGAATACCGTTTTGATCTTTACGGGTTCTTCATAGAGCGAGCCGTCTGTGACCTTATGCCAGTCGGTGGCCTTTTGACATTCATAATTCCACACACCCTTCTTAGCAATGATTCTTTCGCTAAGCTCCGGAAGTTCCTGCTTACAAAATGCAGTATTCTTCAGGTGATTGATATAGGCCCCAGCGTATTTAGCGGTGCCAGTAATGAAACTATGACATTTCTTGTTTCGAAAGGCGAACCGAATGAAACTCAAGAAGTGTGGGTTCGCAATACGACCGCCTCAGAGTTTCCGGTGGGGGAGCCTGAGTTTCGCGTTTGCCAGGAGAAATGGCTCCGCAACCCTAAGTTCTCATGGCCTGTTCGGATTTCAGGACAAGGTCGCTATGACGTTATGGAAATGTTGTCCAGAGACTCTACACCTCTCGGCAGCATTTGTACGGTCAACCAAGGTCTTCGTACGGGCGATAATTCACAATACATTCGCCCCACACGGGGAGGAGCAAAGTGGAAGCCAGTCGTTGGTGGTAAAGACATTGGGCTTTACGAACCTATCATACCAAAGGAGTACGTACTTTATGACCCTGCTGTCTTGGACGCACCACGTAAAGAGGAGCTCTTCACCTCGAAAGAAAAGATTATTGTTCAAGAAATAAGAAACATTTCACTTCCGAGAAGAATCGTCGCCACGTTCGACGACCGCCAAACATACGCACTGCAATCAACCAACGTAATCAATCGCAGGCCAACTGCTCTTAAAGTATTTTCGATGAAGTACATATTGGCCGTCATCAATAGCAGTGTAATTAACCACTATTTTCGACAGAGCTTCCCCGGAAACAATCACATCGCTTCGAATCAGTTGGCCTCAATTCCAATCCACAATCCATCGCAAGTCGAGAGCGACATGTGCGACCGTCTCGTCAGCCTCCTCATGTTCGCCAAACGCATCGGCGCAGAAACCAATGCTAGCTTCCTTCAAGACCTTGTCGACGCCTGTGTGATGGAGTGTTATTTCCGCGAGCACATGGCTGAGCGAGACCTGCTCTTCCACGACACCCTGACCCCTCAACTCGCCAAATACGATGCAGCGGCCAGCGAATCACAGCAGCGCAACTTCCTCACCAAGCTGCACGCTACCATCAATGCCCCCAGCCACCCCATCCGCAACCGCCTTCTCCGTCTTTCCGCCGACAGCCCCGACCTCCTCGCCGTCATCAAACAGGAAGGCCGCGTATGAAGTCACGTCTGCACAAGGTCGAAATCAAGAACTTCAAAGCCTTCCGCGACTTTACACTCAATCTCGAAGGCCGCCACCTCCTCGTATACGGTGACAACGGAGCCGGTAAATCTTCCCTCTACTGGGCACTCTACACCTTCCTGCAAAGTGCCCACAAGCCGAAAAACTCCATCGCAAAATACTTCGATCCTGCCGATACGCAGAACCTACTAAACATCCACGAAAAGGATCCCGTCGCTTACCCTGGCGAGATCACCGTGACCCTGCGTGATATTGCCACGAAGATTGACACCCCATACCGCATCAGCCAAGTTGTCCATGACACACATGAGAACCCAGTAATCGTCAAGGGCGACCTTGCCAGTGATTTCATCACATACCGTTTCTTTTTCGGGTTCTCTGACTTCAAAAACTCTGACGATTTCAACATTTGGCCGCTTTTTGAGAGGGAGATACTGCCCTTCTGCGTTACGACGGGCGGAGCGGCGGGCGAATTAAAAGAGCGGTGGAATGCACTGAAGAAGGCTTCCCCGAATCCAAATCAATACAGAGGCAGAGCCGGAGCAAAGGCGTATCGTGATTTCAACGATAGACTTACGAGCTACACCAATTCGCTCAAGCCTGTTGTGAGCGACATTAGCGCAGCCGCGCAGGTCTTCTACGACACACATTTTGCTCAGGGCGATTCCACAAAGGTAACACTGAAACTAGCGATAACGCGGGACGCCTATTATTCGCAGGAATATGAAGTGAAGATGCCTCCGGTGCTGCGGTTTGGCATTCAGGCGAATGGTATTGAAGTCAAAAAGCCCCAGAGTTTCATGAATGAAGCGAAGATGACCCAACTAGCGCTGTCCGTCCGCTTCGCCTCGTCACTCGTCAACCTCCACGACTCCGATCTAAAGCTACTCGTCCTAGATGACCTCCTCGTTAGTCTCGACATGAGCAACCGCATGAAGGTAGTCGAAATCCTACTCACCGATGCCGCTTTCACCAACTACCAAAAAATCATCCTCACCCACGATCTTGGCTTTTTTCAGGAGTTCCGAAGGATGATCGGAACGGACTCCCCATCCTGGAGCTTTTACCGCTTATCCAATTCAAAAGGACTTACTTCATTCAAGTCGGAGATCGAAACCGCGCTGGAGTTCCTGGAGCAGGACCAAATTGCCGAGTGCGGCAATCGCCTGAGAAAGTGCGTGGAGGCAAATCTGACCACATTTCTCGATCAGGCGAAACAAAAGAAGGGTCTCGACCACCTCATCGACCGAGAGGCGTTTGCCTCGCTCCATCAAAAGCTGAACGAAGCCACAGCTCAGTTGAGTCTGGATAGCTATCATCAGTTTGCAGAACTGCTTCAATCTAAATTATCACAACAGCATCTGGGTGAACTCGTTTCCCCAGATGAAATTGATATCTCAAAGTTCAATGCTCTGCCGAAGGATAAGAAGGGTGCCGTTATTGCCAAGTTGTATGCCGCTCGGCGTGACCTTCAGCAATGCATCATCAACCTTTTGAGTGACGCCTCTCGCAAACGCCAGACGGCGATCAGACTTTTGGGCGAGGTTCGGAGAATTAAGGATCGCATTCTCAATCCCGCATCTCACGCCGGAGCAACTCCGTTGTATACCAAAGAAGCCGAAGATGCCGTGAAGGTGATTCGGGCTCTAGATACTGCGCTGACTGCTGCCCTAGCTACATTGTAGGCCGTCGTGATTTGCCGCGTCTGTTAAAACAGCGGACGAGGTGTTCCTTGCCTCGCCTGTTCGAGACTAAAGTAACAACATCGGGACGGCGATGTTTGGCTGCAAACCAGCACGTCAAGCGGCTTCGACCGGCGCGGGGCGTTATTCGCCCTTTATCCGCCCGGTTTGGCCGGCCTGTTCGGTCGAAGGGTAATCGAATGATTGGGTCGTTACCGGTCGGAATCTTCCATCGGGTGCGTCGGGATTTTGAATCGCTGATGGATCTCATCGCCAAAGAGAAAAATCTCCCCGAGCCGCACAGCTTCGCAGACCGCACTCCTTATCCTGTGCTGACGTGGCCTCAGCGATTGGATGGAGTCGCGGCGCGCGCGTACGCCGCGCTGCCGGAAAGTCGGCGGGGAACTGAAGCGACGCTTTTCTCCACAGATTCCGCACGGTGGTTTGGATTCGCATTCCACATCTCGCACGGACGTACTGGGGCAACAAAAATCCCAGGGGACGGAGACGGTATCGGAAAGTGCAACCTGTCAATTCTGGCAATCGACCTACTTCTCCACGATGCGGAACCCGCGGCAGGAGCACCAGCAAATCCCTTTTTAGAAGCCAAGCTATTGCCGGGGTATCCCGACCTAACCTCCGTTCAGGATGCCGTCTATCGAGCCCTGACGGATGAGTACCAATCGGCGATGGACATAGCAACCGCAGCCGGAGTTGATGCTATCGCAGCACGCCGGGAACTACCGAATCTGAAAAGGATGAACTTGGTGGATCACAAGCCACGAGTAGGCTACCGCCGCAAATGTGCACACAGTGTGCGCACTAACTTGAAATAGCGCCCCTGCGTACCTTTGGGCGAACGTCAACAACGTCTCGCAAAAAGAGGATTCGCAAATGTCAGTCACTCTACAAGAGTCACTCTTGACTCTGAAAGAAGCGGCAAAGTTGCTCCCCGGCAATCCGCACTACGCTACGCTCTTCCGCTGGGCTCAGAAAGGCTGCCGCGGCGTGCGGCTGGAATCGGCGCTCATTGGCGGCATCAGGTACACCAGCCGCGAGGCGCTAGATCGATTCATTCTCGCCTGCTCGGGCGATAGCAGCCCGGGCCTCAGCGTCCCGACAGCGAAGCAACGTCAGCGGCAGATTGCCGCGGCCGAACGCGAGCTGGCGGAAGCCGGCCTCTAACCCACCCTAAGAGTCTGCCCCCTAGCCGCTGTTGCCTGGTTAGCGCCAGCGGCCACCCATTCCAAACCGAAGTCCACGGTATGGCCGCACAAACGAGAGCAATGAAAGGCGGGAGCTTTTGCGCTCCGCGGTCCCTAAGCTTGTCCGGTTCAGCCCCCCGCGGACGCGAGACGCTGCCCTATATCGCAGCGGCGACTAAGCGCCCCTCAACAAAGGGGCGACAAGACAACCGGGATCGCATCCGGGGATACGCTGATTGCACGTCCGTCATAATCCGAGCACTGCCCAACCTGGCAACTCGGCTTGGCATCCGGGCTGATTTCAGCGGGTCTGGAGGAAGCAAAACCCTCCACTCGCTCGACTGTTTGGAATGCACGGGACCGTTTCTCGCCGCGCGCTAGTGATCGGCGCTGGGAGAGAGCGGGAAGTCCCGAACTTAACCGCTTGGCACTCCGCAAGATGCCAAGATAATGGGGGCGATATGGACTGGAAACCGCCGCAGTTGCCATCTAGCGGGTTCGCAACCTTCACCCATAAAAGGGCGGCCAGTGAAGTCATGGCCGGCACACCCGCGCGCAGTGACGCGTCCTGCACGTGTGCCTGACGCGTCAGCTCCCGACAGCGCGATTGGAGCGGCTCGCGTGCGCTGACATTCCCCTAAAAATGGCAATGATTCATGTGACGCGACAAGCACGCGTGCCCCACGCGTCAATTTCGGTAAGCCAAGGTAAGCCAAGGTAAGCCGGCGACAAGCACGCGTGCCCCACGCGTCAACTTTCGGGGGGGCAAGAGAGGCCGGCCCACTCCTCGCGATTTGCCGGCCGAGATAAACATCGCTAGCTTCCCGAAAGAGGGCACCGCTGGATGGGACCGGAAAGCTTGGCTGTGCAGAGACTGCCCCAGGGGGGAAAGGCGGGGGTCCGCATTACGAGCCCCAGGGAGGGGTGGAGAGCGTCGCCGGCACGATTCCCAGGGAGAAGCCAGCATCGGCGCCGGACGCTCCAGCGGGGTTTCTGACGCGTTCTGACGGCCTCCGGTCTACCGTCTTGCGCCGGCAGCATATCCGCACGTTCACCAGGGGTTCTTGTACAGGTTCCCTATCCTCCCGTTCACTGCCGGTAAATACCGTCTTGCGCTCGCGCGGCTTCTGAAAATACCGTGATTCCCCGACGAAAGCTGTTAAAGGGTGTGTGTAGTGGCTAAAGCCACGATAGAGGTTAAAATGTACGTAATCGCTGGGGAAATCAGCAGTTTTACGCGAGTTGCTTTCGTCTCTGAAAATCCATGTGTCGCCGGTTCGATCCCGGCCCTGACCACTTTAGACGTTGGCCGAAAACGCGGGGTTTCCTCGATGTTTTCGGCCTTTTTTATGGAAATTGGGCGAGAGTAATGATGGCTGAATCGGTCCTAGTGACTGGTGGTGGTGGATTCATTGGCACTTGGGTACTGCGCGAGCTGCTGGTGCGTGGGTTCCGGCCGGTGGTGGTGGATTTGCAGAGTAACACCGAGCGCTGGAAACGTGTTTTGCGCGAGGGGGTTGCGGACGTCACATTTGTCGCGGGCAGTCTGCTGGACCGGGACTTGCTGCGGAGAACGGCCCTCGAGCAACGAGTTTCGCGCATCATTCATCTGGCGGCGCTGCTGACGCCGCAATGCCAGCAAGACCCGTTTGCCGGGTGCGAGCTCAACGTGCTGGGAAGCGTTGCTTTGTTCGAGCTGGCTCGGATGTGTGCGGGACAAATCCAGGGAATCTCCTACGCGAGTTCCTATGCCGTTTATGGACCAGAGGCCGATGACACGCGACCGGATGAGACGGCCAGCGAAAACCAGCCGCCGACTTTCTACGGAGCCTATAAACTGGCGGTGGACTTGATCGCGCAGCAGTATTGGCGGCACTTTGACATTGCCTCGGTGGGCATCCGGCCCCACGTGGTCTACGGGCCGGAACGAACTCAAGGACTGACCGCCGGGCCGTCACTCGCTGCCCGCGCCGTCGCCAGCGGCGATTCGTATACGATCAACTATACCGGCTGCGTCGGCTACGATTACGTTGAAGACGTCGCCCGTGCTTTCGTGCAAGCAGCCCTCCAACCGCCGCGCGGTGCGATGGTCGTCGACCTGCCAAGCCAACTCGCGACGACCGAAGAGTTTGTTCAGATCATGGAGCGGATTGTGCCCGGTGCATCGTCACTAGTCACGGTCAGCGGCGGGGCAATCCCATCGAACATACCCCCCAAGCCCAATTTCATTGGCGAAATGTTTCCTGAATGGCGAGTCACGACATTGGAAGAAGGCATCAAAAAAACGATCGAGTTTTATCGGAAAAAGTGAACTAACCTCGGTGAGGCGGATTCAACTTCACCACGCCTTTCTACCCATGAAAACCTATCCGGCTCTCCTCGTTCTTTGTCTGCTCGCGGCCAGCGTCCCTGCTGCCGATCCGTCGCGGCCGCTGAAGGTCTTTATCCTTGCCGGCCAGTCCAACATGGAAGGGCAGGCGGTCGTGGACTTAGACGGCAAGGACTACAACGAGGGCAAAGGGACGCTCGCGTTCTTGCTCCGCGATCGAGAGAAAGGCCGGCTCTTCAAGCACCTCCAGAAGGCGAACGGCACCTGGGCTGAGCGTGGAGATGTTTGGTGCCGATACAAGCGCGAGGAAGGTCCGCTGCTCGCAGGTCCGCTGACAATGGGCTTTAGCGTCTACGGCGACCGGCACCATTTCGGGCCCGAGTTGCAGCTAGGAAACGTACTGGGAGACCACCTGGAGAATCAGGTCTTGTTGATCAAGACGGCGTGGGGTGGAAAGAGCCTGTTCAAGGACTTTCGCCCTCCGTCGTCAGGGGGTGAAGTCGGGCCGTGCTACACCAAGATGGTTGCGGAAGTTCACGAAGCTCTGGACAACCTCCAGCGGGACTTTCCTGGTTACGACGGCGGAGGCCATGAACTGGCGGGATTCGTTTGGTATCACGGCTGGAACGACGGGGTCGATCCCAAGAACGCCATACCGGAGTACGAGCAAAATCTAGTCAACCTCATCCAGGACGTCCGCAAGGAATTCAAAGTTCCGGGGCTGCCGTCCGTCATCGGCGAGTTGACCGGTCCCTGGGTGGAAGCGCCGGGCGCATGGGGCACTTTGCGAAAGGCTCAGCGCATGGCGGCCCAGCGCCCCGAGTTCAAAGGTTCGGTCTTGTTTGTCGAAACGCACGACTTTGTCCGCAAGCCGGAAGACTCTCCTAATCCCGGTCACGGACATCATGAATTCGGCAATGCGGAGACTTACTTTTTGGTTGGTGATGCCCTGGGTAAAGGGATGAGGCGACTGCTCTCGCCTCCGCCGGCAGGGAAGCAAACCGAACTTCCGCAGCCAAAATCCCGCACGGTTCGAGAAATCGAAGGTTGGAAGATTCGAGTCGATGATCGGTTGTTGGGGGATGCGCCCGACGCGACCCTTGGCTCACGAGCGCTCCGTTTTCTCGAAGCCAAGCTGGTGGAGATCAAAGCCGTGGTTCCGGCGGAACGACTGCAGGACTTGCAAGATGTCACCATCGTGCTGGACCTCAGTTGCGGCAAGCTCGGTTCGATGCAATACCATCCCGACGCCGGCTGGCTCAAGGCGAACGGCTATCCCGTGGACCTCGCCAAGTGCGTGCACCTGCCGCAAGCCGCCGACTTGCCGACACGCCGCAACATCAACGAACAACCGTGGGTCATCCTGCATGAATTGGCCCACGCGTACCATGATCAAAAGCTGGGTTTCGACGAGCCGCGGATTCAAGCAGCTCACGAACGATTCAAGCTGAGCGGCCACGGCGATGCTGCGTTGCTCTATAACGGCAAACGCGTGAAGCACTACGGCTTGACCAATCCGATGGAGTTTTTCGCCGAGATGACCGAGTCGTTCTTCGGCAGCAACGATTTTTTCCCGTTCAACCGCGCCGAGCTACAAGAGCACGAACCCGAATTATTCCGGCTGCTGACGGAGATTTGGAATCCGCCGGGAAAGTAGCCGGTGTAGGGACAGCCAGCCTTCGCTTAGGCATTCAATTCGCTGAGAACTCGGCAACCGATGTGGAAGGAGAAGGCCTCGAGGTCGTCGAGTTCCGAGACGCGGACGATTTCAACGATGAGAAACGAGAAGGGAGCGGCTCCGACCGCCACGACGAGTTGCCCAGTGGTGGGCCTGGTTTCCGCTAAAAACGAAATGCCGGCCTCGGAGACGTCTTTGAACATTGCCCACTGAAATTCGTCTTGGCGCGGCATGCGAACACCGTCGAACGGGGCCACCAATTGACGGCAGACATACGACAAGCGACGATCCTTGCGTTGTTCGACAAGCAGAAAGTTCTGCTCACATTGTGCGACCTCATCCGCTATGGCCGGAGTGCTCATCGTCAATTCTCGTCCTGGGTTTCGGTTCGTGGGCCAGTCAAATCTAGGTCCACAAACCCGCGGAGGCAGAGAGGTTTCTGGCCAAAACAGTGGCTATTGGGCGGCACAATCGGAGTGACCCGCAAACAATGATGCCATTTCATAATTGCGGACCAGGCGATATCGTAGTGGGAACATTAGTTCCCATTAAAGGTGAAATGACATGAATGATTCTCATCCGCCGGCAAGCCAGCCGCCGCGGTATCCTGGTCGCGCGTACCTGTTCGTGGGGCTGCTGCTCGTCATGGCGGGCCCGGTGATTTACACCGTACAGATCTTGAACAAGTCGCTGATGGCTCCCTGGTATTTTCCGATCCTGGCAACACTGGGTGCACTTCTGATTGCCTGGTCCTTGGTTCAGAGCCGTTCTTTCGTACGCGGGGGTATCGCTGGACTGGCAGCGCTAGTCGCGGGGTTGAGCTGGCTGTTCATGCTCGTGGGGATGGCAACTCCCCCTTATACCGGCCCGGTGACGGTCGGACGGGCGTTCCCAGGTTTTGAGACAACGCTGGCGAGCGGCCGCCCCTTCCAGCAGAGTGATTTGCAGGGAGACAAAAGCACGGTCCTGCTGTTCTTCCGCGGCCGGTGGTGACCGGTCTGCATGATTGAGCTCGGCGAGCTCGAAAAAAATCATGCGGAGTTTGCCAAGCGAAATGTGCGTGTCGTGATTGCTTCACTCGAAGAGCAGGAGGAAGCTGCGTTGACGCAGCGGGATTTTCCGCACCTGATTGTCGTTGCCGATGGCGAGGGAAAGCTGATCAATGCGGCCGAAGTAATGCATCCGGGGGCTGGTCAACAGGGAGAGGACGTGGCGGCACCAACCACCTTCTTCATCAACAAGCAGGGAACCGTCCGCTCGCTCTTTCGTCCCAAGCAAGTGGTGACGCGACTGTCCGCGAGGGAAGTGCTGGCAGCGGTGGATGAGAAGCTGGCGGATTGAGTTGATCTCACCCACGAGTATCGCGAGGACGCCAGATTGTGGAACTTTCGCCGGAAACTGAAGCGCGCTATAGTGGAGAGGGAGAATCGGGGGATAACTAACTGTTTGAGGGACTTCCATGTCAGTCCTCAGCCTGGCCCTTTTGACTGCCGCACTGGCGGCTGAGCCCCTGCTTGCGCCTGAACCTGGCATGGAGCTGACGCCGCTTAGCGTGAAAGCCGCGGTGCAGCGAAGCCTGCCCTACATTGAAAAGGTGGGAACCGACTGGATGACGAAGCGGAAGTGCAATTCCTGCCATGCCGTGACATTTCTGGTCTGGAGCCACAACACAGCAGCGGCTTATGGGCTGGAGGTGGACCGGAAAAAACTGGCGGCGTGGACGAAATGGTCCTTGGCCGACTCCCTCTCGGATCGCCACTGGTTCAAACTCCGGCCGCAAGCGATGGCGGCCCTCAAAGCCGGTGGTTTGGCGGACAGTGTGCTGGCCAAACTCAAGCCATTGGAGGGAAAGAATTATCTGACGCAGAAGGAGTATCTGGATGCGGTCGAAAAAGCGCTCGGCGCGGACGACCTTGGACTTCACAAAGTTGCACTCGTAAATGCGGCCGCGCTCCCCAACAACGGCGGTGGTCCGGATACGCTCGGCCAATTGTTGCTGGCGCGAGCGGTTCTGCCCGAAGACCAGGAGGCCGTGCAGTCGCATGAGGCCATTCGGTCATTGCTGCTCGAATGGCAGGAGCCGGGAGGTTCCTGGCTGGCCGCGGGACAATTGCCAGAACTCAAGTGGTCAGAATCGGAAATGAACGACGCCACGACCCGCTGGAGCATTTTGGCGCTGGCCGCCGAGAAAAACCCCAATGAGGCGCTCCTTCAAGTGCGACAGCGAGGGATTGAATCCGTCGACAAGAACTCGCCGGGAATCACCTTGCAGTCTCTGGCGCTGCATGCAGCCGTCGCCGGCAGGTTTGGTGACAAGGAGCGGGCAGCGGGATTGCTCAAGGACTTGCTGGCGAGGCAGAGTGACGATGGAGGTTGGAAATGGGTCCAGGAGAACAAAGAGAGTGATGCTTTCTCCACCGGACAGGCCCTGTACGTCCTGGGACTGCTGGGTCGGGACGGCAGTGATCCGATCGTCCGTAAAGCCTGGGAATACCTCCTCCGCACCCAAGCCGCCGATGGTAGTTGGCAGGTGCCGCAGAATCTCATCAACAAACGCAAGCGGGGACTGAATGTTTATCCTCTGTGGGGGACGGCGTGGTGCGCGATTGGCCTGCTCCAGACGCTACCGGCGGATAACGTGCGCTGAGTCTGTTCACAGGTATTTCACCGGCATTGGCTCGTTCGCCTAATGCACGTACAAAAACTCGTTGCTGTTGAGCAGCACCAGGGCGGCTTGCACCCAGGCGGCGCGGAGGGCGTCTGACTTCTGGGCATCCGTTGGAGATGCGGAAGCACTGCCGAGTTTGTCCGCTATAAGGGAAGCCAGAAAACTTGTGAGGACTTCCCTTTCCGCGGGGCGTGGCGGGCGCGAGTAAAGCACGCGGCAGGCGAAGTCAATGCGCGCCTCGTCGCTCGTGGGAGCTTCTCGAATGAGTCGGTCGGCCAAGGCGGTGGCGGATTGCTCGGAGAAGGGGCCATGCAGCATGGCCAGGGCTTGCAGAGGCACAATACTGGCGCTGCGCTGCGGGCAATTGACCTCCATCATCGGCACATCGAACAAGTCGAGCATCGTGACGTGCTGGCTGCGGCGGACAATCAAATAAATGCTGCGCCGGTTGCCCGCCGCATCGTCGGCGGTGATGACGGAGCCGTCACCAAGTTGAGAAACCGCTGATGGCGCACCGAACATGGTCCCATTCAATTTTCCAGCCGCCCAGAGGGTTGTGTCTCGCATCATTTCGCCGCTGTGGCGAGCCGCCCGCCAGTAGCCCAGCAATTCGTTGTTCGGATCGGCGGCCAGTGTGGCTGCGGTGGGAGTGGACGACTGACGCCAGGCGGCGGTGGAAAGTAATTGCCGCACCAGCTTCTTCTGTCCCCAGCCCGCGGCGATCAATTCCGTCGCCAGATAGTCGAGAAGCTCCGGATGGGTCGGCTTGACGCCAGAGCGGCCGAAGTTGGACAGCGTGGGAACGATGCCGCGGCCGAATTGTTTGGCCCAGACTCGATTGACCTGCACGCGAGCGGTCAGCGGATGTGACGGCTCCGTCAGCCAGCGGGCGAAAGCCTCGCGGCGGCCCGTCGTCTTATAGCCTCCCTTCGGCTCGAATTTGAAGCTGGTCGGCGCTAGCACTTCCGGAACATTGGGGGGAATGATCGCGCCCGGTTTGCTGTAGTCTCCCCGGAGCAATAATTTGCAGTCCGCCGGCTTGTCGTCCATGTCGGTCAGGCCGCGGAGTGTGACAAACTGTTGCTTGAGCGCCAACTCCGCGGCGATGACGGCCTTGAGCTGCTGTGATTGCTGCTGATATTCGGCACTCCATTTCGCCAGGTCGGCATCCAGGAGCGAAACGGCGGCACCATATTTGGCGACAAGCATTTTTTGCTCGTCGTTCCGCTTGTCCGCCGGGGCGAGCAGTGCGGCGGTCAGTTTTTCGACGAGCTGCCCGTCCTTCGCCTCAGTGCCGAGCAGTTCTTTGACCCGTTTCTTGCGGAATCGCGCCGTCAACTCGACGACCTGGGCATTCAAGTCCGCTACCCGCTGGTCTACTTTCTGGTTGTGCTGCGTGATGCGGGCTTGCTCCGCTTCCGTAGCCAGCGGAATGCCCCTGACTTCCGAAGGTTGCCAGCGAGCGGGGTCGAGTGCCGGTGTGAGAATGGCTTGCAAAGCGTAGTAGTCGCGGTGTGGAATCGGATCGTACTTGTGCGAGTGGCAGCGAGCACACTGAATCGTCAGCCCCAACAGCGCCGACGAGACAATTTGCGTCGTGTCGGCCATCACCTGGTGAATTTCATTGGGTTCCGTGTAGCCGGGATAGGTGGGGTCGCTGGCGGTCCGCAAAAAGCCGGTCGCCGCAAGCTGCCGCGATTGCTCGGGGGAAAGCTCGTCAGCCCGTCGCCAGTCCGAAAGCTCGTCGCCGGCCAATTGTTCGCGGAGAAACTGGTCATACGGCAGGTCACTGTTGAGCGCTCCGATGACATAATCGCGATACCGCCAGGCCTCTGGGCGCAATCGGTCGGCAGCGAGATAACCGTCGGAATCTGCATAGCCCGCGACATCCAGCCACTGCCGGGTCGCGTGTTCGCCGTAACGCGGTGAAGCCTGCAGCCGGTCGAGCAATCGCTCGAAGGCATCTGGAGAAGCATCACCGAGAAAATCATCGAGATCCTGGATTTCCGGTGGCAAACCGTGAAGGGCAAATGTTGCTCGGCGGATGAGCACTTCCGGAGAGGCCTGGGGCGCAAACGAGAGCTGTTTTTCGTCCAGCCGCGCGAGTAAGAAGACGTCGATTGCCGACCGGGCTCGCCCGGCGTCTTTCACTGTCGGAAACCGCGGGCGAACGGGGGGGACAAACGACCAGAAGTTGCGATCCTCTTCACGAATGCGGCGAGGAGGCTCAGCTGCTTCCAGCGGTAGTTCTTTGTCGCCCGCTAAGGGAGCGCCCGCGGCGACCCAGCGGCGGATCAGCTCCAGTTGCTTGTCATCGACCTTGCCTTCGTCCTTCGGCGGCATTTCTCCTTTGCTGATTTTCTCGATAAGCAGGCTCTCCTCTGGCTTCCCTTCGACAAGGGCCGCCCCGCTGTCACCCCCTTTGGCGAGCAGGGATTTTCGCCGCAAATCCAGCCCCCCCTCCAGCTTCCCTTCTCCGTGGCACTTGACACAGCGGGTCTGCAAAATGGGGGCGATGTCCTTTTCGAATGTAATCCGGTCTTCATCAGCTCGGCCCGACTCCGCCCAAAGGAATAAGGTGGCGACGAGTGGCGCGGCCAGTAACCGAAAGGGAGGTTGATTTGGCAAAAGCGTGTCATCCATAACCATTCATTATCCGCAGTGAAGGTGTTCCTTGCCAGTCGGATTGCCGAATTCGTACGCGGCGGACAGTGGCATCTATCGCCCGTGGAGTCTATCATGGCGAAACAGACAGGGGCTCGTTTTGGGGGAAACGAACGCCGCGGTGGAACAGCGCGACGTGGACTTTTGGAAAGCACCGTGTTATGTCCACTTCGGCTCAGCCGTTGGCATTTGCTGCTGCACTTTCGACACAATCAGACACCAGTCAAGCGGCAGCGGAAGCCTGCGCCGCGGCTTGCCAGGAACTCGGGGGAGCGCCGGACCTGGCTGTAGTCTTTTTTTCCCGCGAACATGCCTCCCGGGCGGATTTTCTGGCCACACAGCTTTGCGATGCACTGGGCACTGAAAACGTGCTCGGCTGCAGCGGCGAATCGATTGTGGGAGTTGGGCAGGAAGTAGAAGAGGGGCCGGCACTTTCCTTGTGGCTAGCCAAATGGCCGGGGATCGCCACCCATCTACTCAATCTCAACTTCGAGCGAACTCCTGAAGGGGGCGTGATTCAAGGCTGGACCGATGATCTGGCGGGAGAGTGGCCGGAAGGCTCGTTCCTGATACTCCTCGGCGAGCCCTATTCCTTTCCGGCCGACGCGCTTCTGGAAAGGCTCAACGAAGATCGCCCTGGCGTTTCGGTCGTCGGCGGGATGGCGAGCGGCGGACATTCACCGGGAGAGAACCGGGTCATCCTCGGCCGCAAGAGCTTTGCCGAGGGAGCGGCCGCGGCCCTGATCCATGGTCCGGTCCGGTTGCGGACCATTGTCTCTCAAGGTTGCCGTCCGATCGGCCGCCACTTCATCGTCACCAAGTCGGAACGAAACATTATTCACGAGCTTGGCGGCAAGCCGGCCTTGATTCAGCTCAAGGAAATCTTCGACGAATTGCCCAATCGCGAAAAGTTGCTGGTGCAGCGAGCACCGCACCTGGGCCGCGTGGTCAGCGAATACCAGGAGCGGTTCGAACAAGGAGACTTTCTAGTCCGCAATATCATCGGCAGCGATCCGTCCGGAGCTATCGCGGTGACCGATTACATTCGGGTCGGCCAGACGGTGCAGTTCCATATCCGCGACCAGGAATCCGCCGACGCCGAGCTCAAGCAGCTCCTCGCAGCTGCCAAAAAACAAAAGCCGCTCCCTCTTGGAGGCCTGCTCTTCACTTGCAACGGCCGGGGCACCCGCCTCTTCACGCAGCCGCACCACGACGCGGCGGCGATTGAAAGGGCTCTGGGAAAAATCCCGCTCGCCGGCTTCTTCGCGCAGGGGGAGCTTGGCCCTATTGGAAAGCAGAACTTCATGCACGGGTTTACGGCGAGCATTGCGCTGTTTGAGGCGGTGAAGTAGGTTCGCAGGCGGAACGTCATCTGCCTCAATTAAATCTTTCTGTACAATGCAATTAGAACGTGGCAGCGGATTGCCACGTACGCTCTTACATCAGGGTGCCTCATGACCTCCGGCCCACACAGCTCCATTCCCGTTTCTTCCCCTCGCGAAACGTTTGCCGCCGAGCTGTTTGACACTCTCTGGGAGACTTATCGCCAGCGGGTGTCTTACGTGGCGACTTACGAACAGGTGATCAAAGCATCGAAAGCGACATTCGTCAACGATCACATTGCCTTTCGCACGTTCGCCGGCCAGCAGCCCCTAGCGGGGATTGCCAGCATCTCGCGGGTGTTCGAGGCGCTCGGCTACCGTGCGGCAGGGAGCTATCACTTCGAGGACAAACAGCTTTCGGCGATTCATTTTCAACATACGAACCCCCAGTTCCCCAAGCTGTTCATTTCGGAGCTGAAAGTCTGGGAGTTGCCCAAAGAAGCCCGCGAGATCATCGGCCGCTGCGTCCGCGGCCATCGGGGGAATGTGAGCGAGCAGACACTCGCAGCGCTTCACAATCTCGACCGCGACCAAAGCCCGGGCAAAGAACTACTAACGGAAGTCGTCAGCGTCTTTCACGAACTCCCTTGGCTGCTTCCGCGGCGCGAGGACGTCGTGGCGATGAATGCCGTCAGTCAATATGCGGCCTGGGTTTTGGTCCATGGGTACAACGTCAACCACTTCACTTCGCTCATTAATTCACACGGCGTGCCGGCTCTCGACGACATCGACAAGACTATCGCTGCCCTGCAAAAAGCCGGCGTCCCCATGAAGACGGAAATTGAAGGAGAACGTGGCAGCAAACTGAGGCAGACCGCTACCGAGGCTGTGAAGATCGATGTGGACGTGCTCGATCAAGGCATTCCTGCCAAAATGCCCTGGACCTATGCCTACTTTGAGCTCGCTCAACGGGATGCCGTCATCGACCCCGAATCCGGAAAGAAAGTCCGCTTCGAAGGTTTCCTGGGACCGCAGGCGACGAATCTGTTTGAGATGACGCGGCTCAAGACTTAAAGCAGCTCGCGGACCACTGCGCGGTCGTCCAGCAGGTGCATCGGCCGCTTGCTGAAGTCGAGGATGGTGGTGGCCGGATCAATGCCGAGGTGGCGGTAGAGAGTGGCCAGGACGTTGGCCGGGGTGTACGGCTTCACCTTGCTGCGGCCGCCGTGGGGGTCGGTTTCGCCGATGGCCTGGCCCATCTGGAAGGCGCCGCCGGCCAGGAGCGCCGCGCCCGCCTCGGGCCAATGGTCGCGGCCGTCGCCGCGGCTGATGTGGGGGGCTCGGCCGAATTCGCCCCAGACAACGACGGCGACGTCCTTCTCCAGGCCGCGGTCATACAGGTCCTCGACGAGGGCGGCGATCCCCTGGTCGAGCTGGGGGAGCTGGTCTCGCAGGTCGATGAAGTTCTTCTCGTGGGTGTCGTAGTCGCCGAGCTTGAGCGTGACCACGGAGATGCCGGCTTCCACCAGGCGACGGGCCATCAGCAGGTTCTCGGAGTATTTGCCGTAACGTTTCCGCTGGGCGTCCCCCTCCTGCTTCAGGTCGAACGCCTCGCGGACTTTCGGCGAGGCGATCATTCGGAAGGAGCGCGCCGTGTGCTCATCGATGCCGGCGAAGGAGCGGGAATCGACTTCGCGGCGGATCGTATCGAGCTGAGTGAGCAGCTCTTTGCGACCGTCGAGCCGCGGGGCATCGATGCCGCGGACCAGGCTCAGGTTCTCGATCCCTTCCTCGCGCGGCACGAACGGGCGGTGGGCATGGCCGACATAGACCGGGCCTTCGTTGTCGTAAAGCTTCGGCGGGTCGTACATCAAGCTGACGTATGGCGGCATGCCATCCCGCTGGGGACGCAGAAAGCTGACCACCGAGCCGAAGGCGGGGCGTTTGCCCCGGTCGGGGGAGCCGGTGATGATGTAGTGCGGAGTGTGGTCCCCCAGGTCGTTGCTCTTGATGCCGCGGACAATGGCCAGCCGGTCCATCATCTTCGCCTGCCGCGGCATCAGGTCGCAGATCTGAATGCCTGCGACGTTGGTCGCCGTGGGACGGAACTCTCCGCGAATCTCCGGCGGGGCTTCCGGCTTCATGTCGTACATGTCGATATGGCTCGGCCCGCCGCGGAGCCAGACCATGATGACGGACTTGGTGCGTTTCGTTCTCTCGGAGCTGGCGGCGTCCCGTCCCCGCAGCACGTCCGCAAGCGTCAAGCCGCCGATGGCGAGGCCACCGACGCGGAGCATTTCCCGGCGGGTGATGCCGTCACAGAGCCGTGTTCCTTGGCCGAAAATGCTGAGAATGGCGGTACTCCATTTTCGTCGTAGCCACACGCGGCCTCGTGTGTTGGCTGGCAATTTGGACGGCGGTCAATGGAAGGTGCCTGCACGCGAGGCCGCGTGCGGCTACTTCTTTAGTCCCGGCGCGGCCAGGATGGTGACCACGTCCTTACCATCATCGGCATTCCAGACCTTGACCTCGCCGTCAAACGTGCCGCCGGCGATCCGTTTGGTGGGCAAATTGAAGGCGGCCGAGAGAACCCAGTCCTTGGCACCAGGGTACTCGCGGACTGCGGCTTGTTCCTTGGCCTTGAACTGGCGGACTTTTTGCTCGGCGGAGGAGGTGAGGAAGAATTCGCCGGCGGAGGTGAGCTTGTAGACCTCGCCGCCGAAGGCGAGCTCGCTGGTCTTGGCCGCGTCGGCGATTTTCCAGCGGTGGATCTTGTTGTCGCTGCCGGAGGAGTAGACTTCGGCGTTGTCCGGATGGAACAGGACGCCGCGGACCGCCTGCTGGTGGCCGGAGTAGGTGATGAGCAGCTCTCCCGTCTTGGCGTCGAAGACTTTGGCCGTCTTGTCACGGCTGGCGGAGGCGAGTTTCGACGCGTCGGCGTTCCAGGCGATGGCGAAGACCCAGTCGCTGTGGCTGGTGATGTTCAGCACGTCCTTGCCGTCCGCCACTTGAAAGACGCGGATCGAGCCGTCGGCAGCGGCCACGGCGATCTTGTCCCCCTGCGGGCTGAAGGCGCAGTCGAAAACGACGTCGCTGGTGGTGCCGAGGACCTTTTGCAGTTCGCCGGTGGCGGCGTTGAAGATCCGCACTTCCCCCAGCCGGCCGGGTGTGCCGCAGCCGACGGCGAGCAGGGTGCCGTCCGGGCTGAGGGCCAGGGCGAACGTCCGCTGGCCGACGTTGGCGATGCGGCGGATGAGAGCTCCGTCCACCGGGTTCCAAACCGTCACTTCGTGATATCCGCCGACATAAAGCTGCGTGCCGTCGTTCGCAAATGTGACGGCGGTGATCGGCATTGTGGCGGCATAGGCCGGGGGTGCGGCGGGATGCGTGGGGGGCGGGATGTAGCTGGCCAGCGGGGCCTTGGGATCGGGCCCGTCGAAGGCTGCCCCTTCTTCGATCCACTTCTTGATGAGGGCGATGGTCTCGGCCGGCAGCGGATCGCCGTCGAGTGGCATCCGCTCCTTCACGTCGCCGGAGGTGAGGCGGCGGAAGCCCTCGCTGCCGTCGACCATTTTGGCGAGAAACGCAGCAGTGGCCGATTCGCCAGGAGCGATGGCCCGCTCGTAGGTATCGATGCGGTAGGCCCCTTCCGCCTTCTTCGGCCCGTGGCAGGCTAGGCAGTTGTTGAGCAGGACAGGAGCGATGTCCTTCTTGAAGCTGACCTGGGCGGAAGCTTCGCTGGCCAGAAAAGCGAGAACAAGGAGGGTGAGGTGTCGGCGCATAGGGCGAACAATCTTGAGGGTTAGATACTAGCCCGACGCGCAAGCGAGGGTCTGGGTGCTTGCCCCGGCGGAATGACTCTGGCAGGCACAGCCTGCCCTACGTTAGTGTTGGAACAGAAATTCGTTGGTGTTGAGGATGGCCCAGCAGATGTCCTCTAGGGCGATGATCTTGTCTCCCTTGGCAGCGATGTGGCTGAGGCTGGCTTGCAGTTCCTTCTCCGTCGGCTTACGGCAGACGGCGGAGAGGTAAAGCTCGGTGATGATCTCGTTGTCGGGCTTGTTCGCGGCCAGGAGCTTGCGGAAGCGGTTGTTCTGGTCTCGGAGCTTGTTGTAAATCAGCGGGCCGTTGAAGAACTGGATCGCCATGCCGAGGTTCGAGTCCGTCGTCCGCTCGCACTGGCAAACCGTCTGCCGCTCCGGTTGGCCGAAGATTTTCAGGAACTCGTGCTTGACCAGGTCCGGGGCGGGAATTTGCGTCGCTTTCGTCCCCGCTGGCAGACCGGCGAACTGCTCGGGCAGCGCGGTGACGGCGCAGATGGCGTCCAGCAGTTGCTCCGCGCTCATCAGCCGCGGCTGATAGTGGGAGCAATATTTGACGTCGTCCTTGTTGAAGTCGTTGGGGCGGAAATCCGCCTGGTAGGTGCGGCTGTTGAGAATGGTCCGCATTACATGCTTGCGGTCGAAGCCATGCTCGGCAAAATCCTTGGAGAGAGCGTCGAGCAGGGCGGCATTGGCCGGCGGGTTCGATTCGCGGAAGTCGTCGTTGGGCTCGACGATGCCGCGGCCAAAAAGGTGGCTCCAGATGCGGTTGGCCTCAATTTTGCCGAAGAACGGGTTTTCCTTCTGCGTCAGCCAGCCGGTAAAGGTATTGCGGCGGTCGGCATCGGCGGGCGGGTCCACGTCCCCCTTGAGCGGCAGCCAGGGCTTCATCTGCTTGCCGGTGCGGGGCTGAGTCACTTCGCCCGCTTTGGCGGAGTAGATGAAGAACTCGTCGGGCCGAAGCGACTTTTTTCGCTGCACGCGGGTGAAGAACGCCGCCATGCCGTAATAGTTGTCCTGCGTCCACCGCTCGAACGGATGATTGTGGCACTTGGCGCATTGCAAACGCGAGCCGAGGAAGACCTGCGAAATGCTCTCCACGGCGTCGTTGGTGTCGGTAGCCGTGCGGTAGAAATTGGCGGCTGCGTTCTCGAGCGTGCTCCCCTGGGCACCGAGAAGTTCGCGGGCAAACTGATCATAGGGCATGTTGGTTTCGAACGAATGCTGCAGCCAGCGATGGTACTTGTAGACTCCCTCGCCGCCGATTTGAGTGCTGGTCATTTTCAGCAGGTCGCCCCATTTGAGCGCCCAGAACTTAGCGTACTCGGGCCGGTCGAGCAGCGAGTTGATCAGCTTGGCCCGCTTGTCCGGGGCGGCATCGGCCAGGAATTTCTGCGTTTCTTCGACGGTCGGCAGAATTCCGATGACGTCGGCGTGCACGCGGCGGAGAAACTCTTCGTCGCTGCACGTCCCCGAGGGGAGATACTGTAGTTGCTTGAGCTTGGCGTGGACCAGGTCGTCGATGTAGTTGTTCGACGGTGGGTTGGTCCAGGCGTAGTTGGGAATGTCTTTGACGAACGTCAGAAAGCAGGATTCGATGAATTCCATGTAGCGGACGACGATGGCCGCCTCGCCCCGGTTGTGGCCCACGACCAGGCCGCCGACGTTGACATCCGCGATTTCCGTATCGGAGCTGCTGTAGCAGGCCAGTTCGGTCACGTCTCGGATAGTGCCATCCGCGAAATGGGCCAACACGCAAATCTGCTGTGTATGGGCAGGCCGTTTCAGCAGCCGGCCGGTTGGGGGATAGACCTCGATTTTCACGCACTTCGGCGAGCCGTCTGCATCTTGCTTGCAGCCCTGAGCAATCCAGTCTCGCATGACGGTGTAAGCGGCGTCCCCCTTCTTGAGCTTCATCCCGCCGCCGTGCGGCACTTTCATCAAGGGCTTGGCGAGGAGCAAGCTTTCATCGGGGGAAAGGACATTCGTGCGGCGGCCGAGATCCTCGCGGATCAGAGTGAGCTTATCGACGGTCGAGTCGAAGGCCCGCAGCGAAAGACGGAACCCACCCTTGCCGCTCGGCGAACCGTGGCAGGCCCCGGCGTTGCACCCTTGCTTGGATAGGGCGGCCAGCATGTCGTACTCGAAAGAAACCGCTTGCGGAGTTGCCTGAGCACTGACCTCCACAGTGGACTTCGTGGTTTGCCCGCCGACGGTAATCGTAATCTCCGCGTTTCCGTCTTTGTGCGGATGGGCCACCGTATTGTCCACCGACACAATCGCGGCATCGCTCGACGCGAACTGGGCAGCGCGGGTCAGATCCTGCACCTGACCGTCCGCATAAATGCCCGTGACGACTAGTTGCATCTTGCGGCGCGGCCCTTGGAGCTTGAAGGCAGCGGGAAAGACCTCAATCTTCGTCGGAGTGCCGACGTTGACGGGCTCGAGAGCTTCTTCGGCGCGAAGCGTTGGACACAAAAGCGCGAAACCGCAAGTAAGCGCGGTCAATGCGAGGAGTATCTGTCGTTTCATGCCAAAGTCCTTTTCGTAACGAACGCGTGGTTGGGTCGTTTCTCTACTTGAAGTTACTTCGTTTCAATCGCCACATTCGGGCTGTCAATCGTCACGTCCTGGGCGGCGTATTTGGTAGTTGCGGTGACGGCCAATTCGGTGAAGTTTCCCTTGGCGGCGTCGGCCGCGGCGGAAAGCTCGATTTCCATTTCATTTTGATCGGGGGCGAACGTGGTCTTCTCTGGGGCAGTGACGCCGGCCGGGAGCTTCTTGAATTTCACGTCTACGGGCTGCTTGTCGTCCCCTCGGCGGGTGAGGATGATTTTGACTTTCTGCTTCTGGCCGGCGGTTATCGGGCCAGCCGGGACGATGACCGCGGCAAGCGGAGTGATGACATTGAAGCCAATTTCTCCCGAGACTATCGCCCTGCCGTTGCCGGCCATTTCTGCATAAGTCAAATAGCGAAAGACATGCCGCCCCTCGGCCATGTCTTTGGGGCCTTTGAGGATGATGTCGTACGTCTCCTTCGGCCCGTTTCCATTCCGTTTGATTTCCGCGGTGATGCCGGCAGGGATGCCTAGGGGCATGACCGTCAGTGGCACATCTTTGAAGTTGGCATCCGTTCGGTCAAAGGTGAGGACCATCTGTGTCTGGCCGATTTGCCGGGCGAAGTTAACTTCGGACTTATCTGGCGTGACGTTGTAGAACATGGGCGAATCGGGGAGTGCCGAGACAGCTACCATGCCGTCCAGCCAGGTCGGAGGAAGCGGCGACTGTGGCTTGGCGGCTCGGAGCTTGAGGGTGCTGTTTGCGGAAGCGGTTAGCTCGCGTCCGTCGACCGTTGCCTTGCCGACGACGTGGATTGGAAGGAATTCCGCATCAGCCAGATCGCGGGGGGCGACGACGTACATCTTCACTTCTGCCCCCTTTTCGGGAATGACGTTGTTGAAGACTTGCCAGCCGGCATGCGATGACTGGATGCCCAGCGTGACAGGCCCGTCATAGCCGTTGCGAGCGACTTGCACGTCGAGTGTAAAAGCGCCGCCATTCTTGGGAAGCGAGATTCTGGTGCGGGTCGCCGGTTCGTTCTTGAGGTTGAGGGCAAACGAGTTGCCGGTGCGGGCTTCGACCCGATAGGTGTATTCCGATCCGCCGCGGCCGAGCAGGTCTTCGACCCTTAATGTGAGGAGGCCGGTTTCCGTGGCGACGAAGGTGAGCGTCTCCTCCTCTCCTTCGCTGACTGCCGTCTCCGCCAATTGGCCGCCGGCAGCATTTAGTAGCTTCATGGTCAGGATGGCGGGGGAATGCAGGCTGCGGGTAGCGGCCCGGAAGGTGAGTCGCGTCCCTTTGACGACAGGGAACTGAAACAGGTCAAAATCCTTCGGCGCTTCGAGCTTTCCGCTGATGGCGCTGGGAAGCGAAATGGCTGTGAACGCCGCGGGCTGGTCGGCGGGAGCCGTTTCGATGGATTCGGCAAGGTCGGTCACCGCAATGGGTGCGAAGCCGCTCGACAGGCCACCGGGAAGTTTGGCGCTGAAAAAGGTGCGATTTCCCAAAGCAGCGAAGGGACCGGGGACAATCGAGGCGGGAATGCCCGCGGCGAATGGACCCGCTGCCGCGATTTGCCCCGCGCCACCTGCCTGAACTCCCAGAGGGAATGGCGTCGAGACGAGCGGAAAGTCACCAATCCGCAACCTATATTTGCCGCCGGCTTTGTAGCGATTATCGCGGAGCTCGATGACATAGACGCCGTCGGCGGGAAAGGTCTGGCTGATGCGGCAGTCCGCACCCAGCGACAGGTCGTCGTCAATCATGGCGATTTCCTGACCGAACGCATTGATAACCCTCAGCACCGGATCAAAGTCCGAGCCGAGCCGCGTCGCCACAACCTCCAAAGACAGCCGCTGGCCGGCTTTGGCGGTGAATTTGTAGAAGTCAAAAACCGGGCCTTCACTGGTTCCGTCGACTGCCGCCTGGGGTGGAATTTCCTGCGCGGTTTCCACGGTGTGATTGTTGCCGTTGTCTGCCACGCTCGGCAGGTCGTCGATCATCAAGTACAGCGGTTCGCTCTGCCCTTCGCTGGTCGTGACAATGAGCGCCCCTACGCCACAGGCCGCCTCCGGCGGAAGTGTAATCTTGCAAACCAGCGAAGTTTTCCCCTTTGCGTTGGCATCGCCCGGCACCGTCTCAATCGTTGCGGGAAAACTGCTCCAGACCTTGAGCGGCTGATCGAGCTTGCTGCCGGTGAGCGTGATATCGGTCGTTTTTCCCGGAGCAGCGGCTGCCGGAACTGCTTGCGTCAATCCAGGCTGTCCAAACGCACTTGGGCCAACTGCTAGTAATGCTATGGGGGCAAGCAAACTGGCACAGCGCAGCATGAGCGGCGGGAGAGGCATATCAGGCTCGGCGAAAGGCGGGAATACTGAGGTGGGAACAAAGCCGCGGGTCAGCGGCTGTGCCATAGACGTAAAACATACCCTAGCGGCAAGTCAATTGCCACTAGCGGTCCGCCTCCCTGCGGCAATCTCCCATTGTGCGCAACAAGGGGTAAAGGGTCAACGAAAAACTCGGTGTCTACTTCTTGTTTCCGATGGCGTCGGATCGCGCAGCGGATTTGACTTGTTAGGATAGAGACCAGTTCGCAACGCCGGCAGGAGCAAACAGCATGTGGAAATTGACTAAATGGCTGGGACTATCTTTGGTTTTGACCGTGACGATTTCGCAAACGCACGGCGCTGATTCTGTGACCTTGGAGAATGTAAAGGACCCTGGCGAGAACCGCAGCGACGAGCCGCTGGCGAGAGAATTCTCGTTGGAGAAAGGAGTAGCTTTTCTCGATTCGGCCGCCCTGCAATGGCAGAAGCAGCGGCAGTGTTTCACTTGTCATACCAACTACGCCCATCTCTATGCCCGACCTTCCGTGAGTGCCGATGCGCCGGTGGCCAAGGAGGTCCGCAAATTCGCCGAAGAGCTCATCGATAAGCGCTGGGCGGAGAAAGGCCCCCGTTGGGATGCGGAAGTGGTCGCCACCGGCGCTGCCCTGGCGTTTAATGATGCCGCAACGACCGGCAAACTTCATCCGCTCACGCGCCAGGCCCTGGACCGAATGTGGACTCTGCAACGTGAGGATGGCGGCTTTACCTGGATCAAGTGCGATTGGCCCCCCATGGAGTCCGATGATCACTATGGCGCGACCTTGGCCGCCATTGCCGTCGGCCGCGCTCCCGAGAAATATGCCCAAACCGCGGCTGCCGCAAAGGGGATTGAGAGTCTCCAGCGGTATCTCCACAAAAATCCCGGCCCGACGCTACATCACCGCGCGATGGTGTTATGGGGAGCCAGCCATGTGGAAGGGCTGCTATCGAACGAAGAGAAGCAAGCGATTGTGAAACAACTTTGGGATCTGCAGAAACCGGACGGCGGCTGGGGACTGGCCACACTGGGTGATTGGAAACGGGCCGACGAAACCCCGCAAGACACCGAGCATAGCGACGGCTATGGAACGGGATTCGTGGTTTTCATTCTCCGCCAGGCCGGTGTTCCCGCCGGCGATCCGCGGATACAGAAGGGAATTGCCTGGCTGAAGGGGAACCAGCGGGAAAGCGGACGCTGGTTCACGCGCTCGCTGCATAAGGACAGCAAACACTTCATCACCCACGCGGGAACGGCATTTGCCATCATGGCGATTGGCGCCTGTGAAGAAAAAGATAGCAACACAGCCACCGGGAGGATCGAGCCGCCGGCCAATTTCACCGCGCTCTTTAACGGCAAGGATCTAGCCGGCTGGCGCGGGGGCAACACGTTCGATCCGGCCAAACTGGCCGCCATGCCGGAAGCCGAGCGCAAGGTGCAGATCGAAAAGTGGACCGCATCGATGAAAGAACATTGGCGGGTTGATAGTGGCGAACTGGTCAACGACGGCAACGGGGACTACGCCACGACAGAGAAGGATTACGGCGACTTCGAATTGCTGGTGGACTACAAGACAGTGGCCGGCGCGGATTCGGGCATTTACCTGCGAGGTTGTCCGCAAGTGCAAATCTGGGACATCAACCAGCCGAGCCGCGCGGAGAACCCAGACCGGAATCCCAACAAGGGCTCGGGAGGGCTTTTCAATAATACTCCCCGAACGCCCGGCAGAGATCCACTGGTCGTCGCCGACAAGCCCTTTGGCGAGTGGAATCACTTTCGCATTCTGATGGTCGAGTCGCAAGTCAGTGTCTGGCTCAACGAGAAACTGGTGGTGGACCACGCGGTCATGGAAAACTACTACGACAAGGACCGCAAGCTCCCTGTTCCACGCAGCGGCCCGATCCAATTGCAAACTCACGGCGGCGAAATCCGCTGGAAGAACATCTTCCTTCGCGAGATCGGCGGGGCAGAGGCCCGGAAGATCCTGGCTGAGCACAGTAAGGCGAGCGGAAGTGAAAAATAGTCCGCCCACGAAGCGGGCGGACTACGCCTGCACACGGAATGTGCCGGCTATTTTATTACTTCACGCAGCCGCATTCGCCCGTCGGGCAGCAAGAGCAGGAGTTGCAGACGCAAGCCCCTGTCTCGCAGCAGCCGCAGTTTGGGACGCAGCAGGCTCCCTGGCAACAGCCGTCGGCGCAGGCCGGGGCCTTTGCGGGAGCAGCGGTGGAAAATAGCGAGACGAGAAAGATCAAGAAAGCGCGCATAAAATCTCCAACGTAAATGGCAAACTCAAATCAAAACAGAAACGCTGTTTGACGAGCCCATTAAATCCGCCAGACGCAGTAGAGAATGCGCAGTGGTGGAGATTCGTGACGGACTTCCGTTAGCAGAGGATGTCCAAGATTTTCCGGAGGTGCTGCGGCAGCTTGAACGGAGGGCATCCACTGCGGCAGCGGCCCTTTGGGGCCGGGCGGTTCCCTCTTGGGCAGATTCGCCGGCGCATTTGGCGAGGCTGCCACACAGCAGCAGGAGCCGAGCGCAGGAGCGGCCTGGGAGCATTCGCGAGAAGCGGTCTGGCAGCAAGATGAACCGCAATTCTCAAGGGACAGTGATGTTGCAGACTCTTCGCAACAGCGGCCGTTAGCAGTCCGTGGGCCACATTCGCAGTCGCCGCACGGACAAACCTGCAGCCAGGTCGGAACCCCGAATCCTTGCGCGGCCAGCGCCCAGACGGCGAGCCAAAGGGAGGCGGTAATGTGAGTCTTGGGACGCATCATGGCAATTATTCGTACGCCGCCAACGGAAGGCAAGTTCAGTCTGTATAATCCTGTCTTCACTAACCCTCTCCCCCAGGAACACCCCATGAGCCGCCTCCTTTCCTTCACCGCACTCCTCTGCATCCTTGCTCTCGCCGCCCCGCTCCTCAACGCCGAGGACAAAGAGAGTAAAGACGGCTTTCAGGCCCTCTTCAACGGCAAGACGCTGGAAGGGTGGTCCGGGAATGAGAAATTCTGGTCCGTGAACGACGGCACCATCACCGGTCAGACGACTGCGGACAATCCGACCAAGGGGAACACGTTCCTCATCTGGAAAGATCAGGTCGGCGATTTCGAATTGCGTCTGAAGTTCAAGATTGTCGGCGGTAATTCGGGCATCCAGTATCGCAGCTCGGACAAGGGGAACCACGTTGTCCATGGCTACCAGGCGGATATCGACTCCGGCGACCAGTACATCGGCATCCTCTACGAAGAAGGCCGCCGCGGCATCCTGGCCGAGCGGGGGAACAAGGTAGAAATCAGTGAGGGGGGCGAGAAGAAAATCGTCGGCAAAACCGAGGACTCCGCCGCCATTCTCAAGGACATCAAAAAGGAAGACTGGAACGAGTACGTCGTCATCGCCAAGGGAAACCACCTGATCCAAATTATCAACGGCCACACCACCGTCGACGTGATGGACGGGGAGAAGGCCAAGTCCGCCTCCAGCGGCATCCTGGCCCTGCAGCTTCACGCCGGCCCGCCGATGAAAGTGCAGTTCAAGGACATTGAGCTGAAGAAGCTGAAATAGTCGATACTTTGGGGCATAAAAAAATGGCCGCAGTCATTTAGACCGCGGCCATCGTTGCTTAGAAACCTTCCGGTCCCTTACTTCGCCGGCTCATCCAGCAGCAGGCTCACCGCCGCATCCAGAGTCGGATACGGATGGAGTCCCACATACTGGAGCCGCACTTTGCCGGTGCGATCGATGAACAAGGTCGTGGGATAGCCTTGGAACTGAGGAACTTGTTTTTGGGTCGCGGCGTCCCCGAGCATGCAGGTGTAGTTCATCTTGTTGTTCGCCATGAAATCACGGGTCAGCTTGACGGCCTCTTCTTTTCCGCCGTTTTCATAGCCCAGTCCAATGATTTGCAAGCCTTGTTTCTCATACTTCGTTTGCAACCTCACGAAGGAGGGAATCTCCGCCCGGCACGGCGGGCACCAGGTTCCCCAAAAATCCACGACCACGACTTTTCCCTTGAGATCGGCCAGCTTGACCGTCTTATCGTCCAGATCGGGGAGCGTGAAGTCGAAGGGATAGGACTGGAAGGATGCCATTTCATTCCGAACTTCCTCCTTGACGTGGGCAATGGCCGCCGCGTCGCGGGCAACGGCGGCTTCGTCCAGTCCCTTACGCCAGGCCGCGAATTCGGGCATCGCCCGGACGGCAACCAGGTCGGAGTCAATGTCGAGCTGGTTGGTATCCGCAAAGCCGGCCGCGAAGGCTTCTTGGAGCGCCAAGAAGGCCGCATTGGCATCACCGCTCATCGACAGCGCACAAGCGTCGTTGTAAATCGCTCCCCCCACCGCGGCCTGCTCTTGCGGCGAAAGCTGGGGAAATTGCCTCCGCAGCTCGCGGGCGTATTTGGCCGACTCTTGAAAGCTCTTGTACGCTTCTGCCGCGTTGCCCTGCTGCACTTGCTGAAAGCCCCGCTGCTGCCCAGCCGCCATCCGTTGCCCCAATTCGTCCCGGCTGAGGGCGGTCAGGGCCGGATCGGCAGCCGCACCGTTTGCCGCATTGGTATTGGCGGCGGGTGGAACTGCCTTGGCCGGAGTGGAGGGTGCCACCGAGGAAGCAGCCGCCGCCGGCGCGGGAGTGGGAACGGGAGTTTTGACAATAGGCGTCGGGATGGGAGCCGGTGCCTTGGGACCGCCGCAACCAGCCAGCAGGACGAGAAGAGAAACTGACAACAGGCCGAGAGTTCGTGACATTGCCTGGCTCCAGCGAGAAAGGAATCGGGTTCTTCGAAAATGGGGTCTGAGCTTCCTTGCGTCCTCGTCTCCATCCGAAGGTGCCTGGATTGTGGCAGGACAAACAGCCCTCTGTCAAATGGCAGCGAGAGAATCTTGGGTGCGGGGGGGCCATTCGCGGCCCCCCCTTCAGCCGCGGCAGCGGCGACCAGAACCAAGCCCAGAGCGCAAGCTGTGGGGAGAGGTTGCCACCGGCTCGGAAACCCCGGCAGGGGTGAAATAATTGGCGGCCCTCAGGTGCGATTGACATTGGCGAGTTTCGGCCCAATGTCGCACCCGCCCTTCTGTCGCCGCTGCCGCGGCTCTGGCGATGGTCTGGCCTCGTCACTCATAGCTTGCGCTATGGGCTGGAATCTGCCGCCGCTACCGCGGCTGAAAGCAGGAGAAGGAGGGCGGCCTCCCCCGTCACCTTCCCTCAAAGAATCCAGGCATGCCTTCAAGCAGGATGAAAAAGCTTGGATAGTTGAATGCTTTATATCGCCAATAACACATTGCGAAGTAGAGAGCGAACGTGAACGCCGCAAGACAGATCAAGATCATCGCGGGCTCAAAGGCAAAACAGGCGATGGAAAGCAACCATGCCTCAAGACCGAGAAAGACGACGATAGTTGACGCTGCCCATTGCTGACGCAAAGAGACCGCAATCGTGAGCAAGCTGAGATGGGTCAAGGCAAGCACGATTCCCGCGATGCTCGACCACATGTCCAGAGCGGGGTCAGCTTCAGCTGTGGTCCAACTCCAAACAACTACGGTAATCCAAAATCCACTGAGGCTAACAAGGCCGACGGACACAATTCCAGTCAGAACCCACGGCATCGGCGGCGCGAGGTTGGATTTCTCCGTCGAACTGTGCTGCTTGCGGGAGGCGATTACCATTTGCTATCCAAGAAGTCCCTGCACTACCTTCCCATGCACGTCCGTCAGCCGGAAGTCGCGGCCTTGGAAGCGGTAGACGAGGCGGGTGTGGTCGATGCCGAGGCAGTGGAGTGCGGTGGCTTGGAAGTCGTGGACGTGGACCGGGTCGCGGGCGATGTTGTAGCAGTAGTCGTCGGTTTCGCCGTAGGTGATGCCGGGCTTGATGCCGCCGCCGGCCATCCAGAGGGTGAAGCAGCGGCCGTGGTGGTCGCGGCCGTAGTCGGTTTTGGTGAGGGCCCCTTGCGAGTAGACGGTGCGGCCGAATTCGCCTCCCCAGATGACCAGCGTTTCGTCGAGCAGGCCGCGGTCCTTGAGGTCCTTGATGAGGGCGGCGGAGGGGCGGTCCACGTCGCTGCACTGGCCGCGAATCTGGCCGGGGAGGCTGCTGTGCTGGTCCCAGCCACGGTGCATGAGCTGGATGAAGCGGACGCCGCGCTCCGCCATTTTGCGGGCCAGCAGGCAGTTGCGGGCAAAGCCGCCGTCGACGCCGTCCTCCCTGATGCCGTAGAGCTCAAGCGTTTCCTTCGATTCGCCGGCCAGGTCGGTCAGCTCGGGGACGCTGGTCTGCATGCGGTAGGCCATTTCGTACTGGGCGATGCGGGTGGCGATTTCCGGGTCGCCGAAGGATTGCTCCGCCAGGGCGTTGAGCTGGCCGACACCGTCGAGCATCTCGCGGCGGGCCGGGCCGTCGATGCCCGGCGGGTTGGAGAGGTAGAGCACCGGATTTTCACCGGCCCGGAAGCGGACCCCCTGGTGGGTGGACGGGAGAAAGCCCGCCCCCCACAGGCGGCTGAAGATCGGCTGGTCGGTCTTGTTGCCGGAGCCTTGCGAGATCATCACGATGAACGAGGGAAGGTTGTTGTTCTCGCTCCCCAGGCCGTAATCGAGCCAGGCCCCCAAGCTCGGCCGCCCCGGCTGCTGGCTGCCGGTCTGCAGGAAGGTAATGGCCGGGTCGTGGTTGATCGCCTCGGTGTTGAGCGTTTTGACGATGGCGATTTCATCCGCCACCGAGCCGATGTGCGGCAGCAACTCGCTGACCCACGCGCCGGACTTGCCGTGCTGGTCGAACTTGAAGATGGACGCGGCGCAGGGGAACGACTTCTGGCCCGACGTCATGCCGGTTACTCGCTGCCCCATGCGGATCGAAGCGGGAAGCTCGGTGCCGTTGTATTCCTTGAGCTTCGGCTTGTAGTCGAAGAGGTCGATGTGGCTCGGGCCGCCGGACATGACGAGATAAATCACTCGTTTGGCCTTGGGGGCGAAGTGGAGTTTGTCGAGAGCGCCGGGGCGGACGCCGCCGCGGGGGATTTTCTGACTATTCTTGCTGTCCGCTGCGAACAGCATGGGGTTGAGCAGCGAGGCAAGTGCCGACGTGCCGATACCTGTAGCCGTGCGGCCGAAGAAGTGGCGGCGGGTGAGGAGCTGCTGGTGGTGCAAGATTGGATTCATGGTTCGACTCTATCCTTTGGTCAATGTTTCATCGAGGTTCATCAAGGAGCTGGCCACAATGCTCCAAGCCGCCAGTTCCGCCACGTCGAGCGACTCGTCACGGGACGCCTCACCGACCGACAGGAGCTTCTTCGCGGCTTCAGGAGATGCTTTGAAGCGAGCAAGCTGTTTCTCGTAGATGCCGCGAAGTACCGCGAATTCAGCAGGCGATGGCGCACGAGCAAGTGTGCTGCGAAAGGCAAACTTCAGTCGCTCTTCGATACTCGTGCCGCCTTCCTTGATAATCCGCTCGGCGAACTTGCGGTTGGCTTCGACGTAGGTTGGGTCGTTCATCAGGACGAGGGCCTGCAACGGCGTGTTGGTCCGGGCGCGGCGGACGTTGCAGGTTTCGCGGTCGGGGGCGTCGAAGGTCATCAGGCTGGGGGGCGGAGCGGTGCGTTTCCAGTAGGTGTACATCGTCCGCCGATAGAGATCCTCGCCGTGGCTTTGGCTATACTCCTGAGCCGTCCAATTCTTGCCGTCGGACCGCGAAGCCAGCTCTTCCCAAATCCCCGCCGGCTGATAGGGAGAGACGCTGTTGCCGCCGATCTTGCGATTCAGCAGACCGCCGAGGAACAGGGCCTCGTCCCGGATGAACTCCGCCTGCAAACGATGCCGCGGCCCGCGAGCGAGGAGGCGGTTTTCGGGGTCTCTGGCTTTGAGGTCGGGAGTGATCACGGACGATTGCCGGTAGGTGCTGCAGGTGACAATGCGGCGGATGTGCCGTTTGACGTCCCAGCCGTCTTCACGCCCACGCAAGGCCGTGGGCGTGCCACCCATAAAGTCCGTCGCCAGCCAGTCGAGGAGGTCTGGATGTGTCGGCAATTCTCCTTGAGTGCCAAAGTCTTCCGAAGTCTTCACGAGGCCCATGCCAAAGAACATCTGCCAGTAGCGGTTGACCGTCACGCGGCTCATGAGGGGATGCTGCGGATCAATCAGCCATTTGGCGAGGGCAAGGCGGTTGTGGGTGGCACCCTCGGGGAGTGGCGGCAGGAAGGAAGGGACGTTGGGCGTGACTTTGTCCCCCGGTTTGTCGTAAGCACCTCGAACCAGGACAAAGGTCTCTCGCGGCTTAGGCATGTCTTGCATGACCATGACGGTGGGAACGTTCTTCTCCAGGTCCTCCCGCTCCTTCTTGAATCTCGCCATTTGCTCGTTCAGCTTCTCGAATTCCGGCGAGACCTTTTCGCGATAGTGCTTCTTCACCGCGGCGGCTTGGGCATCGGTTCGCTTGTCGGCAGCAACCGACAGAGCCGTCGCCACTTCCGCCGGCAACACGTCCGTCAGTTGCGGCTTGGCGACCGAAGCGACAGCCAACCGGAACCGGCCGATCTGATGCTGAGAGAACTGAGACTGAAAATCCAGCGTGACTTTGATTTCTCGCGGCGAACCGAGTGCCAGCGGCTCGGTCAGCGTGAACATCGCTTGATGAGCCTTGCCGACTTCCGGATAAATCCCCCATCCGTCAGCCGGATTGTCGGTCAGCACACCGCCGATTTGATATTCCTTCTGGCTGAAGTCCGCCTCGGCTGCTTTGATAGGAAGGTTGAGCCATTCGCCATCTCCCTTGGCATCGGTGCGAAGAGCGATCTTGATGCCGGTCATCACGATGTTGCCGTTCGCACTCCGTCCTGCACCTTTCATCGGCAAGCTGTCGTCTGGCAGAGCTTCCAGTCTCAGCGCGGTGACTTGTTTCCGTTCCGGCCGCAACAGCAGCCGAATCTCGTACGTTTCTTTGTCCGGATTTTTTCCTTCCGCCAGATAGGAGCCGTCCGGCATTTTCTTTATGGTGGCTCCTCCCTTGGAAACGACTTCGCTCACTTCACCGAATTGCCAGGCATTCTTGGCATCCTCCAGAGCGGACGCTTCCCACTTCACCTGAGCCGCATCGACTTCCGGCAGCGGGCTGACAAGTCGCTTTTCCAAGTCGGCAATGCTCGACGCGATTGCCGCGATGAGTTGGTCCTGACCCGGCCGCGGGGCCTTCATCAGCGGAGCGGCGTTTCCCTTGCTGCCGTCAAGGCCGTTTTCCGGCAGCGTATTGAAGAAGGCATAGAGCGAATAGAAGTCCTTCTGCGTCAGCGGATCGAATTTGTGGTCGTGGCACTGCACGCAGCCGAGGGTGAGGCCGAGGAAGACGGTGCCGGTGGTGTTCACGCGGTCGACGATGTACGCATTGAGATACTCTTGCGGAATCGCTCCCCCTTCAAAGTTGATCATGTTATTCCGGTTGAACCCGCTGGCGATTTTTCGGCGCAGGTTGTCCGCCGGGTCGTTTGTCTCCGGCAAGAGATCGCCCGCAAGTTGTTCGACGGTGAACTGGTCGTACGGCAAGCCGCGATTAAACGACTCAATCACGTATTCCCGCCAGCGGGTCATGTCCCGCCCGCTGTCGATGTGATAGCCATGGGTATCGGCGAAGCGGGAAGCATCCAGCCAGTCCACCGCCATCCGTTCGCCATGAAAGGGAGACGCCAGCAGCCGATCGATGAGACGTTCGTAGGCATCGGGGCTGGCATCGGCGAGAAACGCATCGACTTCCGCAATGGTCGGCGGCAGTCCGGTCAGATCGAGCGTGGCCCGGCGGATGAGCGTGGTCTTTTCGGCTTCGCGGCTGGGCTTCAGGCCGCTGGCGTCGAGCCGGGCGGAAATGAAGAAGTCAATTTCTCCGCGAGGCCAGGATTTGTCCTTCACGTCCGGAAGCGCGGGCTTCTTGGGAGCAGAGAACGCCCAGTGGGTCTGGTACTTCGCCCCTTCGGCAATCCACTGTTTGAGAAGTTCTTTCTCAGCATCGGTCAGTTTTTTCTTCGTCTCCGGCGGCGGCATCCGCAAGTCGTTGTCGGTGGAATTGATACGGGAAATCAATTCGCTCGCCTCTGGCTTGCCCGGAACAATGGAGAGTTCCCCCGATTCTGCCTTGCCAATCGCCGACTCTCGCATGTCCAGTCGCAGCGTTGCCTTCCGCTCCGCGGCGTCAGATCCGTGGCAAGCGAGGCAGTTGTTGGCCAACAAGGGGCGTATCTGACGGTTGTAGTCGACCGGCGCATTCTTGGTCGCGGCTGGCTCGTCGGCGAAACCGCCAGCGAGCGGTAGGGCAACTAAGAATGTGGCTATCGAGCGCGAAAAACGAGGCATCGTTTTCGTCCTTCATGGAGGCGGGGCCGGCGAAACGCAAACCGGGGATGTCCTGCTATTATAGCCGAACCTCCCAGCCGGTTGACCCAACACCATTGCTGGATCGGAATTGCCATGAATTCTCAAAGTACTCAGTTCCGCCCCGACCTCGTTGCTCCTTCGGCATTCATCGCCCCGGGAGCAACGGTGCTGGGGGATGTGACGGTTGGCGAAGAGTCCAGCATTTGGTTTGGAGCAGTGATTCGGGGCGACTGTGAAGCGATCCGCATTGGCCGGCGGACCAACATTCAGGATCTGTGCATGCTCCATGCCGATCCTGGTTTTCCCTGCACTCTCGGGGATGGCGTGACGGTGGGGCACGGGGCCATCGTGCACGGGGCAACCGTGGAGGACGACGTGCTGATTGGCATGAAGGCGGTTGTGATGAACGGCGCGAAGATCGGCCGGGGCAGCATCGTAGCCGTGGGGGCTATTGTGCCCGAAGGGATGGAGATTCCGCCCGGCAGCATCGCTATGGGGCAGCCGGCGAGAGTGAGGCGGGAGGCCGAAGAGCGGCATCTCGTGCAGATTCGCCATGCTGCGGAGCACTATGTGCAGGCGGGGAAGTTATACAAGGGAATCACTTCTTCGTCCCCACCAGCACCCCGCAGTGGATGAGCGTGGGGATGACCTTTGCACTCGTCAGGCCACATTCGGTGAGCCAGGCGCGGTATTCAGCGGCGCTGTAGGCGCGCCCTTCAGTGAGCGTGAACAGCGCCGCCGAATAGAGGGCAACCGGGAGCGGGCCGTCGAGCGTGTCGGCCAGGAAAACGTCGTGAATCAGCAGCTTGCCGCCGGACGGAATCGCGGCGGAACAGCGGCGGAGGAGGTCGCGGCACTGGGGGACGTCCCAGTCGTGGAGGACGTTGGAGAGCAGGACCGCATCGCAACTGGGGAGGGCATCCTTGAACATGTCGCCGGCCACGCACGTCAACCGGTCCGCAACGCCGTAGGCGGCTGCCATCTCGGCGGTGACTTTGAGGACTTCGGGGCCGTCGAGGACGGTCGCGGTGAGCTGCGGGTGCTTTTGCAAGAGGGCAATGCTATAGATACCGGTCCCGCCGCCGACATCGAGTAGATGTTTGATCCCTTCGAGCGGCACATTAGCGGCCAGATGGGGAGCGACGTTCTTGGCTCGGCCGGCCAGGGACAGAGTCAACCGACGGGCCGAAGCCTCTTGCTCCATGGCCGAATCGATGCCTTCGCGAAAAATGAACGCCGTCCCTTCCTTCGCCGCGGCGCTCGCCGGCTTGTTCGACTTGAGCCGCTCGAGCATTTCCAGCACTCCGGGGTTCTGCGAGGCAAGACCCAAATAATCGCTCACGTCGAAGGGCTGGCCGGCGACGAGATGGTCCTTGGCCAGAGCGGAGAGTTCCAGATTCCCCCAGGATTCGACAATCAGCCCCATCGCTCGCAGCGTGGTGAACAGGACCGACGCCGGGCGTGACGCCAAACCGATTTCCCGCCGCACATCATCGTGAAACATGGGGTGCTGGGCCAACTTTTCAAAGACCTTCAAATGGGCCGCCGCCGCAACCAGCAGTTCCGTGCCAAAGCTGCCGCGGAAGTGCTCGAAGATAGGAGTGGGATCGGTCGAGGGAAGGTCGAGTGCGGAGAGGGGCATGTTGCTTTCCTGCAAGTCACATCTTCTCCACGACGCCGATGCCCAGCAGCGACAACCCCTGCTTGATCGTTCGAGCCGTCAGGTCGGAAAGGATGAGGCGCGTAGTGCGGCTCCCCTCGGTGTCGGCTTTGAGGACCGGACAGTATTCGTAGAATGTGAAGTAACTTTTGGTCAGGTCGAAGAGGTATGCCGTCAAATGGTGCGGCATGTAGTCCGCCTCGGTCTCGGCGAGCGCCTCGGCGAAGCGGAGGAGCATCAGGGAGAGGGGCCGCTCGGCGGGATGCGTCAAAATGAGCAAGGTATCCCGGAGCACCGAAAGGGCGATGCCGCCGCGGGCGAAGATGCTGCGGACCCGGGCATAGGAATACTGCATATACGTGGCGGTGTTCCCTGTCTTGGCGAGCATTTTCTCGGCGTCGAATTCGTAGTCGGTGGTCCGGTTGTGGGAAAGATCCGCGTATTTGAGCCCTCCCAGGCCAACCACTTCGGAGATGTTTCGCCGCTCTTCTGAGGAAAGCGCCGGCCCGCTGGGATTTGCGTCGTCGTTTTCGCTGACGACTTTTAGCGCCTGGCTGACCGCTTCGTCGAGCAGCCCTTCCAGTCCCACAGTGTCGCCGCTGCGAGTCTTGTAGGGCTTGCCGTCTTTCCCCATGACGGTGCCAAACTTGATGTGCTGCAGTTCCACCGAGTCATAGCCCCATTTTCGAGCTGCCGCGAAGAGCTTGTCAAAATGGTCGCTCTGCCGATGGTCCACAACGTAGAGAATCGCATGCGGCTGCCAGGTTTCCATGCGATAGGCAATGGTGGCAAGGTCCGTCGTCGAATAGAGAAAGGCTCCGTCCTTTTTCTGCACGATCATGGGAGCTTCAAAGCCCTCCAGAAAAACGCAGATCGCTCCCTGGCTCTCCTGGGCCAGCCCCTTCTTTTTCATATCCTCGACGACTGCCGCCAGCCGGTCGTGATAGAAGCTTTCGCCGTGCTCGTAGTCGAACTTGACATCCAGCCGGCTGTAGACTTTCTGGATTTCATCGCGGCAATGCGGAAGGAATTCGTGCCAAAGTCGATGATTCTCGGCATCGTCGGCATGGAGCTTGGCCGTTTCGGCGAGGACCGCTTCGTCGATAGAAGCGTGCTCCTGCACGAGCTTGGAAAGCGATACATCCTGCTCAACTGCCGCAATCTTGCCTTTCAGCGAGGCAATTTCCTCGGCCAGTTCCTCTGCTTGCTTCAAACAGCGCCTGACCGCGTCGTTCGCCTTCTTGCTGACGGCTTTATCGGCGGACTTCGACAGGGTTTTCTGCTCGTCCACTTCTTTGTGCTTCGCCGCCAGCCGCCTCTCGGCTTCGGGGAGGCTCTTCAAACTCTCGCGATACTCCACCAACTTGCTGACCAGCTTGTAGAGCCGGCTGAGTTCGGCCACGGGATTCGTTTGAAACTGCGCTTGATCGACCCAGTGCTTATAGCCGTAGATGATCATCCCGAACTGGGTTCCCCAGTCGCCGAGATGGTTGTCGCTAATGACCTTGTGCCCGAGGAAGCGGAGCGTCCGGGCCAGTGAATCGCCGATGACCGTGCTGCGAATGTGCCCCACATGCATCGGCTTGGCGACGTTGGGGGAGGAGTAATCAACGACATAAGTCCGCGGGTTCTTCGCAGCATCAATTCCCAGACGCTCATCGGTCGCCGCCATCCGCAAAGCAGCCGCCACCCATTCATCCCGCAGCCGCAAATTGATAAATCCTGGCCCCGCGATTTCCGGAGGAGCAACGAGATCATCGAGCCTCGCAGCCGTGACAATCTGCGTGGCTACGTCCCGCGGCGATTTCCCCAGCACCTTTCCCAGCGGCATGGCGAAATTGGCCTGGTAGTCGCCGAATTTTGGATCCTGCGCGACTCGAATTAGCTCTAGCAGTTCGGATACCTTCGCCGCATCGGAGACGAGCGATGCCAATGCGGGGCGGAAGCGGGACTTAAGCTCAGCCAGAACATTCATGACTTGACCATTGGCATGCCAGCCGCGAGCTACGAGACTGCCTTGCTGCTGATGCGGGTGCCGATTTTTTCGCCGCGGACGGCCCGCTGGATATTGCCGGCCTTGCGGAAGTTGAAGACCAGAATGGGCATGTTGTGCTCCATACAGTGGGCGATGGCGGTGCTGTCCATCACCCGCAGGTTTCGCTCCCGGACGGTGGCATAATCGAGCTCGCTGTAAAAGACGGCGTGAGGGTTCCGCTCGGGGTCATCGCTGTAGACCCCTTCCACGCGGGTGGCCTTCATCAGGATTTCCGCTTCGAGCTCCATCGCCCGCTGGGCGGCCGCGGTATCGGTGGTGACGAACGGGCTGCCGGTGCCAGCCGCCAGAATGACGATGCGACCCTTTTCCAAGTGCCGCTTGGCTCGCCGGCGGATGTAGGGCTCGGCCACGCCATGCATGTGAATGGCCGACATCACTCGCGTATCGGCGCCGAGCGATTCGAGGGCGTCCTGCAAGGCCAGGGCGTTAATGACGGTCGCCAGCATTCCCATGTAATGGGCGGTGGCTTCCTGAATGTTGCCGTGAGCACTCTTAAACTGAGCCCCGCGGAGAATGTTTCCGCCCCCGACCACGAGCCCAATCTGGCAGCCGACCTCCTGAGCCTGCTTCACCTCTTGGGCGATTTGCAGCACCTCTTCCATGCCGATTCCCCGCTCACCGGCGTGCGACAGGCTTTCGCCGGAGAGCTTGAGGATGATCCGCTTGAACGGGGCGCGGGTTGGTTCGGCGGTGGCCATTTTGCAAATCCTTTTGAAGATGAACTGGGCGCTGGAAGCCTATCCCACCTCATTCCTTCCCCAGCACCCAGTGCACAAACTGCTTGATCTTCATTTTGTGTCCGCTGGCGTATGCAGCCACGGTTTGCGTGTTTTCCTTTACGAACGGCTGCTCGCTGAGGACTTTTTCGGCGTAGAAATTCTTGAGCCGCCCCTCGACCATCTTGTCGACGATGTTGGCGGGCTTCCCTTCCGCCAGAGCCGCCGCGCGGAGAATCTCCCGTTCGCTGGCCACTAGTGCCGGGTCAATTTCTTCCTTGACGACAGCCAGCGGATGCATCGCGGCGACGTGCATGCTCACGTCCTTGGCCGCCACATCGTTGCCCCCTTCCACGCCCACCAACACACCGCTGACCGTGCCGCTGTTGTGGCTATAACCGCCGGTCGAGCCCTCCAGGCGTTTCATCCGGCCAATGTTGAAGACCTCGCGGATGCGGTTGAACATGTCATCCTTGACATCCTTCAAGGTTTTGCCCGGCTGGCTGGGGCAAGGCTGATTGAGGAGGTCGTCGGCAGTGGTGGCATTGGAAGTTGCCAGGGCCTGGGCCAAATCGTTGGCGAACTGAATGAATCCTTCGCTATTGGCGACGGGAGCGCTTTCGCACTTTACCTCGACGATGGCGCCAGCCTTCTTGTCGACTCCCGCCTGGATGCCAAAACGGCCGAAAGCAGTTTCGCGGCTGGAACGGGATGCTCCCAGCTTGATGCCCCGCTCGCGGAGGTTTTTCTTGGCGGCCTCTTTGTCGCCGTTGTTTTCCTGCAATGCCTTCTTGCAATCCATCATCGGCAGGCCCGTTTCGTCCCGCAATTCCCGAACTAGAGCGGCAGTGATCTCTGCCATAACTTGTCTCCTCAAACTAGAAATCGAATGTTGCTTGTGTGGAAAGAAAGATGGGCGAACGCATCCGTGGGTTTGCCGAAATGTAGGTTGGCCTTTCCAGGCCGTCCCGCATCGTTATGGACGGGCTGGGAAGCCCATCCTACGAAAATAATGTTCGCTGTAATTGCAGAAACCTAGGCTTGTCCCGCCTTCGCGGCTTCTGCCGCGGCAGCCGTATTGCCATTGGAACTGGCCGCTTCCGGCTTATCCTTCCCTCGGGCGGCAGCAGCACTCTGGCTGCCGACAAGGATGGCTTCCGCCAGGTGTCGGGCGATGAGCTCGATGCTACGGATGCCGTCGTCGTTGCCGGGAATGGGCAGGTCCACCAGGTCCGGGTCACAGTCGGTATCAATGAGGGCGACGGTAGTGATGCCCAGGGCCCGGGCCTCCTTGATGCAGTTCTTTTCCTTGTTCGGATCGAACACCACCAGGCATTCCGGCATGCGGTTCAGGATGCGGAGCCCGTTGAGGTTGCGGTACATCTTGCGATGCTCGCGGTTGAGGGCGGACTGCATCTTCTTGCTGTACGCGTTCAGCTCGTCGCTGCTGCGAATCCGCTCCACCTCTTCCAGCCGCGTCAGTCGGCTGCGGATGGTGCGGAAGTTGGTGAGTGCGCCACCCAGCCACCGCTCGGCCACGAACGGCATGTGGCAGCGAAGGGCTTCTCGCTCAATGGCCGCCCCTGCCTGCCGCTTGGTGCCGACAAACAGCACCAAGCTTCCCTGAGCTGCGACCTGAGCCAGGTACTTCTTGGCCCTGAGCAGACCGCGGACGGTCTCGCGGATGTCGACGATATGAATCCCATTCTTACGGGCATAAATGTAGGGGGCCATCTTCGGGTTCCAGCGACTGGCCCGATGTCCAAAGTGGACCCCTGCTTCCACCAACTCTTTAACCAGACTTTCCGACACGAGGGTGCTCCTTTTCCGGCTGCGGCAAATGAAGGGATATTCGTAGGGTGCATGAGTGAAACGAAATGCACGCTGGAGTAACTTGGTCGGGAGAGTTGATCACCCAGTGGCCGACGTCGTTTTCGCGTGCATGGCGCTCCGCTGATGCACCCTACGGACTCTTCACAGGTCTAAGACCTTCGCCAACTTTCCGGACCAAAAAATGAACGAAACCCTGCCCTCGCCTACACTTGGAGCGAGGGTCAGGGGAATCCAGTAATGTACAAGCACAGCTTAAGATGGTCAACGGCTGTAAAAAGTGGCGAAGTGGTGCGGTTTAGCGCCAGTGCTTTATCGTTTGGACGATCTTGAACGGGTGTTCCAAGAAGAGGTTCTAGTGACTAAGGTTTGGCTCCCTGGTGGGGTCTGTTTCTTGTTCCGAATACGCGGGACGGGGTAGCATTGGCGTATTGCGGAGGCGTTCACGAAACTCCAAGCGATCGTTATCCCTTGCCAGTCTGTCCCTATCCACCCACCATCCCACGGCCAGCGCCACGATCACAGTCACCAGCAGCAAGTCGCGGATGGAGAATTTCATGAGTCATACTCCACGGGCAAAATCATAAGCCGCAAACAGAACGAGCAAAGCAATCCCAACTCCCAAAGCTGCCATGGCTAGGCTCACCTCCCTCAACAGTATGAATAGGCCAGACAGCAGCGGCGGCCCGACCATTGCCATCAGCATCAGACTCCGCAGGCTGTATGTCATGGTTTCAATGTGATGGGCGTTAACGGAAGGGTGCCGCGCCGTCAGTTTCCATTTGGAGGATACCACTCCAACGTATGCCATTTACTAACATTAGGTTTTGGAGCTTTCTCCGCCGCACCCTTTGAAAACGACGTTTCTATCAGTTTGTCCTCAACAGTTTCATCCGTGACCTGCCAATCCAAATCCTTGAAAGTGTTCTCCGTCAACGCCCAAATGGCGACGGCTGCTAAAGCCGTAAACATCAGCAGGTCTCGGATGCTGAATCTCATGGGTCCAGGTTAACTGTTGATTGCCAAATATCCAAACAAGATGAGAAGTGCCAGGGCCGCGCCTGCGACAGCGCCGATGATTTCCCCCTTCCAGCGTCCGGCGCGTCGCCCAATGACTCCCCCTCCGACCACGCCGATCACTGTCAGCAGGACCGGGTGATTGATCATGTCAAACGCTCCGGTCAACACGATTACTATCATCGCCAGCACCAGAGGACCCAGGATCGCCGCCAGCATCAAGGTCCGCAGGCTGTACGTCATAAGGCCATTCTACCGGGCTGCGGCGGCCAGCGGCTATGGTTATTGGCAGAGGTAACGATAGCATCGCCGTCGAAATGACACCCGGAGCCTGGAAACTCCAGCCTGCAGCTTGGCAAGGAACTCGTATTGCGGCGAAAGACTCGGAAACGAAAAGCCGTGTGGTTCGTCTATGTACCAGGGCCCTCCTGCGCCCACACACTGGCGAAAGGAAACAACATGAACCGAAGAATCGCTCTCCTGGCCCTAATCGCTTGCTGTGCGGCAGGTTCCGCGCAGGCCCTTTATCTCGTTCAAAATCACGGAGCGTGGCCGCAGAGCTGGCCCAAGGAGCTCGAGCCAGTGCGGAAGCATTCGCGAACATTGGTGGGGCCGGAAATCCTCTACCGGCATTACCATGTCCCGTTTACCAATCGGGAGGAATTCGAGGCAGCCTGGCCACACTTCCTGAAGGTCAAAAGCAAGGGTGCGCCGATCATTCTGGTCCGCGCTCCGAAGACCGATTTTTTCGCCATCAAACCCGCGGGTCTTTTGATCCACTCTCCACCGGAGGGGGCCGAAAAAGAGAAGGGGTATTCCGGATCGCCGACTTCTGGACACTCCGACCCCAGAAGGACCTGGGCGAACGCAACCTATTTTGAACTGGTGGTGGATGGAAAGATTGTGGATCTGAACCGCATTGCTTTGCCCACAGATACTCCGATTTTCGACGAGCGGTTTAAGGCCCCGGATGACAATTCGCCCGTCCGCAAGACAAAATAATTCTTCAGCTGCCTGGACACCAAGTCTCAATTTATCGAAAGATATCACGATGAACCGAAGAAAGGCTCTCTTGGCCGCACTCGCGTGCTGGTGTGTGTGTTCCACCGTGGATGCCGACTATTCTGTTGAGGATCGGGGCGCATGGCCCGAAAGCTGGCCCAAGGAGCTCGATCCGGTGCGGAGGCATGCCCGCACACTGGAGGGTCCGCTGATTCCGTTTTTGCACTACCAGGTCCCATTCACCAAGCGAGAAGAGTTTGAGGCCGCCTGGCCGCATCTTCTCAAGGTCAAAACCAAGGGGGCGCCGATCATCCTGGTCCGGGCTCCCAAGACCGATTTTTTCGCGATCAAGCCCGCCGGTGTTTTCATCCACTCTCCCCCAAGCGACGGCGACAAGTGGGGCAAACGCGATGCTCCCTCCGACTCCACCACTCCGCGGGACCGCTGGCTTTGGGCCACCTATATCGAGCTCGTGGTGGATGGGAAGATTGTCGACCTCAACCGCATTGCTCTGCCGCCAAATACCCCGATTATTGATGAGCGGTTCTTGGACGAGAAAAAGAAATGAACGAATCGGCCTGCTTTGCTCGCCCCCTCGCCAGTGTTGGCACCAAAAGGAGACGTACCATGTGCGTACGAAAGATTTGTTTACCAGCGATGGTGTTTGCCGCCTTTGTCTTGACCGCCAATCTGGCCTGGGCCTTGGGCTTTCAACTGGGCGAAACGAAAGAGCAGCTCAAGCTCAAGTACGACGTCGCGGTGACGGACCACGGCACCGGCCGGGTCACCGTCACTTTGATGCTCGCGGACGAGGGGCGGATCGCGCCGCTGGACCGAGGAGTGGACCTGGTCATTCCCAGCAAGGACGGGACTGGCCATGTGGACCTGTCCCTCGCCTTGGAACGCAGGAAAGTCGATGGAAAACAGGTCATGTCGATTCATATGACCAGAGAGTTGGCCGAGCGAGGCGAGATTCACCTCAAAACCGACACTCTCGACGGCAAGCAGACACCGCTGACGTGGTACTATCACTCGATCCCGCTGGCGGGATACCTCAAAGAGGCCGGGCTGAAGAAGAAATAGTCACGTGGTTGCGCAATCACTTAAAAAGCTTAGCCGCCGCGTCCACGCGGCGAATCCCCGCGTGGACGCGGGGGCTAAGCTATCGACCAGCAGGGCGATTCCCCAAAAAACTTCTGCCAATTGTTGACATGCCGCAGGGCCTTTGCCTAGAATGCGAGAGATGAGACTGATTCTCAGTTAATGGATTTTCTGGATTCATCCTGCCCGTTCGCTCCCGCCTGGGTAATTGCTATGACCCACCCTGTCGAAACAACCCTCACTTCCCTTCCCGCGGCGGTCGAAAACGAGCGGATTCTCGTGGTGTTGGTGCAGAGCCCTGACGAAGGGAGCCACGTCGAAATGCGGCAGCAGTCGTTTGGCGAAGGGATTGGCTGGTTCACGCAGAGCACTATCCGCCTGGAACCTGGCCAGATCGCTTCCCTCAAGAGTGCCCTGGGCCGCGCTTCCAATGGCAACCAGGCTGCGCCCCGCCTTCCCCGCGAATTCTCCCAAGTCGCCCCTTCCACCTGGCAACCGCGCCTCGTGCACGCCGACTCGGCTTAGGTTTCAAGCGGCGCACAAGCGAACTCTTGTTGCCCAGTTCGTGCGGCAGTTATCAATCTACTAAACACGAAGTCGCGGCAGTGCAACGACGCGAGGCAAAGAAGAAGGTCTGAGAAAGTCTCTCTCCTTCTCTCTCTCCTTGCCCCTTCTTCCTCGCCAGAGCGGCGTTGCGTCCAACGAGAACACCCGCCTACTCCAAGACATCGGGTGATAGCGGACTCACGAACCGACCGAGGCAACGGTGCCTCAATGTTGCTTTCCCTATCCTCCCCTGCTAACATCCATAAAAGAGACTTGATGCGTCTGTCGATAGTAGCATTGAGGAGATGTCCATGCTGACCATTTATGGAAATCGAAACGGCGGATTTTGCGACCGGTTGGGTCGCCGCGACTTTTTGACCATCGGCGGCATGGCGCTGGGCGGACTGGCGATGCCCCAGTTGTTACGTGCGGAATCGCAGCCGGGGGCACGCAGCCACAAAGCAATCATCAACGTCTTTCTTCCCGGCGGGCCGCCGCATATCGATATGTGGGATCTCAAGCCGGACGCCCCAGCGGAGATTCGGGGCGAGTACAGCCCTATCAAGACCAACGTACCGGGGGTGGAAATCTGCGAGTTGTTCCCCAAGCTCGCCAAGATGGCGGACAAGTTCGCCATCATCCGCTCCCTTTCGGACAGTGCGGGTGACCACAGCGCCTACCAATGCATGACGGGCCACGTCCGCGGCCGCGAACAGCCGCCGCCGGGAGGCTGGCCGTCGTTTGGATCGTGGCTCAGCAAGCTCAAGGGGAATGCCAACCCCGGCGTGCCGCCGAATATCAGCCTCATGTACCGCTGCGGGAACTTCGGCTGGGGCGATCCCAACGACGGCGGATTTCTTGGACTCGGGCATTCGCCGTTCAAAGTTGTGGACCGCGAAGCGACCGAAAAGCGGAAGACTGAGAGCATGACGCTGCAAGGGATCACGCTCGACCGCTTGCAGGATCGCGACTCGCTACGAATCTCGCTCGACCGGTTCCACCGCGAAGCCGACACCGCCGGCTCGATGCAGGGTCTCGATGCGTTTGCCCAGAAGGCGATGGGGATACTTACGTCGAGCAAATTGGCGGACGCTCTAGACCTCACGCTGGAAGACCCCAAGGTACTGGCGAAGTATGGCGTCGATGACCCGGTCTTTGAGCGAGACGGAGCGCCCCGGATGGTGCGGAATTTCTGTATCGCCCGCCGCCTGGTGGAAGCAGGGGCCCGCTGCATTAGCATGAACTTCATCCGCTGGGACTGGCACGGCGGCGACGGCATGAACTTCATCAACAGCAAGCGGGATTTTCCATTGCTCGACACTGGCCTCTCCTCGCTGCTGCAAGACTTGCACGAGCGCGGCTTGGACAAAGACGTCAGCGTCGTCGTCTGGGGTGAATTCGGCCGCACACCGCGCCTCAACGGCAACAACAGCCGCGACCACTGGCCGCAGGCGAATGCCGCGGTCATCGCTGGCGGCGGCATGAAACTCGGCCAGGTGATCGGCCGGACCAACAAATACGCCGAACACCCCGTCGACCGCCCGGTGAAGTTCCAGGAGGTCTTCGCCACCCTCTACGCCAAAGCGGGCCTCAACCTCAATACCCGCGAGTTCGACCTCCGCGGCCGGCCGCAGTACCTCGTCGAACCGGGCTGCGAACCGATTCGGGAGTTGATGTAGGACGGCTCGTTCGCAAGTTTCGCTTGTCAGCCGGGTAACGATGGAGGACAATCGGAACGGGCAATAACAGCGAGGCATGCCGTGAGCGAGCAGTGGTATTACGCACAGGGCGGAGAATCTCACGGGCCGCTATCGCGCCGCGAGCTGAAAGAGCTGGCTCAGGCCGGTGAGATTACCCGCACCACGCTGGTCTGGAAGGAAGGGATGGAGGACTGGACCGCGGCCAGTTCGTTTGGCCTGATGAGTAGTCCTCCGCCGGTGACGCCGCCGCCACCGCTACCGCCGCAGTTGACAGCGCCGCCACTGTTGCCCGCCGGCAAGGCTCCCGCGATGGCTGCTCCGCCTGCTCATTGGACTTCGCCTCCGCCTCCGCGGCCAACCAGCCGGCACATTTCACAGTCGCAGCAATCCAAGATTGTAGCCGTTGCAGGGATCGCGCTAGTCGCGGGCCTCGCCATCGGCTGGCTGGGACATGCGATGCTTGTCCCCCCAAAAGCAAAGATGGTAGCTGCGGCGATTCCCGCGTCCACCAAGATGACGGCACCCACAGTCGCACCGTCGCCGGGTGTCGTTCTCCCGAAACCCTTACGCCCTGCGGCAACAACGACAGTGCCGGCGTCCGTCATTCCACCGCCAACGACTCTGCCCGCGGCAGCAACTGTCGCTCCGCCTAACTTATCCGATCCCGCTACCGCGCCCCCCGTCGAACCGCCGTCTGCGGTCCCGCCTGGCGCACCGGCGGCTGCTTCCGCCGAATCTCCCATTCCGGCACCGAAAACAACTCCTGCTCCGGCATCTACTCCAGCCACTTCCACCAGCACTCCGTCGACGTCGCAATACTCGCAATACGTTCCCAAGCTCACGCTCTATCAGGAACTCGACATTCAAAAAGCGCCGAAGATGTCGATTCTCGGCGTCGTTACTGGGCAGGAGATGCGCTATCAACTCCTTTCCGAGCTGCGGGTCAGTGACCCGGATGTGGAAGGCATTCGCACGGCTTCGCAGAAAATCCTCGAGACCCGTCTCGTCAAGGCCGACCCACTATCGCAGGGGACGAACGAGGAGGCGCTCAGGAAGCTCAAAGGTTGGGAGTTCAGCTACACGTTGTCCAGCGACGGCGAGGTGCTGAAGATGATCGACGGTCCGGCCGACGCGCCGAAGGCGGCCAAGGTGGAGCCGGCGGGAGGGCGAGGCTTTCGCGTCTCTTCCATCATGGACGAGGCCGGCTGGAAGGAGCTGGCCCAGCTCTCGTTTTATGTTCCAGATGAACAGGCCAGTGGAAACAAGCTGCATTTGCGGCAGATGACGCACGACTTCGGCCCGCTCGGCAGCTTCACGGGCGAAACAAGCTTCGTCCGCAAGGGGACGCAGCAGGGGCTGATGCGAATTGATTACACGCACAAGCTCAATTACCGCGGTCCCGCCAAGGACGCGCCTGCCGGAGATTTGCCCTTCACCATCAAGGGGGCGGAACTTCGGCCGGAGATGGCCGGAGGGAGCATCTGGTATGACCAGAAAGCGAAGCGAGTGCGGCAGGCGGAAGAACAATTCCGAGTGAGTGGCGTCATCGCTGCCGAAATCGCGGGCATGCAACTGGAGGTTCAAGTGGACGAGGCGCAAGCGATCATTTTGAAACTGACCGATGTGAACCCCTGGAAACAATGAGCGATGTGGGCCGTTGGAACCACCACTGCGAGACTTTGCGAAGGGACCACCCGTCGGGAGTGGCTGCGGGTCGGCGGGCTTTCGTCGGTGGGACTCATGCTGCCGCAGCTTTTGGCGGCGAGGTCAACGGCTGAGGAGAAAACGGGGGTCGGCGGCAGCTTCGGCCGGGCGAAATCTTGCATTGTCTGCTTTTTGTTCGGCGCGCCGGCTCATCAGGATATCTGGGATCTCAAGCCGGAAGCGTCCGATGATATTCGGGGCGAGTTCGAGCCGATCTCCACGAGCGTCCCCGGCACGTTCTTCGGCGAGCACATCCCGCGGATTGCGAAGCTGGCTGACAAGTTCGCGCTGATCCGGAGCATGACGCATCCCGACGCGACTCACACGGTCGCCATGCACTACATGCTCACCGGCCAGCGACACCGCCGGCCGGCGACGAACCCGACCAACTTGCCGGATGACTTTCCTTGCTTCGGCGCTGCCTTGAACAAGCTGCGGCCGAGCACCTCGCCGCTGCCGTCAGGCATCAGTCTCAACGCACCAGGAAATGAAGTCCCGTCGAACCATATTTTTCCGGGATTCTTTGCCGGAATTCTGGGACACGGCTATGACCCGATGTTCATCACGAGCAACCCGGCGAGTGAGAAATTCGACCCGTTCCCGACTGCTGGCGGAGCGGCGAAAGAGCGAGTCCGAGCCCGAGAGGATTTAGCACGTCAACTGGATGGTCTGCGCACCCGGCTGGGCTCGGATGACAGCGTCCGCTCCGCCGGAACGTTCCAGGACAAGGCTCTCAGCATCATCCGCTCGCCCGAAGCCGTGAAAGCCTTTGACTTGACCAAGGAGAAGCAGACCGTGCGGGAAGCCTACGGCATGTCCCCCTTCGGACAGGGCTGTCTCCTCGCCCGGCGGCTAGTGGAGTCGGGGGTCCGTCTGGTCACTGTTAATTGGGCCCGCGACTACAAGGCTGGAACCGACGACCTGTGGGACACTCACGCCCAGAACTTCAAGAATCACAAAGAGCGCCTGTTGCCGCCGTTTGATTTGGGTTACTCGGCGCTGCTGACGGATTTGGAGGAGCGGGGGCTCTTGGACGAGACGCTGGTCGTCGTCCTCGGCGAGTTCGGGCGCACCCCCAAGATCAACAAAGGTGCCGGCCGCGACCACTGGCCCGGTTGCTTCTCCATCACGCTGGCCGGAGCCGGTATTCGAGGAGGGCTCGTTCACGGGGCCTCGGATAAGATGGCGGCCTATCCGTCGCGTGATCCGGTCTGCCCGGAAGAAGTCGCAGCCACCATCTACCACGCTCTCGGCATTCCCCTCCGCACCGAGCTGATCGATCATTCCGGCCGCCCCCTGCCACTCGCCACCGCCAAGCCGCTGTTGAGCTTATTCGGCTGAAATCTCATTGCGATAGGTCAATATGAAGCTACTGGATAATCGAGTTGCGCTCATCACGGGTGCCGGCCGCGGCATTGGCCGGGCGATTGCATTGGCGTTCGCCGCCGAAGGGGCCAGACTCGCACTGACCGCCAGAACGGCAAGTGAACTGGATGAGGTGGCCGGCCAAATCCGTTCCGCCGGTGGAACAGCCTTGACGTTGCCGGCGGACCTTGCCAATCGAGCGGTCCTTCAGCAACTCGTTGCCAGCGTCGCGAAGTCACTCGGCCCTGTTGAAATCCTGGTCAACAACGCTGGCATCGGCAGTAGCGCCGGCCCCAGTCCGGTTGTCGATTTCAGCGACGACTTCTGGGAGCAAACGCTCCAGGTCAACCTGACCGCGCCATATCTTCTCTCAAAAGCGGTGCTGCCAGGCATGCTGGCCAAGAAGTGGGGCCGGATCATCATGATCGCCTCCATCAACGGCAAGATTGGCGCGCTCCACGGCGCGGCCTATGCCGCCAGCAAACATGGCCTCTTGGGGTTCACGCGCACACTGGCGATAGAGGTTGCCAAAGAGGGAATTACGGTCAATGCCATCTGCCCCGGTCCCGTCCACACACTGATGAACGATGTGCGCGTGCAGTATGACGCCCGCCGCAAAGGGGTAACCTTCGAGGAGCAGGCAACCGGCCTCACGCCTCTCGGCCGCCGCCTGGAGCCGGAGGAAATCGCGCCGCTTGCCGTCTACCTCGCCAGCGATGCCGCCGCCAGCGTTGTGGGGCAGGCGATCAACATCGATGGCGGAGTGCTCATGACGGGGTGAGACCCTCTCCCCGGCCCTCTCCCAGGAGGAGAGGGGGAACTACTTCTTGCTCTTGAAGTGGTAGTCATCCATCGCCAGCAGAACCCCCAGGCTGTCGTCGCTGCCGGAGTCGCTACCAAGTTCCGCGAAGAACGAATCGGCGGACTCCCCCTCTCCTTCACCTGCGGGAGCATCGTTCGCGGCATTCAGCTTGTTGATGATGATCAGGGCGTCAATCGGAGCAAGCGATCCGTCACCACTCACATCCACAAAGGGAGCGCGGGAGAAGGGAGTTGAAACCAGTTCCGTGTCGCCGCTGTTGAGCCTGTTGATGATCAGTAGGGCGTCAATCGGCGTAACGAAACCGTCGTTGTTCACGTCCTCTCGCTCGCGGCTGTTGGTGAAGCTGCCTGAGGGCTGAGTCGGAGTGAGCGGCGGGTCGAAATTGCCGGGAATTGGCAGGCCAAATTCGTCCCCGAACTGGGCAAAAATGTCCTCACCGAACGGCGTCGGCTTGTAGTAGATGCCCCCTTCCAAAGTGTGGCGGGTGATCAGTCCCCCGGCCGCGCCATTGGACATGAAGACGTACCACTCGCCAGCTTCGTTGGGGGTGATGCCTCCGCGATCGGGCACAAACAGACCGATGTCGGTAAAGCCGTCACCGTTGAAGTCGGCAGCCACCGGCCGCTCGCGAACGCTGGAGAAGCCAAAGCCGAATGAGCCGGCCGGGATCGCCTGCGCGTTGCCGGTCAGTCCGCCAAAGGCCGGGCCGCCGTAATCGATGGTAAAGCGATCATCCGCCCAGGCCCCCAGGTCTTCAAAACCATTGCCGTCAAAATCGCCCGTAATCGGCAGGCCAGACATGTTGGTGCCGACCAGCTTGGTATCAACCTTGAAGTCGTGGTTGGTGTCGAGCAGCCAGGTCGTGCCCACCTTGAGCCCGACTTCGTCGCCATTGGCGGCGTTGCCGTCAAAGTTGCCGGCGACCGGAGTACCGTTGATATTGGTCACTCCCGCAAACAAGGGCTGGACGATATTGAGGTCTGCCTGCCCGTCGTTGTTGGTGTCAATCAACCAGCGATAACTAGTCCCGACTTTGCCGTAGCCCGCCAGCTTGTCAAAGCCGTCGGCGACTCCGGCCGGTGAGCTGACGAAGTTTCCGGCGAACAAGTTGTCGCTGGAAAAGCCCGCCAAATAAATGATGTCGCGATTGGTGGAATCGACGTTGGTCGGATCGAATAGATTATTGCCGTTGGTATCCACATACACGCTCCCCGCGGCCCAAGCACCCAGCTCCGCTCGGCTGTCGACGGTGAAGCGGGCGATGAAGTCGCTCCCGGCATGGCTATCGCCACTGGGGAAAGTGGGAGCGCCGTTGGGCTCGGCGGCGTTGCTCTCGCCGTCCAACCTGTTGCCGGCCGGGTCGAGCAAGTTGTCGTTGATGGTCAGCGTGAACCGGTCATCGGGCAGTGGCGCGGCGAACACAATTTCGATCGATGCCGTGGGAACTCCGCCTTGCACCACTGGGTTATTGACCAAGATAACCGAGGAAATGGCCGCAATCCCGGTGGCATCTCCCCTGACCACATAGGTACCGGGAGTAACCGCGGTGATGGGGTCGATGGCGCTATAAAGGAACCCTGGTGCCCGAGCCGGCAGATCCTTGAGCTGGATCGTCAAGCTGTTGACTAGCGGTGTCGGACGCAGGGTATTGTCCGTGGTCTTCGAGTTGAACAAATTGTAGGTCGCGCTCGGGATGTTGTTCGCCAGCACATCCGTGACTTGAGGACCAAAGACATCCACATTGATGACCCCCGGATTGCCAGTGCCAACGCCATCGAGGTTGTCGAATTCATAGCGATTGACGGAATCCGCCGTGGCTCCGCGGACGCGCACAAAAATGCGATTGAACTGAGGAAAGGCTGGATCATTGGTCGCCCCAAAGACGGCAACCTTGCCGCCCGAGGTGACCACGCCCGAAGTAATCAGCACACCGTTGGCATCGTAGATGTCCAAGTTCATGTCACCGCTGCCGGGCAAGCCCGCGCGGCCATTGGCCAGGGTTCCCTGGATGTCAAACAGGATCTTGACGGCAAACGTGCCAGTAGCCTGCGGACGGAAATCATACCAGTCCTCGTCGCCGGGGACCGCGAACGGAGCAATCACCGCGCCGGGATCAATCGTCGGCCGAGTCGGATTCTCGCCCACGCGGGAGAGAGTTGCCGGTGTCAGGCGAGTGTCGTTGTATTCAAACGGATCGGAATGAAAGACCTCAATTCGGCCATTTCCATCCGTGCCGACTCCGCCCGTCACCGAGTTGACGGGAGTGACATCCAAACGCTCCGTGTTTTGATAAAAGACCGGGTTCAGCGCCCCCACCGTCACCGAGCCGCTCCGCTGGTCGGGAGCCTGGCGGATAATCGTCAGGTCACCGATGCCGGCGTCATCAACGATGAGCCGGTCGCTGGCGTTGGGTTCGCCGGCATCCACGTCGAAGGCCAGGCTGGCAGCGGGAGTGGCCACGAGGGCGTCCGCGACGCTGATACGGATCAAATCGTCGCCACCGATCGTGGAGAGCTTGACCTTTTCGAGATTGGCGATGCTGAAAGTCTGAATGAAGCCGTTTTGCGTGTAGATCAGGGCGCCGGCTCCCGTCTGCTCCGCGTTGACCACATCGTTGCCTGAGGTAGCCGTCAGGCCGACGGTATCGAAGCTGGCCAAGGAATCGACTGTAATCGCGCTCGCTGCCGACACTGAGTAGGTAAACAAAGGGTACGATGCGACCACTGCGCCCGTAGATGCCGCGGTGAAGCTCCCCGCTCCAGCGGCAAAGGGAATGAAGCTCAGGGTATCCTCACCCAGAGTGCCGTTGATGGTGAGCGGTGCAGCCGCCGTATTGATGTTGACCCGTTCCACGCCGGGATATGCGACCGTGCCGGCGGCACCGTGCTTGAGCGTGTTGGCTGCCAGATTGAGCGTGACGGCGGCGGCACCAGCGCCGTTGAAGTTGAGCACGTCGCTGGCCGAGGGATTGTCCCCCTCGACGATGATCCGCGTGAGGTTGTGCTCGGACGCGACGTTGAACGTGTCGTCGCCGTCGAGACCGGCCAGCGTCAAGGCGATGATCGAAGGAGTATTGACGACAATCTGCGAGTTGAGAACGACCTGGCCAGTGGCGTTCACCGAGAACGTATCGTTCAAGTCGGTGCCGCGGTAGATCAGGTTGTCGAACCGGCCGACGTCCACAAGCGTCAGGCTGCCGCCGACGCCCAATTGGCGGAAGGTCACGGGCGTCGCCGTGACGGTCGCAAAGCCGCCGTCCCGGAACGCGACGCTCCCCCCGTCGAATTCGCTGCCTGGGGTGAGAACCTGGGTGCCGTCGATCGAGAAGGTATTGATGGTCAACGTGTCAGCAACTGCGACTGCGACACTGTCATTCTGGCCATCGATCTCGAGGTGCTCCGCATCGTTGAATACGATGGTGGGGAGACCGGTGATGGCCACCGAGCCGGAATTCGTGTCGACAACCGTGTAGGTAATCGCGTCCGCGATATCAACGCGGCCATTGACGATGACCGTATCACTGCCGGTGGGATTGCCCCCGTTGACAGTGATGCTGGTCAGGCCTGTTGGCACGGTGGGGTTGTTCATGTTAACAACGTCGTCGCCGGACAAGGCGTTCAGGACCAGCGCTGCCTTGTTCGAAAACTGATAGGTCTCAAACCCGTCGATGCTTACCAGCCCATTCGTTGCCGCCGAGCCCGGGGAGTAGTTGATGGCGTTGTCGGCATTGGTGGCATTGATCGTGAGAGTCGCGGCGGCGACCAGATCGACGACCGGCTCCAAACCGGTGAAGTGAACGGTCTGGCTGTCGGCCGCCAGGGTGTGAACCACGGTCCCGTCGGCGCTCGATGCTCCCGGAGTATACGTGCTGCTGGTGACAGCCGTCGTGCCAATGAGCCGCAGCGTGTCCGCGCCTTCACCTGCGTTGTAGATGATGCCCGGAGCAATCAGGCCAGCCGAGTTGTCGACCGTCACCGTGTCGTTGCCGGCAAGTGTATTGAGGCGGAGCTCACCGGGGAGAGTCGGGAGAACGTTGAGTGTGCGAACTCCCAAACCTCCCGCGGCGGTGATGCGGATATTCGCGCCGACTCTGACCACCGACCAGTCGTTGTTCGTTGCTCCACCTTCCACGACGAGCGAATCGACCGTTCCTTGATATTCAAAGGTGCTCGCGTCAAACAGGTCTTCCAGCACAAACGTGTCCTCTCGCGTGCTCGTCTGGCCCGGGTGCGCCAGCCTGAAGGTATCAATCGCATTCCACTCGATGATCGGCAGAGTATCGGTGGTGGCGCGCCCTCGCTGGTCGGTTGGAGAGTTTTGGACCCTGGAATGTCCCTCCGGCCCAGGATTGACAACCAACGTATCGTCGCTGTTGTTCCCCAGATAGACAATTTGTTCGATGCCGGTCAAGTTGATGTCGGCACCCAGACCAGTCACGACTTGAGCCGACGCGTCGGTGGAGTTCGGGCGAATAGTCACCGTTTCCGTGGCGACGCTGGTCAGAAAGACAGAATCGCTGGCCGAAGGATTCCCGCCCTGGATTGCCAGGGCCGCGGTGAGACCGGCGGAGACATTGAATCGATCGTCTCCATCTCCGCCTAGCAGCGCTCCGCCGCCAGTGCCGCTGGTGAGCACGTCGTCATAAGCGGAGCCGACGATGGTGTCCGTGCCGTTGCCGGCGAAAGTGACGCCGATTGGGCTGTTGGTGAAATCGATCAGGTCGTTCCCGTCGGCCGCCACGGAAATGACGGTGGTCGTGCCGCTGCCGACGAAGACTCGGTCATCTCCGGTCCCAGGATCGATGGTGACTGGAAAACCGACATCCCCGGAAACGATGATGCTGTCATTGCCGGCTCCGGCGAGGACGTTGATCGAAGTAATCAGAGAGCTGTCAAAGATTTCTTCCGTGCCGTTGACCTGAACACGGAGTCCGCCACCCATGTCCACGTTGATGTTGTCGACGCTGGCCCCCGCGCCACCGTTGACGGTGAGCACACCAGTGGCTCGGTTCAGGTTCGCATGAAAACTGTTGATCGTGGAAGGGAGCTTGATCGTGTAATCGTAAGCGTCGCGCAAAATGAGCGCGTTCAGATCGCTGATCAATTCGCGCGTAGGGGGCGGGAAGCCCACCGTGCGGCCCGGATTCATCAGGTCGAACGGGTGCTGGGTAAAGCCAGCCGGCGCAATTCCCTCAAAGATGTGCCCGCCGCCGTTGGTCGTGAACGTTGCCGTGACGGACGCACCGGTGAACAGGAACAGATTGCTGCCTCCATCGTTGGGGTCGGCTGGTCCGGCGGCGCCCATGAAATTCATGATCGCGGCGGGACCGTCAATGAGGATTCCCACCGCGTGACCAATCTCGTGGACAATCGTGCGATAGAAGTCGTTGCCGTTGAGTGCATTGGGCCCGTTGGCCGCGAATGCATTGAGCAGCGTTGGGAACTCGGCATCGTCAAAGATGCCCGTGTCAAAATACCAACCGGCTCCTCCGCCGTTGTCGTCCATCCGAATGTCGGCGTTGATCGGCTTGCCTGCCGCATTGTAGTTGATGTTATTAGCGACGCCGCGCCCGCCGCCTCCCAGGTTGCCGGCATCTATTTCCAGCGAATAGGTGTTGCCGCCCCCCGCATAATTGAAGTTGACAATGACTGCTTCCCAGTCGTCGATTGCCCGGTCAACGATCGCTCTAGCAATGGGCGCATTGGCTGCTCCGTAATTCGCAACGAAGTTATCGGTATCAGCGCCGCCATTATCGCCGCGGTCGGTCCAAAGAATGATGGCGAGCAGGCTTCGCGTTTCGAGCGATTCGACTCCCAAGGGTCGACGCAACCGACTCCTTCTGGACTCGGAACCTTGAAAGAACGACCACCGTTTCCGCAAAGATGACTTCTCACGACGACTGGTATTACGCATGTTCACGAGGGACTCCTTGGCTTGTTTGGGCGAGAATTGGCCCACGATTATGCCGTTCGACGATGTAAACCCGATAAATCGACTATGTGTTGAACTGCGAAAGCAAGGTAATATGGGACGATTGGGTTGTCAATCATCGTTAGCACTAGATTCTCGGATTTGATGATGTCGCGGGTTTTCTGGAGCGTGCCAGTTTTCAATCGATTGGCGGTAGCGCGCAAAAAAAAAGGCCGAGTCAGCGGGGCTGACTCGGCCTTAAAAAGCCGACAAACTGCAGGAATCTACTAGCTTACCAGCGGTAATCCAGGCGGGTGGTGAAGCCGTCAAAGGTGATGGCATTCACGCTGCTGCTCAGGCCGACAAAGTTGTTGCTTTGAACCGACTGGATCCACTGATTCTGGGGAATGGCGTTGAACCAGCCAGACACCATGTACCCGCTCGTCAGCCGCCAGTGGCCGCATTCGCTCTGCCAGCCGGCACCGAGTTCCAGGTCCAGAATGGTGACCAGGCGGCCGGCCTTCCAGGTGGTGTCCACGATAATCGGGTCCACGTCGCTGCTCTGGGTATAGCGTCCGCGGAACTCGCCGGCGACAAAGCTGGCGGAAGTTTTGCCGTATACCATGAAGCCGCTGTTGCAGGCATGACGCTCGCCGTCGAGACCCACTCGGAAGCCGCCACCATCAAAGTTCAGGTTGGTGATTAGCGTGTCCGTGGTGCCGGTACCGGAGTAAACCCCGGTGAAATCCTGCTTGAGGCCGGCATAGCGGGCCCCCACCAGATAGTTGACGGCCCACAGATCGCCTGAGTTGATCACTGCCCGGTAATCGGCGTCCACCAGGTCATATCTGATGTCCAGGTTCGCGAAAGCATCCAGGAAATCCGAGCCCGCGTTGGCCGTGCCCGGATGCAGCACCAGGCTCCGCAAAACCAGCGGCGCGGTGGTGGTGACCGTGTCCGTGCCGCTGCTCTGGAAGCGGCTGTAGGTGAGCGAAAGGCTGGTGCAGTCGTCCATGGCGAAGACGGCACCGAACCGGAAGCCGGCGGCGAAATCGTGGTCCGCGACGGCAATCGGGCCAACTTGAATGGGGGGCGTTGGGGGAGGAACAATCGCTCCGTCAATCGCCACGCCATAAGCCACTTCCGAGCCACGGGCCCGCAGGACCAGCAGCTCGCCAAAAATCCCGCTGCGATGCGCCCAAACGGGAGAGCAGCAGTCGCTGGTCTCGTGCAGGTCGATCTTGCCAACCTGCACTGGGGATTGCAGCGGACCTCCACCATTGGTCGTGTCCAGCTCCGCTTCGCCGCTAACGAGGTGGAACTCGCCGGCGTCCTGCTGGTCAGCGAATGCCAGTCTGCGCGGAAGATCCGTCGGCCAGGCGGCCACGTCTTGGTAATGCGCCGGCAGCTTTTGTGCGAATTCCTCGCAACGGGCCTGCCCGGCATAGGCCAGATAGATCAAACCTGCGAACAAAACGCGACAAAAGCATTTCATGATTAATTCCTTATAGTCGGCATATCCCTTCCTAGTATCGTTCCGGGCAACCGGCGCAGAGAAAAAAAAACGGATGCGCAGCATAAGCGTTGCGGCAGTGAAAACCCGCAGGAATGGCAGAACCTGTAGAAGAGACAGAACCGTTACGGCAGAAATGTTTGGAATAACCGCGCCAGTTTACCAGTCTCCCGATGCTCCGAGAAAACGGCCGGAAACACTGGAAATCAGCGGGGATGGATTCGTTTAGACCTCGTCCAATGGCTCGGCCGCATCCCCGAATCTGCCGGGGCGGACCTGCATCTTGTCCATCATGGAGAGATAGAGCCGGCAGGCCTGGCGGTTGGTCTTGTTGCGGTAGTCGAGGGACTTGCCTGTCTGGATTCGCCCGCCGCCGCGGCCAAGCATCACGATGGGAAGCTGTGTGGCGTCATGGCTGCCGGTCATCATGCTGGAGCAGTACATCAGCATGGAATTGTCGAGCAGCGTCCGCTCCCCTTCTTGAATCGCGTCCAGTTTGCGGGCGATGTAGCCAAGCTGCTCCAGGAAGAACTGATTCACCTTCAGCCAGTCTGCCGTATCGGAATGCGACAGTAGGTGATGAATCATGTAGTCCACGCCAAGATGCGGGAAGCGGAGCGACGAATGGTCGTTATTAAGCTTGAGCGTCGTGATCCGCGTCGTATCCGTCTGGAAACCGAGCACGAGGATATCGCACATCAGCCGCATGTGGTCGGCGACGTTTTGGGGAATCCCGTCCGCGGGGCGCTCCATGTTGGGCTTGGCGAGCGTCGGCCGCCAGCCTTGCAATTCCCCCTTTTTGCCGGCGTTTTCGATCCGCTGTTCCACATCCCGCACGCTGTCGAGATATTCGTCGAGCTTGCGCTGGTCGGTATTGCTAATCTGGCGGCGCAAATCGCTGGCGTCGGCGATGACGGCGTCGAGGACACTCTTGTCCCCCTTTTGCACTTCGTCCTTGAACAAGCGGTCGAACGCGAGGGCGGGGTAGAGCTCCAATGGAGTCGGCGTGGTTGGTGATGTCCAGGAAATATGCGAGCTGTAGAGCATCGAGTAATTCTTATGGACCGAGGGGTTTGATTTCTCGCACCCCAGTACCAGGCTGGGCACTTTGGTCGACCGGCCGTAAGTCTGCGCCAGCAGTTGATCGACGCTGGTGCCCGAACGAATGTCTCCGCCGGAGGCGAGTGAAGCGCCGGACAGCAAATTGCCTGTCTGTGAGCTATGGATGTTTCCCTTAAGGGCCTGCTCGTTGTAGAGGCCGCTGATGAAGAGGAGCTTTTCGCGGAAATCCTTGAGCGGGGCCAACACCTGCCCCAGCTCCATCGATTTCCCTTCCCCCTTCACCCACCACTCCTTGGTGTGAAAGCCGTTGCCGGAGAACAGGACCGCCAGGCGAACGGGCGCTTCGCTGGATTTCTGGTTCTTGGCCGGCTCATCGCCCCAGACCGGCAGCGATTCCAGCCACGGCAAAGCCATTGTGACGCCAAGGCCGCGGAGCATGGTGCGACGGGAGAAGTGGTGAGTCTGCATGGCTAATTCGCTTTCGAAATGGTGGTATCAATCATTATACGCCGTTTCCCGCCCCCGAATCTCGCGAAACTGGCGGCTGCCGATGATTAGGTCGACGGCGGCAAGGACGCTGTAGTTTTTGGCTTTCAGTTCGGATTGCATTTCGGCCAATAGCGGCTCGTCGGAGAGTTGCACGCTGCGCCCGAGCGAATAGCCGAGCAGTTTCTTGCAGAACTGGCGGACGAAGGCGTCACGGCGAGTGGTCAGCAGGTATTTGCGGAGACCGTCGAGCCCCTCGAATTCCGTTCCGTCCATCGCTTTCACCCGCGTATCAATCGGCCGGTCGCCAAGATCCTTTTCGCGCAGGCGGCCGATGGCGTCGTACCTTTCCAGCGAAAACCCGAAGGGGTCAATCCGCTTGTGACAAATGGAGCACTTTTCGTCCGTCGTGTGCTTCTCGACAAGCTGCCGCACTGTGAGTCCCGCGGTGGCCGTTTCGTCGTCGGGCAGAACGGGAACGCCCTTAGGGGGCCGGGGCAGCCGCTCGCCAAGCAGCACTTCGCTGATCCAATTGCCGCGGAGAATGGGGCTGGTCCGCGAGGCACCCGACTGCGTGGCCAGCGTCGTCGCCTGGGCCAGGATTCCGCCGCGGCCGTGCTTCTTCACGCCATCGACCCGCCGCCACTCAGCCCCGCTTACGCCCACGATGCCATAGTGCTTCGCCAAATCTTCGTTCAGGAAGGTGTGATCGGTATCCAGAATTCCCGTCACCGAGCCGTCGTTTTGAAATAGGTCGGTAAAGAACTGAATCGACTCCTCATACATCGCGCCGCGGAGGCCGACGAACGTGGGAAAGTGCCGCTCGCTCTTTTCGTCGAGATGGTCAAAATCATGAATGTGCACCCACTGGCAAGCGAACTCCGTCGCCAATCGCCGGGTCTTGGCATCCTTGAGCATCCGGTGAGTCTGTGCTTTGAGCACGGTCGGATCGCTCAGTTTTCCCGCCGCCGCGAGTTGCCGCAACTCTTCGTCGGGCTGGCTCGACCAGAGGAAATAGCTGAGTCGGCTGGCGAGCTCTGTGTCAGAAACGGGGTCTTGGCCAGCTCCGGGGCCTGGCCTTTCGATGCGATAGAGGAAGGCCGGCGAGACAAGGATTCTCGCCAGCGTGAGGCGGAAGGCGTCTTCGTGCGGAATCTCTTGTTGCCGCAGCCGAGCGTACATTTCACGCAGTTCCTTGGCTTCTGTATCCGTGAGCGGGCGGCGATATGCCTGACCGGCAAAAGCGAGCAGCGATTCCAAATGCCGCGGCTCGGTGTCGATCAGCCGCTGGCGATAGGCGGCCGCCCGGTCGGCGAACGGCTTGCGGAGGGGCTCGAAGACCTTGGGGTCGGCATCCTGCGTCGCATATTGAATGAGCTGTTCCAATGCGTCAACGAGCGTTATCGCATCCTGATTGATGTAATGCATCTCGTCCCAGAGCTTATCGAGTTGCTTTTGCTGGGCGTCAGTCAGCATCAGCCGCATCAAGTGGTCGTCCTCACGATAGAACAGCGTCAGTGTCACCACTTCATCAACGGGAACAATTTTGGTGTAGCACAGTGCGGCGGGGAACAACTGGCGGAACTCTTCGAATCCAGCTTCGATTCGCCGGCGTGCCTGGCTTCCTTCGCTCACCAGGATCGGCGTCGCGAACGAAGTGCGGCGATTGTCGCTGGTCCACTGGCCGCCGATTTGCGTTGTACTGGCTTCAGAAGGCTTCAGCCCGATTCCCGCCAGTGCCTTGCCGCTTTGCACCTGCAGTTGGACGCTTCCTTCCGCGGCGGCTTTCGGATCGAGAACGCCGGACGCAACCAGCTCGCAACCTTCGACCAGGTCAGTCGGAAGGCGGACCTCGATCAGGGTAGGGGCACGAACACAGAGACTATTGGCATCGACCTCGCCGCCGGCAGGATGTTTGCCGAAGAGGGCCGGATCGAGTCCCCATTCGCCGACAGCGCTTGTGGCCTCAATCTTGCCGCTGGAAAGGGACCGCAGAATGCCACCTAACAGTGGCCCGCCGCTAGCCCTCAATTGCTGTTTGAGCGCGGCACTCGCCGCCCCTCCCTCCGGCGATTTTCCTGTCAGCAGATTTTGAACCTCGCCCGCCGCGACAAGTCGCGCTTCCGCTCCTTTGGCGTCTTGCCACTTGGTCAAAGCAGAACCCGCGGGAATGACCGGCGAAGTCGCCGTCGGCCCTTCCGGCTCCGTGTAAAAATGCCAAGGCTGGTTTCCGTAGCGGTCAGCATGTGGATTTCCGGCGAGAATATCTCCCGAAACATCCGCGGCCAGATCCCACGTTTTTCGTTCGGCTTCCCTTTCCTCGGTCGTGGTCAGCGTCAAGTCAATAGCCGTCATGTCGCAGGAATGGTTGCCGTCACGCGGGCCGATGAGGAGCGAAATGACGTCCCCCGCTTCCACCGCCACATTTTCCAGCGGGCCGAATTTGAATTCCTTGTTTCCCTGAGCAGTGCCGGTCGCCAGACGTTGGCGAGTGGTGCCGCGGCGAAGCTCGACGAGCCAGGTGACGCCATTGCCACACTCGGGATGAGCGTGCGTGACAGCGCCGGAGACTCGCATCTTCGTGGTCAGGGGGCTCTTCCATCCCGCGGCGGCTCGCAGTGTCGGCGAGGGATGGACTCCCACGCTGTGCGGCTTCATATTGCCGGGGATACGGACGTGTTTGTCCGACGAATTGGCCATGAAGAGTGGGGTCGCGTCGACTCCCCAACCTTTCACAAAGTCATAACCCGCAGCGCTCATTAACTTGTTGGTGAAATGGCCGGTGACTTCGACACTTCCCCCCGAGCCAATGCCCAGATAATTGAGCCAGGCGGCCAGGGCATCGGCTTCCAATCCGTGCTTCTTGGCGAGTTCTTCGGTATTGGTTTTTCCCTCTGCTGCGGCTGCTTCATCGGCAGCGGTGAGGTACTTGGCAGTTGAGGCGAGAATGCGCTCGCGGCGAACCGTCAGTTCGTTCATCACATGCCGCACGTTCCTCAGCGGCAAATCCGGCCAGCCGGGGGCGACGATGCGCGGGTTCTGCCACAGTGCGAAGTCATGGTCGTTTCCGTCGCCGGCATCGGAAGTGACGAGCGTGAGCGTGATTTCGCCACCGGGAAGTTCGCTGGGAAACTTGAATCGCAAGTCTTGTCGAGGGACCACTGGGCTGACCGGTTCGAGCCAGCGTTTCGGCCCGCCGACCTTGCCGATATGCCCGACGCTGCCGAACTTGAACAGCGATTTTTGCCAGGCGGCAATTTCCGCGGCGAGCGCCGGGGCATCTTCCGCCTTAGCCGACTGCCAGTGGACACGAAGGGGCGAGAGCAGCAGGGACGGCTCTTTGCTCGAAAGATACTTCCAGAGGGTGCCGAGATATTTGGCGTTCAGATTCCGTTCGCGGGCCACCATTTCAACATTCTTTGCGTCTTTCGCCAGCCGTTCGCGCTCGGCCAGCGTGGCCAGAAAATACTTCTCTACCGGCAGCCGGCCCCCTTCGTTGGTATCGAAGACAATGCCTTGCAGATTAACCTTGTCGCCGCCACCAGCCTCAGTGAACGGGCGATAAAAGGCCCGAATTTCCGCCAGTTTGTCGTTCGTCCAGTCCCGTCTTGTGGCATTCGGCGAGAACACAAACCCATCGGGCAGCAGCACCGCATGGTCCGCGATCCCTTTGGCGGCATCCAGGTACTTGGTGACGAGGGCCGGCGACATGCTCAGTGCGTTGCCGGTATTCGTGAATCCTTCACCTGCGGCACCGTCGACCGGAAACTCCTTGGCGGGCTCCAGGGAATGAACGCCCGTGAGGTCCCGCACTGTATACGTATATTCCGCATTGTTCAGCCGCCGCAGCACGACGCGGCCAGGATCTCCCGCTCGCACTCGGGCTTCCATCGTCAAATAGCCGCGAACCCACTTTTCCAGTTTTTCCCGCTCCGCCCCCTTCAGTTGAGGCTCATCCTTTGGCGGCATCTGGCCGCTTTCCAGCATCGCGGCGACTTTTTGCCAGGTCTCCGGATGCTTGCGAACATCGGCCCAAGTCCCAATCGCCCTCAGGTCAACATCCGCCTCAATCCGATCTCCCGAGTGGCACTTCTGGCAATAGCTGACAATCAGCGGCCGGATTTCGGCGGGATAACTCTTCTCGAGTTCTTTGGCTTCCGGCTCAGCGGCAGTTGAGTGCCCAACCGCCACAAATGGCATTGTCAAAATCAACAAGCGAAAACTAAACACGCTTCGTACAAACATTCGCAAACTCTCCCTCATCCATTGCAACGCCAGTAGCTGGAATTTACCGGAACCATTATAGCCCAGCATGCGCAGGCCGCGAACCTGCCGCCGCTTCCATTTGACCTTGTTCGGTGATCTCTTTTACGAGACGGCTCCCTCTTTGACCACGGCCTCTCCCTCGCATCGGACGCTCTTGGGTGACTAACCGCCCGGCACACCTTGGGTGTTCACGAAGAGCGAATAGACCGAGGTGCTGCCGCACATGAAGAGCCGGTTGCGGTTGCGGCCGCCGAAGCAGAGGTTGGCG
>SXOA01000011.1 GCA_005778405.1 Planctomycetaceae bacterium
ATTTCATCGGCATGCCGGAGCACCTCCAGGCGACTTCTGGTGATCGCTCCCAGGCATCTTACCGCCAGCCCAGGCCCCGGGAAGGGGTGCCGCCAGATCAGATCGTCAGGGAGCCCCAGTTCCTTGCCCAGTTGTCGCACTTCGTCCTTGAACAGATCCCGGAGCGGCTCGACGAGCTCAAAGCCGAGCTCCGCCGGGAGGCCGCCGACATTGTGATGCAGCTTGATGGTGGCGGCCGGGCCGTCGTGGGCGGCACCGCTTTCAATCACATCGGGATAGAGCGTCCCCTGGGCGAGGAAGCGAGCGTCCTGGATTCCCTTGGCCTCTTCCTTGAAACATTCGATGAAGGCGTGGCCAATGCGGCGGCGCTTTTCCTGCGGCTCGGTGATTCCTTTCAGAGCTTCCAGGAACCGCGATTCGCCGTCCACAACGTGCAGGTCCGTTTTGAAGTGCCCGCTAAACTCGGCGATGACCGCTGCCTGCTCATCTTTGCGGAGCAAGCCGTTGTTGACCAGAATGCACGAGAGCCGCGAGCCAATCGCCCGGTAAAGAAGCGCTGCGGTAACGGCGGAATCGACGCCGCCGGAGAGACCGCAGATGACCCGGCCCGTCCCGATTCGCTCCCGCATCTGCTCGATGGCTTCCTTGGCAAAATCACCGAGCCGCCACGAGCCGCTGCATCCGCAGACCGCCATCAGGAAGTTATGGAACAGCGTGCCGCCGATGGGAGTGTGTGTTACTTCCGGATGAAACTGCAAGCCGTAGACCGGCAGCTTCTTATGCTTCACCGCGGCGATGGGGCAGGTGGAAGTGCCGGCCAGCGAGACGAAGTCGTCGGAGACTCGCGTCACCTGATCCCCGTGGCTCATCCAAACGTCAAAATGGTCGGTCACCCCCGCGAACAGTCCCTCCGGCTGCTTGAGTTGGCAGCGGGCTCTGCCGAATTCGCGTGCCGGAACATTGGTAACCTTTCCGCCAAGCGTTTCGCAAGCAAGCTGCATTCCATAGCAGATGCCGAGCACGGGAATCCCCAGCGAAAAAATCCGCGGGTCGCACTTGGGGGCACCCTCCTCATAGACGCTGGAAGGGCCTCCCGAAAGGACCAGCCCCTTGGGATCATGTTTTTTCACCTGCTCGGCCGTAATGTCGTGCCGGACGATTTCGCAGTAGACGTGGTTTTCGCGGACGCGGCGGGCGATGAGCTGAGCGTACTGGGCTCCGAAATCAAGCACCAAAACGCGCTCGTCGGCAATGCGGGGAGATTTGGCGATGGTCATAACGCAAGCGACCCGCGGGGAGGCGGGTCGAAAACAGATCAGGTTGGAAACGGCCCATTCTACCGCGAGTAGGGCCGGACAGCATGGGGGTCAAGGCGATTGGTTGCCCGCCCGCAACTGGGCAAATGGCTAGAATGGAAGATGAATGATTCGCAATCTTTTGACTATCCGCGTCGCTCCAATCCTGATTTTGGTGCTGCTACATGTCGTGGCCTTGGGCCTGCTGGTGATGGTGCCCGAAGGGGTCTGGCCAGTTTCCCGCATCGGCGGCCGGATGCGGATTGCGTCGGGCTTGGTGCATGGGGAAATCGCGGTCGTCGCGGCATGGGCAGCCTGGACGCCGATGACATTCGCCCTCCGGCTGCCGCTGGCCATGCTGGGTTCTCTGCTGGCGGGGTTCGTGCTGCTAATGGCATTTCGTGGTAATCCGGGACCGTTTCGCATCGAGGCTGCTGTAATGACGCTCGCCTCAGCACTCCTGCACTGCCTGGCGATTCTGGGCATGTTCCTGGCAGCGCGGGCTTTTGGCATCGATTGGCGGAATGTCGACAGTGGCGAAATCCCGCGACCGCGACGAGCTCAGTTCCATCTCTGGGAATTGCTGGCCTTGATGGCCGCCATCGCTTTGCTCCTCGGTTCGCTGCGGATGCTTTGGCCAGAAAACGCCGTCTTCGACTGGACGAATGTCAGCGAAGACAGCCTGTTGCTCGCCAGTGTGCTCCTGGTTGGAAACCTGCTCCTCTCCAACACGGTCGTGACCATCTACTGGATTCCCCGCGGCCCGCTCAAAGACCTGGCCATTACACTGGGGCTGGCCGCGATCATAACGCTGCTCCAGTGGCTGGCGGCGCGCGGACTCGACCTGCGGCGGAGCATCTTCATGTTTGCTTGGATGAATGGAACTTTTCTGGGCTGGCTCTTGATGTCGCTGGGGCTGATGCGGCTGGCCGGTTATCGGCTGGAACGGGTGCGGTTTCCCAACTGGAGCCGAATCCGCCCCGTGGCAGATTCGACGTGAGGCCAGGGCTCATTTGCAGCCTCTGTTTTCGTCGTTAGGCTAAAGGCCAATCTGGATGACTCTGAATTTCCTTGGAGCGAAACGGTCTCATGCGCAAGAACTATGTGAAGGAAAAACTCAAGCGTGGCGAAGTGAGCTTTGGCACCTGGCTGAGCCTCGGCGATTTGTACGCCACTCGTATCCTGGCCCGGATGGGGTTTGACTGGCTGACACTCGACATCGAGCACTCCGCCATTGACTGGTCGCAGGCGGCTATGATCTTCGCCGCCGTCGCCGAAGCGGGTTGCGTGCCGCTGGCCCGCGTGCCCGAAGGGAGCCACCATTACATCAAGCGGGTTCTCGACGCCGGTGCCTGGGGCATCGTCGTGCCGATGGTGGACACTGTCGAGCAGGCCAAAATCGCCATCGCAGCCGCCTATTATCCCCCCATCGGCAATCGGAGCGTCGGCGGCGGGATGCACGCCATGAACTTCGACATGGCGGCCAGCGACTATTACACCGCCGCCAACGACAATATTCTGGTGGTGCTTCAGACGGAAAGTCCGCGGGGCGTGGCCAACGCCCCGGAGATCTACAGCCTCCCCGGCGTGGACGCCATCTTCATCGGTCCCAACGACCTGCGGTTCCAGATGCGCAAGCCCGACGGCACCTTCCCCACGCCCGCCGAGCACGAAGCAGCGATCCAAAAGGTCATCGAAGTCGGCAAAAAGGTTGGCTGCCCGACAGGCATCCACGCGATGGATCCCGAGAATGGCCTGGAGCGCGCCAAACAAGGAATGCAGTTCCTCGCCGTCGGCAGCGAACTCCGGTTCATGTCGCAAAAGGCCGAAGAGACGTTGACGATCCTGCACCCCGATCGCAGCAAGAAAGACATGGCGCGTTACTAACGTAGCCACACGCGGCCCGCTTGTCGGCTTCCGTTGCTGCCGTGAAAGACTGTTACTACCGTGTCCATTTACCTCCTCGTCACCCTCGACACCAAAGGCCCCGAAGCCGCATTTGTCCGCAACCGGCTGATGGAGCTGGGGCTGGACGTAACAGTTGTCGACACAAGCTGCATGGGCACAACCGACCGCGGAGCGGCTGTGACGGCCTCGGCAAATCGCGCTGCCAAACTCGTGCGTGATGCCTTCTCTGCTGGCAAGGTGAGCGGCGTACTGGCGCTAGGCGGATCGGCAGGAACAGCCATCGGCACCGCGGCGATGCGGGAACTTCCTATCGGCGTTCCCAAGTTAATGGTCAGCACGCTCGCCTCCGGCCAGGTGCGGCAATACGTCGGGGACAAAGACATCCTGATGCTCAACTCCGTCGTCGACATCGCGGGCATCAACCGTGTCAGCCGCAAGATTCTGGGCGAAGCCGCCGCGGCAATGGCGGGAATGGTGAGATTCGACTGCAGCGTTGTGGCCGGTCTCCCGACCGAGCCACAGGGCGTGACCGAAGGTCTCCCGAATTCGGACGGGGAGACCTTCGGTCCAGCGTTTCGGCGGGGTCGGGAGACCCGCGCCGAACGAGAGACCCGCGCCGAACCAGACAAGCCGCTCGTCGCGGCCACCATGTTTGGCGTGACGACTCCCTGTGTTCAAAAGGCACGGCAGGTTCTCGAAGCAGCGGGTTACGAAGTCCTCGTCTTTCATGCCACGGGAAACGGCGGACAGGCGATGGAATCGCTGATTCGTGACGGCCTGATTGCCGGCGTGCTCGACATTACAACCACGGAACTGGCGGACGAGCTGGTCGGCGGCGTCCTCTCCGCGGGACCAGACCGACTGACGGCGGCCGGGAAGCGTGGCATTCCCCAGGTGGTTTCGGTCGGGGCGCTCGACATGGTGAACTTCGGCCCAGTCCCAACGGTGCCGGAGAAGTTCAAAGATCGCAAATTCCACGTCCACAATCCGTCGGTCACGCTGATGCGGACGACGCCGGAAGAGAACGCCAAGCTCGGCGAAGAAGTCGGCCGCAAGGTCGCCGCGGCAACTGGCCCGGCCTGCATCCTGCTGCCGCTGCAAGGAGTCTCGGCCATCGATCGCGCGGGACAACCCTTCGACGACCTCGCCGCGCGCAGCGCCCTCTATGACGGTATCCGCCGCACGCTTGGTGCAGTCGAACTGGTGGAGCTGGATAACCACATCAATGATGAGGCGTTTGCCATTGCGTGTGCGCGAAAGTTGCTGGAGCTGGTGAGGCAATAAGGGTAGGACGCACCTCCGGGGCGTTCGGGTGTAAAGGTAGCGCCGGAGCAAGCGTGATTTGCAAAGGGACTCTGCACAAGCAGTGGAGTTCACTCCAGGCACGTCTCGGAGAGACGGCCTACTCTAGCGACTTGAAATACTCGAGCAAATCCGACATCGCCTGCTTGTCCACTTGCTTCTCCAGCCCTTCGGGCATCAGCGATTGACCGGTGCTCTTGAGCCGCTCGATGTCGATCCGGAGGACGGTATCGGTGGCATTGTCGGCTCGCTTGAGCGTGAGGCTTGTGGCGGTTTCGGCGGAGATGATGCCGTTGAGCGTGCGGCCGTCGCCAAGTTGCACGACGTAATTGAGGTACTGCGGGTTCACTTCGCGGTTGGGATCGAGGACGTTCAGCAGAATCGCCTCCGGCCCGCGGTTCTTCATCGCGGCCAGATTTGGAGCGAGCTCGAAGCCAACACCTTCCAGCTTGTGGCAGGCGGCACAGGTTTTCTTGAAAGCCTCCTTGCCGCGGGCGACGTCCCCCTTCATCTCCAGCACTGGCTTATAGACCGCCAGCACGTCGCCGCGCTTGGTCACTTGTAATTTGGCTACGACTTTCTTAGCCCGTTCACGGACGGATTCGTCGCCATGATCCGTCAGGAGCTTGAGCCGGGCGGGATCGACGTCGCCCAGCGGAATGCTTTCCGTCTCGATGGCATCGAGCAAGGCTACAATCCAACTTGCGCGGGAAAAGAGCACATCGGCTGCCTGCGACTTGAGGCGTGGGCTCATGGTGGCGTAACGGTCGACCAGCAGGCCGGCCACTTCGGGGCTGTCGAAGGAGCCGAGCGTGGAAAGGGCTGCCCCCTGCAACTCCGCCGGCTGGGTCGGCTCCAGAAAACTCGTCAGCAGCTCGGCGGCATCGGCGAAGGAGCCGGTGGAAAGTTGTTTGACCGCAGTGGCGCGTTTGGCGGCAGGCAAGTTTTCGTCGCCAGCGGATTTGAGGGCGCTGGTGAAGACTGCCTGCATCACCTCCGCCGCTTTGCCGCCGGTGACCTGTTCCAGGCTCGTGGCCAGGTCGCTTCCCGGCTTGGCGGCCAGGGCCTGAATGATGGTCTGAAATGCGGCGGGGTCTTCCTTGTCGAGGTTCGTCAGTGTTTGCAGCAAAGCGACCGCATCGCCGGCGTCCTGCTGCTTGCCGATTTGCGTGGCGAGCAGTTTCAACAGCTCACGGCCGTGGGGGGTGGCACGGAATTCAGCATTCTTCCGTAGCCGCAAGAGGAGATCGCCGGCTCCTTCTTTGACGGAGCTCAAGATGGCGGTCCGCATGTAGGAGTCCGCGCCGTCCTTTGCCGCCAACTCCGCCAAGGCCGCATTGCGGGCGGCAATTTCGGCGGGGAGCTCGCCCAGCGAGAGAGCGAGTTGATATCGGACATGGAGAGATTCATCCTTCGTCAGCTTGTCGGTCAGCAGCTTGCGAGTGCCAGGTGAGCCCTCGATAAACTGCTCCGCTAGCCGAACGGCATGTTGCCGGACGCGGCGGTTCTGGATCAGCAGGTTCGCGTTCACGACGTCGGCATCCAGAGCATCGAGCCCCGCCAAAGCGTACATGGCATGCACATGGGCTGGAGCGAACTTCGACGAGGTTGCCATTCGCTTCAAGAAGGAAACCGCCTTCTGATCCTGCCGCTGATAAATTAGCCTCGCTGCCGTATCTCGATGCCAGCCGTTGGGATGCTCCAATAGCGCCACCAGTTGCTCGGTTGTCTTGCCGCCGAGCTTCTCCAGCTTCGGCTGTCGGAAGTCTTCGGGGATGAGCCGCCAGATGCGCCCCCGATCGCGGCCGCTGGTAAGGTCGACGTGCTTTTTGATGGCCGGCGGCAAGCTGGCGGGGTGCTCGATGGTTTCGCGGTACATGTCGCAGATGTAGAGCGAGCCGTCGGGAGCGTTGGCGTACTGCACGGGACGGAACCAGTTGTCGGTGGAGGCGACCAGCTCCGATTTTTCGTCGATCCGCACCGCTTTGAATTCAAGTCCATTCTCTTCCAACTTTTTGCGATGAATGATGTTGCTTCCCACGTCGCCGACAATCGCCAGCTCGTCATACTCACTGGGCCAGGCGTTGCCGCGATAGATGGTCACGCCGGTCGCACTCGTGAAATAGCCTGAGTCCCGCCCGCCCCCTTCCACGATGCCGGGAACGATCCCCTTCTTCCGCAGCCGCGTACGGACCACGCGCCAGGGCTCGACGCGGCTGTTGCGGAAGACGTCGGCCTGCGGGCCGTCGGCGGCGATGCTCTTCTTCGGCATGGCCGCGGCGAGGTACGGATTGCGGGCCAGATAGCGGTCTTCAATCATCACCTGGATGATGTGATCGCTGTTGGAGCAGATGAAGCGATTCCCCCAGTCGTCGAAAGACATGCCGTGCTGGGCACCGCCGGTCGTCGGTTCAATGGTCATTTTGCGGCAGTCGAGGGCGAAATCACGGCCGCGCAGGGGGAGCGGTTTGAAGCTTGGGTCGCTCGGCTTGGTCGCTTCCGCCCCGGTGCTGCTGGTGGAGCAGTAGTAGCGGTTATCGAGCCCCCAATTGAACGAGTTGATGAGCCCCTGCACGTTGGTGAGGCCGAAGCCGGTGAAGAGGACTTTCCTTTGGTCCGGCACGTCATCCCCATTGGTGTCCTTGAACCACAGGATGTCGGGAGCATCGGCCACAATGATGCCGCCGTCCCAGCAGGCAATCGCCGTGGGCCAATGGAGCTTGTCCACGAAGATCTTGCTGGTCTCATATTTGCCGTCACCCTCCTTATCATCCAGCACGCGAATCTTGCTGAGCTTCTCGTCCCGATTCTCGCTGTAGCCGTTCATTTCCACGACGTACATCCGCAGGTTCTCGTCGATGGCGACGGCGATCGGGTCCGTCACCAGCGGCTCGGCGGCAACGAGGTCCATTTTGAACCCCTTGGCAACCGTAAACGTCTTCAATGCATCTTTGGCCTCCGTCGGCGGAATCCGCGGCAGTTCCGCCGCATAGTCCTTGTCCGCCGCGTCGGTTTCGACGGGCTTTTTTTCCTGGCTGACGAGGCCGCTACCAACCAGCAGTGCGAGTAGGCCCGCCAGAAGGGCGATGGTGAAATTGGTGCTCAAGCTCTTGGCCGACGAGGGCATGATTTCTCTCTCAAATGGATTGGGCAAACGTCGCCGACCATCTTCGCAGGGAAAGTCGCGAGCATCAACCCACGGCGGCATCCCGGCGGATGCTTGAATCAAACAGATCTTCCCTGCCAAGGGATTACTTGAACGTTGAGAGACGCTTGAAGACGCCAAACATTTCCACCATCTCTTGCGCCAGTTCCCCCACCAGTCCAGACGTCTTGGGGTTTTTAGCAGCGGCAAGCTCGGCCGCCGAGGAGCCCATGGTGAAGCCCATCGAATACCCTTCCTGCCAGGCCCGTTGTTCGATGGAAACGGTGATGCTGGTAGGAGCAGAGGGAATCTTGGCTGGAGGCGGAGGGGTCTCGGTATGGGAAAGCACCATACCGGCCGTTTCACGGTCAGTGGCCCCCTGGCGAAAGCCGAGATTGAAGACCGCGGTGAGCTTCGCTTTATCCATCGCAGAATTGCCGGTGATGAGCAGAACGCCGTCCGTTTCCAGGCTTGATTGTAGCTTGCCGGGGTCGTTCGTAGCAAATGCGACTTTTTCAGTGCCGTTCTCCCGCCTTTGACACTTCTGGGTTTCCCGCCGATACTTGCACACTAGGCTGTGATTGCCCAGTTTCTCTCGCGCCTTGCTACCGGCGGAAAAATGAACACGTTGTTCCTCCCAGAACTGCGCGAGATGCTCGCGGAGAACAACGCCCACGACCTGGAAGAATTCTGCACCGCCCTCAACCCGGCCCGGACCGCGGAGTTCATGGAAGGGTTGGATCCCGCCGAGTCCTGGCGGGTGCTGCGACATGCGGACCTGAAGCTTCGCGAGCAGATCTTCCTCTATCTCGTCCACGAGAAGCAGATTTCCGTTATTGAGTCGCAGGACCGGGCCGAAGTTGCTGAACTGCTCGCCGATCTTCCTGCTGACGACCGAGTGGACTTGCTCCACGATGTGCGGGAAGAGGTAGTCGAGGAGATCCTGCCACTCTTACCTGCCGACGAGCGCCGCGACCTGCTTAAGCTGCGGGAATATCCGGAGAATACGGCTGGCGCGATGATGACGACGGAAATCGCCATGCTAGACGAGGCCCTGACCGTCCGCGAGGCGCTGACCGATCTCTCTCACCAGGCCGAGCACCTGGAAACCATCTACTACATTTATGTGGTTGACCACGACCTGCACCTGCGCGGCGTCGTCTCCTCCCGGCAGCTTGTTTCCGCCATCGGCAAGCAACAGCAGCGGCTGGGGGAGTTGATGCGGTCAGACTTGATTACGGTCAATGCGCTGGATGATCGGGAAGAGGTCACTCGCAAGGTCGCCAAGTATGACCTGCTCGCCATACCGGTCGTCGATGCCCAGCGGCGGCTGGTGGGGATCATCACGCACGACGACGTGCTCGACGCCTTCCGCGAAGAAGCCACGGAAGACGCTCAGCAATTGGCCGGCGTGGCTCCGCTCACGGAAAGTTATCTCAAGACCGATGTCTTTACGCTGGCCTGGAAGCGGGGCATCTGGCTGACCATTCTGTTCGTCACCGCTTCGCTCACCGCCACTGCTCTCAAAGTCTTTGAAGCCCGGCTGGATGAATGGCCGTGGCTGATGCTGTTTGTGCCGATGATCATGTCGAGCGGCGGCAACTCGGGAAATCAATCGGCGACGCTCATCATCACCGCCATGACGACCAGCGACGTCAAGCTTTCGGACTGGCGGCGGGTTCTGTTCCGCGAAGTGCTCGTCGGCATGATGCTTGGCGCGGTGTTGGCCGCATTTGGGCTGTTGCTCTCCTGGTTCATGACCCGCAATCATCCGGTCGCGCACCACCACCTCCTGTGGCCCCTGGTCGTCCCCATCACGCTGGTCATCGTCGTCACCAGCGGAGCAATCACGGGCTCGCTCTTGCCCCTGATGTTCAAGCGACTGGGGCTGGACCCCGCCATGATGAGCAACCCGTTTGTCGCGGGAATTAGCGACATTTTGGGGATCGTCATCTATATGACCGTTTCCATGACGCTGTTGGCAAAGATGACGGGAAAGCTGTAGCAAGGGGGACGCAGTTGGCTTTTTGGCCTGCGCCAGCCAGCAAGTTGAGTTGCGTTGTTTTCAAGGTTAGACTGGAGGCAGAGAAGAGGACGGAAGGTAGTTACGCTGGGTGTGGGTGGAATATGCCAATCAATGCCAGGCTCGTTGTCGTCGGCGGCGAAGTGAAGACGGCCGAAATCAAACTGCGCCTTCCCAGCACCATCGGGCGCGGGCGGGGCTGCACCATCATGCTGCCGCAAGCCCTGGTCAGCCGGCAGCACTGCGAGATTTTCGAATCCGATGGCAAGCTGATGGTTCGCGACTTGGGTTCGCTCAACGGCACATTTGTTAACAACCAGAAGATTGCGGAACCCTCGCTGATCGATTCGGAGGAGCTGTTGTCGATTGGGACGGTAACCTTTCGTGTGGTTTATGAAGGGGCTGGCGCTTCCAGTCCCCCGGCCGGTCCCGGACCGGTCATGAAGTCCTCCGCCAAGGAAACGCTTCCGGCCACAAAAGCCGTGGTAGTTGCCGCCGCCACTCCCGTGATCGTTGCTTCGCCTGCGGACATCGCGGATGCGGAAGATAATTCCCAACCGCTGGAGATTGGAGACTTCAATTTCGACGAAACAGTGCGGCCAGGTTCCGACACGGTTTCACCAATGCCAGTGACCGCCAGTTCCAAGACTCCCTCAGGGACGCTGTTCATCCCTGCCATCAACATAGGCGAGCCCAAGAAGCCGCCGGTCCCCGTTGCCGCTGCGCCGCTCCCCGTGGCTGCGCCCATGCCGATTGTCGCTAAGCCTGTCGCGCCCCTAACTGCACCCGTCGCCATGCCGCTTCCTCCCCCCGCGGCCAAGCCCGCCAGCCCCGCGGTCGTTGCCACCCCAGCTCTCCCAGTCGCAGCGCCGGCGGCGAAAGCTCCGGATACCGAGGAAGCTGCCGAGGAGGAAGATGATTTCCAGGATTTTTTGAAGAGCCTGGGAAAATAGGCCCGGTGAAGGAAGTTGCCCTACGCTACGGGATGAACGGCACCTTTTCTGGCAGCGTCAGTCCGCCGGAAATAATCATCTTCCAGGGCGAGGCGGAATCCCAATTGGTGATGGTCACATCGTCGCGCAAAAAGACCAGCGTGTACCCCGACGGCGGAAAGAGGCCGATGGGAATATAGACACAGGCGAGCTTACGCCCCGACTTTTCGTCTTCGCTTTCTCCCATCAGGTAGCCGGTAGCCCGTGCCCCAGCATGGGGAAACGGGACCAGGACTACTTTGTCGAAGGTCTTGATCCCCTGCGGGCCGTGCATGGCGGAGGAGGCGTCGCGGATGGCCCGGTAGAGCAGGGAGATGCCCGGGATGCGGTCCACAATCCAGTCAAGCCACCGATTGAGCCGCGTCTGAAAGACATAACCCATCAAATACAGGAACAGCAGCACGGCTGCCACGGAAAGAAAGGGGGTAACGTACGTCTCGGCGGCCTTCCAATACACGTTGTCGCTGCCGAGCGGCGTGATGACTTGGGCGAGCGGAGAAATCACCCATTGATTGAGGAGGTGGTAAATCTGATAAACCACCAAGATCGTTAGGGCGATGGGAAGGACGAACAAGAGTCCCAAAATCATCCGGCGGATGACCCCCATCCGGAAAGAACGGACGAGCGAGGGGGCTGTCACGGGAGTGACTGACTCGGCGGACGCTGGTGAATCGCTAGCAGCTTCACCAGCAATTGGATTTTGCGGCAACTCGCCGTTTGGCGGCCGGGTCGAATCCGCGGTTTCAATCGGAGATGGCATTGGGCATAGCCTGTCGGCAGGTGAGTAGTTCCGGGTTCCGCGGGGCGAATCAAGGTTCCCCATCCTACCGCGACCAGGTGATATTTGGGGATTTTGGCCATTATTGCTCTTGCCTGGTCGGCGGCAGCGGCGGGACAATCTTGGCCTGGTGGGGGACCGCCGGTTCATGGAGGAACGATGTCAATTCGCACCAGCTGTCTTTTTCTTGCCGCCGCGGTGCTACTCTGCACCGATTTGGTCCCCGCATCGTTCGGCCAGACCGAAGCGGAGCCCGAGCCGGCGACGAAAGCCAAAAAAGTCACCGCTCGCCAGGTGCTGGAAGCCGCATTTGCCAAGACCGCAGCGGCCCAGACGGTGGACGACTTCAGCGAGATTATTGAGCAGTGCGAACGGGTGCTGGGCGTGAAGCTTTCAGCCGAGAACTCGGCCTACGCTCACGAGTTGGCGGCCTGGGGATACAACAGGCGAGGAGAAACCTATGCCAGCCAGGCCGCGGCTCTGGCGGAGAAGGGGGAGGAGCGGAAGGCGAACGAACTCGACGAAGTTGCCCTGACGGATTTTGAAGCGGCGCTGACCCACGACCCCAAGAAGTGGAAAGCCGTCCAGAACCGGGGAGTCAGTCTTGCCCTGAGCGGCCGCACGGACGAGGCGGTTGCCGACTTCACCAGGGTCATCGAACTGAACCCGAAATATGACAATGCCTGGTTCAACCGGGCGGAGCTCCATTCCAAGCAAGGAAAGTTTGCCGAGGCCGCGGACGACTATGACCAGTTCCTTCAGCTCAAGCCCGAAGACGTGGCGGCCCTCCTTGGACGGGGGAATGCCTGGCTACGGCTGCAAAAGTTTCGCTCGGCGCTCAACGACTTCAACAGCGCATTGCAACTGGAACCAGAAAATGCCCAGGCGCTGGTCGGCCGCGGCGACGTGCGAACCGACATTGGCTTGTGGGAAGAAGCGGCGGAAGACTATCGCCAGGCCATCAAGCAAAGTCCCAAGCTCGGCCGCGCCTATCGCGGTGCGGCCTGGCTGATGGCGACCTGCCCCGAAGAGCGCTTCCGCAATGCTGAACTGGCGGTCGCTTCCGCGCGCCAGGCACTGGCCCTGGACGGCAACGGGGACTACGCCTATCTCGATACGCTGGCAGCCGCCATGGCGAGTGCCGGGGAGTTTGACGACGCCAAAGAAACGCAGGAGAAGGCGATTCAGATAGCGCCCGATGCCAAAGCGAATGAGCTCCGCGCCCGGTTGACGCTCTACAAGTCGAGCCAGCCGTATCGGACAACTTCGCGGACGGCGCGGGGGGAAGATTCTGGCGAGCAGAGATAGCACCAATTCCAAGCCCTGCCCACCGTTGTACGTCCGCTGATGTTCCACCAGAATGGACCGTTTCCCGCAGCCTTCACCCTCGCGCGAAACTTCCATGTCCAAGCGATTTCTCTCCCTTCTGGCCCTGTTCGTGGCCATTCCCTTCTCTTCGGTCGTCGCTCAAGAGCTTCCGCTCAAGCTTCAGAAGGGGGACCACGTCGTCCTGGTCGGCAATACTCTGGCGGAGCGGATGCAGTATTTCGGCCACTGGGAGTCTCTGCTCCACAGCCGCTTTCCCAAGGATGAACTGGTCGTACGGAACCTGGGCTGGTCGGCGGATGAAATCGGCTTGCGGCCACGGAGCAAGGATTTCAAAGACCACAAGCACACGCTTGCCGACCACAAGCCAAACGTGCTGCTGGCGTTCTTTGGGTTCAACGAGTCCTTCGCTGGGCCGGCGGGATTGGCCAAGTTCGAACAGGATTTGGAAGGGTTCTTGAAGGCTCCGCAGAACATCGACAACTACAGCAGCGTCCGCAGCAACTGGGATAAGACTTTCGATAAATCAACGGAACTTCCTCCGCTGCCGATGCTGCGGCAGATTGTGCTTGTGTCGCCGATTGCTCATGAGAATCTGAAGCGGCACGGGTTGCCCGACGGCAGTAAGAACAACGCGAATCTGCAACTCTACACCGAGGCGATGGCCCGCGTGGCCGCGAAGCACAAGGTGCCGTTCGTCAACTTGTTCATTCCGACCAGGCAAGCGATGACGGAGGTCAAACATCTGCCGTTTACAATCAACGGCGTTCATCTGAACGAGCACGGCGACAAATTCGTTGGCGAAATTTTGGACCGGGCACTTTTCGGCCCGCGACCCACCGTCGAGAACGGGCCGCAAATCGATTTCGCCCGCCTCCAGGCCGAGGTCAACGAAAAGAACTTGCAATTTTATTATGACCACCGCTCGGTCAACGGCTTCTATATTTATGGCGGGCGGAAGCAGCCGTTTGGCATCGTCAATTTTCCCGCCGAGTTTGCCAAGTTGCGGAAGATGACCGCCAATCGCGACCAGCGGATTTGGGAAGTCGCCCAGGGAAAGCAGATTTCCACGGTCATTGATGACAGCAACACGGGCGAGTTCACCAAGATCGAAACCAACTTCAAGTCGCCAGTCCTGCTTACAACGCCCGAAGAATCCCGGAAGAAGATGAAGCTGGCCGAAGGGTACGAAGTCAACCTGTTTGCCTCCGAGGAGGAGTTTCCCGATCTGCAAAATCCCGTTCAGTTTTCCTTCGACGCCAAGGGCCGATTGTGGGTGACGACGATGCCGAGCTATCCGCAGTATCTTCCCGGCACGCCGGTAAACGACAAAGTCCTCATCCTGGAAGACACCAACGGCGACGGCAAAGCCGACAAGCAGACCGTGTTTGCGGACAAGTTGCACGTCCCCACCGGCATCGAACTTGGCGACGGCGGCTGCTACGTCGCCCAGCAGCCGAACTTGCTGTTTCTCAAGGACACCAACGGCGATGACGTGGCCGATGAGCGGACGATTGTGCTGCACGGCTTTGATTCGGCCGACTCGCACCACAGCATCAGCGCGTTCACCTGGGACCAAGGCGGGGCCCTGTACTTTGAGGAAGGGACCTTCCATCACAGCCAGGTGGAAACGCCTTACGGTCCGACCCGCTGCGTCAATGCCGGCGTCTTCCGCTTCGAGCCCAAGACCTTCCGCTTCAGCACATTCGTCTCCTACAACTTCGCCAACCCCTGGGGCCACATCGTCGACGGCTGGGGACAGAACTTTATTGCCGATGCCAGCGGCGGCGACAATTACTACGGAACCGCCTTCAGCGGCGACCTCGATTACCCCGACAAGCACGGCGGCATGAAAAAGTTCCTCGTCAAGCAGTGGCGGCCCACCGCCGGCTGCGAGCTAGTCAGCAGCCGCAACTTTCCGGCGGAGGCCCAGGGGAACTTCCTGCTCAACAACTGCATCGGCTTTCAGGGAGTGCTGCAATACAAGATGAAGGACGAAGGCTCCGGCTTCGCGGCTGACCCCGTCGAGCCTCTGCTGTCGTCCACGGACGCGAACTTCCGCCCGGTGGATATCGAGTTCGCACCGGACGGCTCGCTCTTCCTCTGCGATTGGTTCAACCCGTTGGTCGGCCACATGCAGCACAACATTCGCGATCCCAACCGTGACCACATCCACGGCCGCATCTGGCGGGTCCGCTACGCCAAACAACCGCTCGTCACTCCGAGCAAGATCTCCGGCGAAACGGTTGCTTCATTGCTCGAAACGCTGAAGACCATCCCGGAAGAGCGAACCCTTTATCGCGTACGGACCGAGCTCCGCAACCGGCCGACGGAGGAAGTCCTGGCTGAAGTAAAGAAGTGGACCAGCAGCCTCGATCCAAAGAAGCCCGCTGACCAGCACCAGTACCTGGAAGCCCTCTGGATTCACCAGCAGCACGACGTGGTGAACGAGCCCTTTCTCAATCAGATGCTACGCAGCCCCGAACCCAAAGCCCGCGCCGCCGCCACCCGCGTCCTCTGCTACTGGCGCGACCGCGTCGCCAAGCCGCTTGAGTTGCTCAAGGCCCAGGTCAACGACGAAAACCCGCGGGTCCGCCTCGAAGCCGTCCGGGCCCTCAGCTTCTTCAATAATCAAGAAGCCATCGACATCGCCACCGAGTCCCTGATCTACGATCAGGACGACTACCTGAAATACACGCTGCAGGAAACGATGAACACGCTGGAGAAACGGGTCAAAAGGAAATAGTGGGGTTGGCTTCCAGCCTGCCAAGCAAACGGTATCGCTAAAAGGTGAAAGTTCAATGCTAAATGCCAAACGTCTGAATCCAACCACGTTAGCTTTTAGCATTTGCCTCTTAGCTTTTGCCTTCTCTTCTGTTCCTCTTCTCTTTGCGCGGGCATTTGGTGCAGAGACGAAGCATCCCAACGTCCTCCTGATCATCACCGATGACCAGGGCTACGGGGACATCGGCTTTCACGGTAACACGAAGATCCAGACGCCCCATCTGGATGCCCTGGCGAAGCAATCGATGCGCCTTACGAACTTTCATGTGGACCCGACTTGCGCGGAGACCCGCTCGGCACTGATGACCGGCAAATATTCCTGCCGTGTCGGCGTTTGGCACACGATCATGGGGCGCTCGATCCTGCGGAAGGACGAGAAAATCATGCCCCAGTATTTCGCCGAGGCGGGCTATGCAACAGGCATGTTCGGAAAATGGCACCTGGGGGACAACTGGCCCTATCGCCCGCACGACCGGGGCTTTCAAGAGGCTCTCTACTGCCGTGGCGGCGGCGTGGGGCAGTCGCCGGACCACTGGGGAAACGACTACTTCGACGACACCTACTTGCGAAACGGAGTGCCGGAAGAGCAGACCGGCTATTGCACCGACGTCTGGTTCCGCGAGGCAACGAAGTTCATCGAGAAACACAAGGAGAAGCCCTTCTTCTGCTACGTCGCGACCAACGCCCCGCATGGTCCCTACAACGTCGATGAGAAGTACGCCAAGCCCTACCTCGACAAGGGCGTTCCCCAGCCGATGGCCAATTTCTACGGCATGATCGCCAACATCGACGAGAACATTGGCAAGCTGCTCGGCAAGCTCGACGATTGGAAGCTGGCGGAGAATACGATCGTGGTCTTCATGACCGACAATGGGACGGCAGCGGGGGTGATCGGTCCTGGCACCGGTGGCGGGAAGAAGAAAGATGGAGAGAAGGAGAGACCGAGAGATGGTGAGAAGTGGCTGGGTTTCAATGCGGGTATGCGGGCACAGAAGGGCTCGCAGTATGAAGGAGGGCACCGGGTGCCGTGCTTCATTCGCTGGCCCGCGGATAAGCACCTGCGAGATAATGAAGTCCATCGGTTGGCAGCCCATTTTGACCTCCTGCCGACTCTGCTGGAGTTATGCCAATGCTCCCTCAAGGGAGAGTCGCCATTTGACGGCAATTCGCTAATTCCGCTGCTTCATTTCTACTCGCACACAGAATTATGGCGGCGGAAACTGGTTGTTCATTCGCAACGTGTTGAGCATCCAGAGAAATGGCGCAAGTGCTGCGTCATGGACGACAGTCATCGGCTCATCGACAGCAAGGAATTTTACTTCTTGCCCGACGATCCTCACCAACAAAAGGACATCGTTGCAAAGCATCCCGATTTCGTGAAAGGCTTTCGAGCCTTCTACGACGAGTGGTGGACTTCCGTTTCCAAACGCTTCAACGAATACTCCGACATCCCCCTCGGCGACGAACACGCCCCAGAACAGGAACTTTGCTGTCACGACTGGCATCCCGTTGACGATAAAACGCCACCGTGGAATCAGAGCGGACAGGAGGGGATCGGAAAGGATCCGCTGGTGAATGGTCAATGGGCAGTGGAAGTCGCCCGCCCCGGCAAGTACGCGTTCACGCTGCGAATGCGCCCGTCGGGAGTCCCCTACAAAATCCCCGCGGGAAAGGCCCGTGTGAAGATTGGCGACGTTGAAGGGGCTACGGACATTGCCGCGTCCGCCGACAGCGTCACGATTACGCTCGACCTCAAGCCGACAGGCCACGTCATGCTGCAAACCTGGCTCGACGAGGCGGATGGCATGTCGCGAGGAGCGTATTACACGACCGTGAAACGTCTCGATCCTTAGCTTGTAGTAATTTACAAATCAAGAAAGCATCACGCAGAGGCGCAATGGACGCGCAGGGGATTACATCGGCGGTCTTCTCTGCGTCCTTTGCGCCTCCGCGTGATGCTACTTCTGGAGAAGTATTGTGCGTCGCTCATTTTCACTGTTCTGGCTTTTAACTTTTTTTTCATCCTATTCTTCTTCTTCCGAGCCGCAGTGGATTTGGGCGACGAAAGATGCCGCCACGAAAGCCGACAACGGCTCGGCTTATTTCAGAAAGGCGTTCAATCTCGATGAGCCGGAATCGGGAACGGCGGAGGTTACGGTGGATGATGCGTTCGAGCTGTTCCTCAACGGCCGCAGCATAGGAACCGGGGACAGCGCGACCAAGCGATACAAATTCAATCTCACCAAGCGGCTGCTCCCCGGCCGAAATGTGCTGGCCATCGCCGCGGTGAACGGTGCCCCAGGTCCGGGCGGCGTGGCGGCAACGTTTACGGTGAAGGCCAAGGGAAAGGAAGCGGTGACGATCGTCACTGATAACACTTGGAAGTTCAATTTGAAGCCGCAGGGAACCTGGACCCGGACTGAATCCGACGATTCCACGTGGCCCGCCGCCTTCGAGCTCGGCGAATACGGCAAAACGGCTCCCTGGGGGAAAGCAGGCGAGCTGGTGGAGGGGAACACCGGAGTTAAGATTCTGAACAAGCCCAAGAGCCGCGAGAAGGGGCTGTTTGAATTCCGTGACGGCGACCGGGTGGTCTTCCTCGGCAGCGGGTTCATCGAGCGGCTGCAGAGCACGGGCTACCTGGAAACGATGCTGACCGCGGCGATGCCCAGCAAATACATCACCTTCCGCAACCTCGGCTGGAGCGGCGACAACGTTTGGGGAGACGCCCGCGCCGTCTTCGGCAGCCGAGCCGACGGCTTCGAACGGCTGCTCACCGACGTGGCCCTCTGCAATCCCTCTGTCTTGATCGTCTGTTACGGCGAAAACGAAGCCTACGCAGGCGACGCGGGGCTGGCAGAATTCCGCACGGGCCTGAACAAGCTGCTCGACTCTCTCGAAGCCACCGGCGCTCGCATTGTTCTCCTCGGCCCGCGGCAGCACGAAAAAGTGCCCCCGCCGCTGCCGGACCCGGCGAAGTACAACGCGGATTTGAGGAAGTACAACGATGTGATTGGGCAAGTGGCGAAGGAGAGGGAGCAAACGTTTTTGGATCTTTACGAGCTTTGCACCGACCGAGATCCAGACGAGCAGAACAGAAAGGTGAATGCGGACTTATACCAACTCACTCAGGATGGCATTCACCTATCCGATTATGGCAACGAAAAGATTGCCGAGCCGTTGGCCGCACTGCTGGGCGTCAATTATTACGAACGAACTTTTCAAATAGACGCCAATACTGGAGCGTACGATGCAATCGGTGCTACGATTTCCAAAGCTGACATAAGTACCAAAGGCGTAGTGATCGAAGCAACAGATCGAGGAGTCCCGTTTATACTCGGCGAGATAACTCATAAACGATTGCATGAGAATGCAGCGTCTGCTGGAACATTTAATGTCAAGGGGCTAGAAGCCGGAGAATATGAGGTTCGGGTGGATGGAGAGGTCATAGGCACACAGGTGGGATTCAAGCTCGAATACACATGGTATGTCGACGAAGGCTCCAGGTTTCGGTTTGATACACTCCGTCAACTGATCAACAATAAGAATACTCTCTTCTTCCACCGCTACCGCCCACAGAACGAAACCTACCTCTTCCTCTTCCGCAAGCACGAGCAGGGGAACAACGCCGCCGAAATCCCTCAGTTCGACTCTCTCATCGCCGAGATCGAAAAGAAAATCGCCGAGCTAAAGAAGCCGGTGAAGCAGAAGTACGAGCTGATCAAGGTGAAGTGAGATCGCTCTCGTCAACGCAATGGCGCTAAGACGCAGAGTCGCAAAGGGGAGAAGGACAAAGTGGGAGTGGGGACACGGAAAACACGGAATTGGGAGTCAGGTTTGGCAGAACGACGGTTGCAGAAACCTTCCGTGTCTTCCATGTTTTCCGTGTCCCATTCCCTCTCGACTTCCAGTCGCCGTCATCGCCAGAAGTACAGCCACCGCAACCACCTGGGGGCGTTGGCCCAGGCCCGCAGTCGTTCCTGACGCTTCTGGACGTCGGCGACGTTTCCGGCCATTTTGCCGTACGTCCCGAAGTCGTTGTTGAAGCCGCAGGCGACACAGAAATTGACCCCCTCGGGGAGAGCGCCGAGGCAACGCATGCACTTGCGAGAACCTGGAGAAAGACCCGCGGACATGAGAATGCTCCTGAATCGAAGCTCACGATTTGCCCGATATCTTAGGGCTCGCCGCTCCTCCTGCCAACTATTTTTCCAAAAGTCTCTCCAAAAAGGAAGCGGCGAGTCGCCGGGGAAATTTATTCCCGAATTCTTGCGGATGGGCCTTGACGGTGACACCTGTACATGTAAGAATACTGGCAGATAACTCCGAAGTACATTCCACGCTGTTTTTGAATATAACTGCCATGACACATCGGGAAGAAACGAAGAGAGACCGCGAAATAGTTATGGACAACAAGACCCCATTGCCGGGGATGCAAACCCACCCGGTGCTGAAAAACCCCGGGGTTTTTCAGTTTAGGTGGGGCCCCCAGTACCCCCGTCCCTGCTGAAAAACCAGGGGGGTTTTTCAGCACCATCCTTCCGGGTGGGCCGTCGTCCGCTTTCCCTCCCTGGCGCTTCGGGCTAGTATCTCTTTCTCCCAACTTGGAACCTTGAACCCCGAACTTTGAATTCTCCCATGTCCGAACAGCCTTCCGTCATCCTTTCCGGCTTTGGCGACGAAGCGGCCAATCAGAAGACCGCCGAACAGCAGTTTTGTGCTTTCGCGGCGCTCGGGCTGCAGTATTATTCGATCCGTTTCATCGATGCCGGCCAAGGCATTAAGAACGTGATGCACCTCACGAAGGGGGAGATTGCCCACATCCGCCATCTGGAAGGGGAGTACGACCTGAACGTCGCCACGCTCGGCTCCCCCATCGGCAAGGTCAAGCTGCTGAACCAGGAGGACGGAACGAAAAACCGTTTTGTGCCATTCAAGAAGTACCTGAATGACGAGGTGAAAAAGGCCTGCGAATTGGCCCACGCCTTCGAGACCAAGCTCATTCGCGGCTTCTCGTTCTATCACCCTAAGGGGGAAGACCCTTGGAAGCACGTCAAGCAGGCGGCGGACCAGCTTGGGCAGATTGCCGAGACCGTGCACCGCAGCGACCTGACCTTCGGCCTGGAGGTCGAGGCCAACCTGGTGGGCCAGAACGGCGAACTGCTGGCGGAATTGCACAAGCAGGTCGATCACCCGGCGATGGTCCTGATCTTCGATGCCGCCAATATCAGCACGCAGGGTTACAGCCCGACCGAAACCTACGAGCAGTACGAGAAAATGAAAAAGGGGCTCGGCTGGATGCACATCAAGGACTACCGCCATCCCGAGCGGATGAAGCGGACGACGCACGTCGATGAAGAAGCCCTCAAACACTTCGTCCCCGCCGACCGGGGCGACAGCGGCCATGAAATGATCCTCCGCGACTTCCGCGAGCTGATCCCTGCGATGGAAAAGAAGCTCAAAAAGCGGGGCATCCCCGGCGTGTTCTTGGATTTGGAGCCGCACGTGAAAGGTGGCGGCCAATTCGGCGGCTTCAGCGGCCCCGACGGTCTCGGCGTCGCCCTTCGCGGCCTGTGCAAAGTGCTCGACTACATCGGCATCGGCTATCACCTGCGGGACTTTGAGGACGTGCGGGTGGCAAGGGGGTTTTAGCAGAAGTTCTTCGCAAGCACCATTGTTATGGAACCGACCGCCGAGCTTGCCGACGAATTGCCTGATCCGGCCGATGAAGCCGTTGAGTTGCTTGTGGGCAAACAGGATGAAGGCTCCCGTCTCGACGCCTTCCTCGCCCGCGAGATTCCCCGCTATAGCCGTGTCCAACTGCGGAAAGTGATTGGCCTCGGCGGAGTGAAGGTCGATGGCGAAGGGTGCAAGGTGGCGTACCGGCTGAAGGCGGGGCAGAATGTGAGCATCATCGTGCCGCCGATGCCGGCGGCGGGGCCAAATCCGGAGAATATCCCGCTCGATATTCTCTATGAGGACGACCACATCATCGCGGTCAACAAGCCGCCGGGGATGGTGGTGCATCCGGCGCGGGGGCATTGGTCGGGGACGCTCACCAGTGCATTGGCCTTTCATTTTCAACAGCTCAGTACGGTGGGCGGAGCGCATCGACCGGGTGTGGTGCATCGGCTAGACCGAGATACCAGCGGCGTGATGGTGGTCGCCAAGACGGACCACTGCCATTACCGGCTGGCGGAGCAGTTTGCGGATCGGACGACGGAAAAGGAGTACTTTGCCATCACCGTCGGCGTCCCCGACCGGGACCAAGACATCATCGAGCAGCCCATTGGGATGCACCCGACGCACCGCGTGCGGATGGCCATTCGGGCCGACCATTCCACCAGCCGCGAGGCCACGACTTTTTACGAAGTGGTCGAGCGGTTCGAGGGGTTTGCGGCAGTGCGAGTGCTGCCGAAGACCGGACGGACGCATCAGATTCGCGTCCACCTGGCCCACATCGGCTGCCCGGTCCTCTGCGACAAGCTCTACGGCGGCCGATCGGAGATCACTCGCGGCGAAATCCGCCGCGATCTCAAGGATACGACCGTTCTGCTCAACCGCCAGGCCTTGCACGCCCGGCGAATCAAGCTACGGCACCCCGAGACACAACAGCCGATTGAGTTCACCGCGCCGCTGCCGGCGGCCATGGCGGGGGTGCTGGAGGAATTGCGGCAATATCGGGCTGTCAAAAGCCGCTAATCCGATGCGCCAGCGAGTGGCTACTTCCACGGATTGAAACCGCGGATATTTCCTGGCGTCGACGCGGGGATCGCCGAAGTGCGAGGCGGTGCGCCCGTGGGTGTTGTGGGCTGGGAATTCGCGGGAACGAAACTTGGATCGGCGATGTCGATGGGCCGAGCGCCGGCAAGTTGAGCGGTGGGAAGGTCGAACGGATTGTCGCCGGAAATCGGGCGGTTGATGACGTGTTGATCCAGGACAAGCTGAAACTGCAGGCGGGCTTGCGGGATGTCGATGTCGATCTTGTGCGGCAGCGTCACGCCATCGAGTTGGTGGAATTCATGTTCGGAGGCTTTCGCCGTTCCCAGCAACTGTCCCTTCGGGTCGTAGAGTTGTTGTTCCACAACGACACCCTTCTTGGCATCCATGAGAAGGATTTTGGTGAATTCACCCGCCCCTGTTTGCTGCCGCACGCGCAGTTGCACCTTGTCACCGGCGGGAATGGGGCCTTCAATAGGACCGCTCGGATCAAGCTCAATCAGGCCGATCGCTTCTTTCAGCCAGGACGGCTCCACGGGAATTGCCTGGTGGGCTCGACTGGCGGCGAATTGCTCGTGGCGAGCGAAATAAAGGGCCTTCGACGGGTCTTGATTGGCCCAGAACCAGAACAGCTCGTTATTGCTGCCGAGGTCAATCTCTGGCCCCGTAAAGCGAGTGCCCGCCTTGAACCGAAGATTCCGCGGCCGCTCGAAGGCGACTTCCGTGGACAGGGATGGCAACTTGGGAATGGAGAGGCTGCCGCTGGACTGCAGTGTCTGCACACGGCTGGTGTTGTCGTTGATTTTGGCAATCAACTCTTCACGCGTCGGCTGAGCTTGAAAGACTTGCGGCGGCTGCACGTACCTTTCCGGCTGGCGGAAGAAGCGGTTCCAGTTGCAGCCGGAGAGAGCCAGTGCGGCGGCGGCGAAGAGGAACCAGATGGAGTTGCGAAAAGTGCTATTCAAAGTGTGCATGATTTAGTATCAAGGGGCTCACGCCCCCCGCTCGCCTCCGTGCAGCAATTCCGACAGCTCTGCCTGGATTGTCGCTTCGCGCTCGGCAGTCGGCATGGCGACCTTGACTCGGTATTCCACTTCATTGCGCGGCGAGTAGACAACAAGTGTCTCATTCCCCGCGGCGTCTTTCTCCGTCGACTCGACTCGCACAATCCGCCGTCTCACCAGCAATAGCGCCAGCACATACCGCACATCTTCCTTGGCGGGATTGCCGTCGAGCTGCTCGAAGTAGTGCAGCATCACATCGTTGGGTGCCCAATGAACTCGCTTGCTACTGGCATCTGCGATTGCCCCCTTCCACCAGCCGAGAGCGTCCTCGGGCGGCCCCTGCCAAGCATCGGCCGCATAATCCTGCCGAGTGATGTTGCCTCCGGTTTCCACCAGGACCGAATAGACCGCTTCCCCCGGCGCAAGCTCTCGCCCGGTTGCATGGCAACGGCGCGTGCAGCGCTGGATGTCGTATTCGACCATGGGTGGAGCGCGGAAAGACGGTGTGTGGGCCGCAGATAGTACGCAAATTGGCCCAACCGCTCAATAGGCAGTGAAGAACCGTTCGTCGGTCCCGCCCGGCCCGATTTTCATTTGCACTGGCCGGCCGCAGCGGGGACAATGACCCCGGTAGGCATTTCGCTCCGGGTTGACGTAAATCCGGGCATAAACCCCGCAACACGCGAAATTTACTCCCAAAAAGCTCCGGCTGCTAGCGTCCTCCGGTGGCGGAGCGAGGCGAGGGTCGCTGGTCAAGTCGATGCGGGGATTCTCCATGGAATTGAACCACTACGGGGATCGGTGCCGACCAGCCCAAGTGTTAATCCATCCGTTATGTTAGGGGAATGGCAAATCCAAGGTGCCCAAGACAAGGAACCCATTGAAATGATCCGCGACCTCACTTTCGTGGCTATTGCAGCACTTGCGTCCTCCTCCGTTCTCGCCGGCGACTGGCAAGGCTGGCGCGGGCCGCATGGGGACGGCACTTCCGACGAGAAGGGTGCACCCCTCACCTGGTCGGCCACCGAAAACGTCAAGTGGAAAGTCCCACTGGATGGACCCGGCAATAGCACGCCGATCGTCGTAGGCGAACGGGTTTTCATCGCCCACGCTCCCGCCAAAAGCAAGCTCCGCACGCTGCAATGCTACAACCGCAACAGCGGCTCGCTCCTTTGGAAGCGGGAAGTTGAATACGGCAACCCGGAAGCGACCCACGGCACCAACCCTTATTGCTCATCGTCCCCCGTCACCGACGGAAAGATGGTTGTCGTCTACCACGGCTCGCCGGGGTTGTTTGCGTATGACATGGAGGGAAAGGAGCTTTGGAAGGCGGACTTGGGTAAGGTCGAACACATTTGGGGTTTCGGTTCCAGCCCGGTCATTCACGAAGGACTTGTCATCACTAATGCCGGTCCGGGTCTCAATGCCGCGGTCATTGCTGTGAACGCTGCTGATGGAAAGGAAGTCTGGCGGAAGGAATACGGCGCGATGAAGTCGCCGAAGGCCGAAGATTACCGCGGCTCCTGGAGCACGCCGATTCTGTTCCAGGAAGGGGACCAAACGCTGATGCTGCTGAGCCTGCCAGAAAGGCTGTACGCGGTGAATCCAAAGTCGGGTGAGGAAGTCTGGTCCTGCGGCGGCCTGAGCAAGCTGGTCTATACCTCGCCGCTGATCGGCAAGAAAGAAGTCGTCGCCATGTGCGGCTATACCGGCCCGGCGATGGGAGTCAAACGAGGGGGCAAAGGGGATGTGACGGAAACGCACCGTCTCTGGCTGAGCGACAAACCCAATCCGCAGCGAATCGGCTCGGGCATTATCATTGGCGATTACGTCTACATCCTGAACGAGACTGGCATCGCCTGGTGCCTCGACCCAAAGACGGGCGAAAAGAAGTGGGAGCAGCGTCTGGGGGCCGGATCGTGGAGCTCCATGTGCCAGGCCGACGGCCGGCTGTACATCACCAATTTCGACGGTAACACGCATGTGCTGGAAGCCGATCCCACAGCCTGCAAAATCCTCGCCGAGAACAAGATCGGGGAGAAGACCAACGGCTCGCTGGCGTTTTCCAACGGCCAGGTCTTCCTGCGGACCCACAAAAACCTGTATTGCTTTGAGGCCAAAAAGTAATTCGTGACGCCGCAGACTGTCTTGCCGCTGCTTGATTTGTCGCAATCGTCGCGGCCCGAATTACTTGCGCCGGCCGGCGATCGCGACTGCATCCGGGCCGCCATTGAAAACGGTGCGGATGCCGTTTATTTCGGGCTCGACACGGGCTTTAACGCCCGCGCTCGGGCCAAGAATTTCTCGCCGGATGAGCTGCCGGAGTTGATGGCCTTGTTGCACCGTCGCGGGCTGAAAGGTTACGTCACCGTTAACACATTGGTCTTCTCCAGCGAACTGGAAATGCTGGAAGAGCACATCCGTCAGATCGCCGCTGCCGGCGTCGATGCCGTGCTGGTCCAAGACCTGGGAGTCGTGCGGTTGATTCGGGAACTCTGTCCCGATTTGCCGATCCATGCTTCCACGCAGATGACGCTTACTAGCGCCGAGTGTATCGCCGTCGCGGAGTCGCTGGGAGTAGTGCGTGTGGTGCTGGCCCGCGAGCTTTCCATCGGCGAAATCCGCAAAATCCGCAAGAAAACGAAGATGCCGCTCGAGGTCTTCGTGCATGGCGCCCTCTGCGTCGCTTATTCCGGGCAGTGCCTGACCAGCGAATCGCTCGGCGGCCGCAGCGCCAATCGGGGCCAATGTGCCCAAGCATGTCGCCTGCCGTACGACCTGGTTTGCGATGACAAGGATGTGGACCTGGGGGATCAGAAGTATCTTCTCAGCCCTCAGGATCTGGCGGCGTATGCCCTGATCCCCGAGCTGATTGAGGCGGGAGTTTGCTCGTTCAAGATCGAAGGGCGGCTGAAGACGCCGGAGTACGTCGCCAACATCACGCGGCATTACCGGCAGGCGATTGACTCGGCAATGGCCGGCAAGCCGGTGCATTTCACGCCGCGGCAGGTGGAGGAGATGGAGCTATCTTTCTCCCGCGGTTTCTCGCCGGGCTGGCTGAAAGGGGACGACCACAAAATGCTCGTCCCTGCGATCAGCTCTTCCAAGCGAGGCGTGCTGGTGGGAACCGTGCGCGAGGTTCGCAAGGGGCGCGTGCTGGTGGAGCTGGCTCGTAGTGTAAAGCGGGGGGATGGAGTTTCCTTCGACTGCGAGCGGCCTGAGGACGATCTGCAAGGAGGCCGCGTTTATCAGGTCTTTCAGAACGGGCGAGATCTGACCGAACCTGTCAGCCAAGGTGTCGTCGAACTAGCGTTCGCTCATGGCGGAATTAACTTCGACGAAATCTGGCCTGGCCAGCAGATTTGGAAGACTGATGACCCCGAGCTCACGGCCAAATTGCGAAAGACCTTCACCGGCAACGATCCGCTCCGCAAACTCAGCCTTGAAATCTCAGCACACGCTGCGGTTGGTGAGCCGCTGACGCTGGAAGTCACTATTCCCCAGCAGGGCATTCGACTGGCACTTGCCACATCCGAGCCGCTGGCCAAGGCCCGTCAACACGCTCTGTCGGTCGAAGTGCTCCAGGAACAGCTCGGCAGACTAGGCGGAACACCGTATGATCTGCAAGCCTTGTCCGCTGCCATTACCGGTGAGCCGATGGTCCCCTTCAGCGTCCTTGGCAAGCTGCGGCACGAAATGGTCGAAAAACTAGAAGCGGCGCTTGCAGCGCCCGCCGAGCGGCGGATAGAGCCGGAGAGCGTGTTACCGAAGTTGCGCTCGAAGTTGGGCGAGGGTCTCCTGACCCCGCCCAGCGGGTTGACCGAAGGTCTCCCCAAGCTAGACGGTGACCTGCGGCCAGCGGTTTCGGCGGGGTCGGGAGACCCGCGCCGAACCGCGAAATCGGATGCACCTCAAATCCACATCCTCTGCCGCTCCCTCCCTCAACTCAAGGAAGTGCTCGAGCTCGGAGTTCGCAGCTTGTACGCCGATTTTCAGGACATCCGCGAATACCGCCCGGCGGCAGCAGCGGCCAAGGAACTTGGCGCAAAACTGTTCCTCGCCACGCCCCGGATTCAAAAGCCGGACGAAGTTGGCATCTTTCACGCCTTGGTAAAGCACGGAGCCAGCGGCATCCTGGTCCGCAACCTGGCGGGACTGGCATTCTATGGGGAGCGTCGAATTCCCATGGTCGCCGACTTTTCCCTTAACTGCACCAGTGAATTGACAGCCCGCTTTCTTCGCGAGCGAGGAGCCGCCCGTATCACCCCGTCTTACGACTTGAACCGCGAGCAACTGTTGGACCTCGTCGGTGGCGTGGCAGCAGCAGGCATGGATGTGGCATGCCTGGAAGTCGTCGTCCATCAACACATGCCCATGTTTCACATGGAGCATTGCGTCTTCTGCTCGGTGCTTTCGCCCGGCACGAACAAGACCAATTGCGGCCGCCCATGCGACACGCATGACGTCATGCTTCGCGACCGACTCCAAATCGAGCATCCCCTCAAGGCCGACGTCGGCTGCCGCAATACCTTGTTCAACGCAGTGCCTCAAAGTGGTGCTGAAATTGTGCCGGGCCTCCTCGCTCACGGCGTGAAGCACTATCGCCTGGAACTACTTGACCAGCGGGGAGGCGAACTGCGACAGATTCTCGACCTTTATCAACAACTGCTAGCGGGAACCGTGAAGGGAAAGGACGTTTGGACCCGCTTGCAAGCATCCAACCGTATCGGCGTCACCCGTGGCACACTGGAAGAACGCCGCAACCCGCTGGCGATCCTGTAAGCCGGGACACCTGCCGCTCCTACACCTTGCCCTCCCGGCATCCTTTGCCACAAAGCGCCTGCCCTACCTCTCGCAGAATGCATGATTAACTCCGTTGGCGGTGGTCGAAACAAATAGAGCCTCCGCGGGCTTCCCTCCCGCCGAGATCCGTCATGGAAGGACTCTCGTGACTCGGCTCTCCATTGTGATTCCGTGCCTGGGCCCCTGCGAGCAGTTTGAAGACACGCTCGCTTCCGTCCTTCAACATCGCCCAGACCGCAGCGAAATCATCGTTGTTCACCGCCGGCCTTACGCCGACCCGTATCATCTGCGGGGGGAAGTCACGTTTTCGCATGTCGAGTCCAAATCACTCGTCGACCTCCTCAATGATGGGGTGCAAGACGCCCGCGGTGATGTGATTCACGTCTTGGCCTCGGGAACGGAAGTCCGCGACGGCTGGACCCACACTGCTTTGCGGCATTTTGCAGACCCACGCATTGCCGCTGTCGCTCCGCTCGTGCTCCGGCAGGCCGCTCCGGGCCGGATGGAAACGATGGGAGTCAGTTACACTCTCGGCGGCGAGCGAATTTCCATTGGCCACGACCTGTCCATTCCCGATTATCACGCCTTTCTCGATGAAGTACTTGGCCCTTCCTTGCTCGCCGGCTTTTATAGCAAGGATGCCCTCCTCGCCCTCGGTGGATTCTGCCGCGAAGTGGGAGATGAAGTGGCGGATATTGATCTTGCCTTGGCCCTTCGCGACCTCGGTTGCCGCAGCGTGCTGGAACCGAAGTGCCAGGTGGCATACTTACCCCTAGAAGACGGTCGTACGGTTCTCGGAGCGGTATCCCGCGGCTGGAGGGCGGAGACGCTCTTTTGGCGGCACTGGGGTCGGGAAGGTCGCCTGGCCGGCTTGCTTGCCCATCCAGTTGCGACACTTGGGGACGCACTTCGCAACGAGGGCCTCGTTGCTGGTGGGCTGAAGCTCCTGGGCCGCACGCTGGGCCTTACCGGAATTCGCGCTAGCGTCAGTTACGAGCGTCAACTGGAGGCGGCCGCGGAATTGCTGGGAGACTTGGAAGCTCGCGGCGAAACTCTGCCGCTGGCCGCTGCCCGCGAAGACAGAACTCAAGTCCCTGTCAAGGTTAAGCCGCATCACCAGCGAGCTGCGTAAACCTGGCCGGTTTACCGGCATCTCAAGTTCGTGCCTCTTCCTGGGGTCGCCGATCGCGTATAATGGCCTTGCTCGCGCGCGATCCAGCCAGCCAACCCCAAGGAGTCTGAGGTGATGAATTCGCGATTATTCTCTTGCCTGACGTTTGCTCTGGCCTTACTGACCATTCCCGTCTCCGCCGCCGACCTGGACATAGGCGCGAAAGCTCCTGAATTCAAGGGCTTGGAAGGGGTTAATGGCAAGAAAGTGAGTTTGGATGACTTTCAGGCCGCCAAGGTGCTCATCGTTTGCTTTCACTGCAATGAGTGCCCGGTTTCCGCGGACTACCAGGAGCGCTTCATCGAGTTCGTGAAGAAATACCAGGACAAGGGAGTTGCCTTCGTCGCCATCAATTGCGATATCGTCAACGCGGAGGAAGAGAATCTGAAAGCAATGAAGGCTCGGGCGACTGAGATGAAGTACAACTTTCCCTACGTGATTGACCCCACCGGCAAACTGGCGGACGACTATACCGCCAAAGCCACCCCGCACCTGTTCGTCTTCGATTCCCAGCGGAAACTGCAATACTCCGGTGCGTTCGACGACAAGCAAAAGCGGGAAAAGGTCACCAAAAACTACCTGGCCGATGCCGTTGATGCTCTTCTCGCCGGCAAGACTCCCGCGGTTCCCAAAACCAGAGCTTTCGGTTGCGGAATTAAAAACAAGCCGGATGAGTTCTAAAGTACCGAGGTTCCGAGCACACAATTCGTCCGCAGGAATCACCATGACGTATGTCCCCGCAACTCGTTTTCTGATGGCGATCGTCGTAGTGACGTCTCTCAGCGGCTGCCTGCCGGATCAGAACGACTCGATGCCCGCGCAGGTAGCACAGTCTCCATCGTCCGATACGCTGCCCGTATCCTCGGCTCATGGAACTCCTAAGGTGGAGGTAGCGGCAAGCGCGACGGAAATCATGCTCGTCCCCGCCGACGAAAAGGACCTGGACGCCCTGATTGCCAAGAATAAGGGAAAGGTCATCTTCATCGACTACTGGGCCACATTTTGCGGGCCGTGCAAGAAGGCGTTTCCGCACACGGTGGACCTGCACAAGAAGCACCAGGCGGAAGGCCTGGTTGTGATTTCGATCGATTTCGATTTGCTCGAGGATGAAGCGAAGGTGAAGGACTTCCTGCAAAAACAGGGGGCCACTTTCGATAACCTGATCAGCAAGTACGACGGCGGCGGCACCGACGCCAACGACGCCTTCGGCATCGGCCCGCTCCCTCACCTCCGCCTTTACGACCGCCAGGGGAAGCTGCGGCACAAATGGGAAGGGAAGGCAGAAGGCCTGGACGCGAAGGTAAAAGAGCTGCTGGCGGAAAAGGAGTGAGAATCAGTCGAACGCTTCGGCGACCTCGCTCCGGTTGAGCACGGTGATTGCCCAGATGCCGAAGGGGATTCCCAGGCAAACGCAGGGACCCAGCGCCGGGATGCAAAGTAAAACGGCAGCTAACCAGCAAAGCTGATGCTGCTGCAACCTTTGCATCTGCACGCCGGCCCAAATCGAGAACACGCAGTTTGCCAAGACGATGAGGCCGAGAAACATCCGAACGAGAATCTGCATTCTCTTAACGGCCGGATTGTCAAATTGCTCGATGGCACCCGTGGATAACAGCAAAACATCAATTCCCCAGGCGAGAATCTGGCAGGCCGCTCCAGCTCCGGCCACGACGATCATGGCTATGGCAGGACTTCGCAGCGCGGCTTGTGCAGACGCTTTGAGCTGCTGATGCTGTTCTCGAATCGCGCCGAGATTGGGAATGTCATAGGGATGCAACATCGCAATCCTCTAGCGTCAATGCAGACGCTACTTGGCTTCCGCTGCGCCGGCAATTCTAATCCCAAGTTCCCTGAGCTGCTTCATGTCCACCTGCCCCGGCGCTTCCGTCATCAGGTCCGTGGCCTTTTGTGTCTTGGGGAAGGCAATGACCTCGCGAATGCTGTCCAATACGCCAAAGAGCATGACGATGCGATCGATCCCCAGGGCGATTCCGCCGTGCGGGGGTGCGCCCATTTGCAAGGCCTCGAGCAGAAAGCCAAAGCGATTCTTGGCCGTTTCGGCATCGATGCCAAGCAGCGAAAACACCTTGGATTGGACCGCGGAATCGTGGATGCGGATCGTGCCGCCCCCCGCTTCGGAGCCGTTGATGACGAGGTCGTAGGCGACGGCGCGGGCCTTGGCCGGATCGCTGTCTAGAAATGCGTAGTCTTGCGGCCGCGGGGCGGTGAACGGATGGTGCATGCTGGCCCATCGCTGCTCTTCTTTGTCAAACTCGAACATCGGAAACTCGACGATCCAGGAAAAGTTCATCGCCTTGGGGTCGTAGAGCGTGAGATCCACGCCAATTTTCTTGCGAAGATTGTGCAGCACCTTGCAACTGACAGCCCACGTGTCGGCGACGAAGAACATGATATCGCCAGGTTTCGCGTTCATCCGCTCCTTGAACTGTGCCAGTTCCTCCTCCTTGAAGTTCTTGGCAATCGGCGAGAACAGCTTGCCGTCCGGCTCGACGCGGAACCAGGCCAGGCCCTTGGCCTCGAATTGTTTCACGAACTCGGTCAATTCGTCGATCAGCTTGCGGCTGTAGAATGTGGCTCCTCCGGGGGCGCAGATGCCGCGGACCTTTTTGCCGGCAGCGGCGGTGTCCTTGAAAACGCGGAACTCGCAGGCCGCGGCCAGATCCGTGCAGTCGACAAGTTCGCAGCCGTAGCGGAGGTCGGGCGCATCGTGGCCGAACCGCTCCATCGCTTCGTCCCATGACATCCGGGAGAGCGGCAGCTTGAGGTCGAGGTTCAGGAACTTCTTGGCCAGTCGCAGCATCAGGCCGTCGATCATGTTGATCACGTCCTCGTGTGTCACGAACGACATCTCCAGGTCGAGCTGCGTGAACTCGGGCTGGCGGTCGGCACGGAG
>SXOA01000093.1 GCA_005778405.1 Planctomycetaceae bacterium
CGGGATGTTCGGGGCCGAGTTTGGCTTTCGTGAGCTTCAGCGTCTCCTCGTGGAGCGGCAGGGCCAGGTCCAGCTTCCCGGCATCCCTGTACGCACTGGCGAGGTTGTGCATGCTGGTGAGAGTGCTGGGATGTTCGGGGCCGAGCTTGGCTTTCGTGAGCTTCAGCGTCTCCTCGCATAGCGGCAGGGCCAGGTCCAGCTTCCCGGCAGCCAGATACGCATTGGCGAGGTTGCTCATGCAGATGAGCGTGTCGAAATGGTCAGGGCCAAGCTTGGCCTTCGCTAGCTTCAGCGTCTCCTCGATGAGCGGCAAGGCCAGGGTCAGCTTCCCGACAGCCTGATACGCCGCAGCGAGGTTGTTCATGCTGGCGAGCGTGTCGGGATGGTCGGGGCCGAGTTGGGCCTGACGAGTGGCCCGGGCTTTCTCCAGCAGCACGATCGCCTTGCCTGGTTCTCCCAGGCCAAACAACGATTTGCCGAACTTGGCCTGCATGGTCGCCACAACCAGTAGGTCGCCGATCGACTCGCCTTCGAGCTGCGCCACCGCCTTGTCCAGCTTCTCGACCAGGATCGCCTGCAACGGCCGCTGGGCCTTGGCGATCTCCTTCGGGTCCAGGTTCTCGAAGATCGAGCCGAGGATGTCATTGGCTTTCTCGATCTGAGTCAGCCGCTTCTGGGCCTGCACGTTGGCGGCCTTCTCGGCGGCGGCGGCTTGCTCGGCGTTGGCCTTCTGCGCCTGGGCCTCCAGCTTGGCGAGACGTTCGCCTTCGGCCCGTTCGGATTCCGCCCGTTGCGCTTGCAAGGCATCCTGTTCCGCGGCCCGCGCGTCCGCCTCGGCATTCGTCGCCCGCACCGCCTGCCAAGTGCTGACGGCCACGCCAGCCAAGAGGAGCAGCCCAATCGCCGCCGCCGTGGTCAATCCCGCCCGGTGCTTCCGCGCAAACTTGCTCAGCAGGTAGCGGGCGCTGGGGGGTGCCGCCAACACCGGTTCGCCATCCAGGTAACGCTGCACGTCGGCCGCGAAGCCGGTGGCCGTCTCGTAACGGCGGCTGCGGTCTTTCTCCAGCGATTTCATCACGATCCAGTCCAGCTCGCCGCGGACCAGCTTCGTCAACCGGGCCGGCTCGATCTGCCGGCCGGCTGCCAGCGACGGCAGCGTGGCGGTTGAGCTGATTCTCATGCTCGGCCTCGGCGGTTCTTCATCCCGGATGATCCGTTTGACCTCATCCCAGGCCGCTTCCTTGAAGCGCTGCTTCTCCAGCGGCGTTGTCCCAGTGAGCAGTTCGTAGAGCAGCACCCCCAGCGAATAGATGTCCGAGCGGGTATCCACATCGATATTGTTAAGCTGCGCCTGCTCGGGGGACATGTAGAGCGGCGTGCCGAGCACCGTCTCGTGGGCGGTGTGCAGTGTCCGCTCGGTCAGTGACTGGTGCATCGCCTTGGCCAGCCCGAAGTCGATGACCTTGGGGACCGGCAGATCGTCGTAGGGGGCAACCAGAATGTTGGAAGGTTTCAGATCGCGGTGGATGATTCCCTTCTGATGTGCGTGCTGGACCGCCTGGCAGACCTGCACGAACAGGTGGAGCCGCTCCTGGACGCTGAGACGAGTGGCGTCGCAGTATTCGGTAATTGGCACCCCTTTGACGTATTCCATGACGAAGAAGGGGCGGCCGCCTCCGGTCGCTGACGCTCCCGGCTCGCCGGCAATTCCGCCGTCGAGCACCTTGGCGATGTTGGGATGATCCATTACGGCCAGCGCCTGCCGCTCGGCCTCGAAGCGAGCCAGCACGGACCTGGAGTCCATCCCCGTCTTGATGAGCTTCAAAGCGACCTTGCGGCGCACCGGCTCGGTCTGCTCGGCTACCCAGACCGTGCCCATTCCCCCCTCGCCAATTGCTTCCAATAGCTTGTAACGGCCGGCAATGACCGCGCCAGGTTGCTCGCTGGGGATGTAGGCCTGAGTTTGTCCCAGCCCTCCGGGAACAGGCCGGTCCAGCAAGTGACCGGCCCGGTCGTGGGCCCGCAGCAGGGCCTCGATCCGGCCCCGCAACCCCGCGTTGTCCGCGCACTCGCGGTCGAGCAGGGCGGCCCGCTCCGCAGTGGCCGGCAGATTCACGGCAGCGGCGAAAATGGACTCGGTGCGGTCAGGGGCTTCGGCCATGAGTCAGTCCTCACTTTTAACGGGAACAGTAGCTTCCCTAAGATAAGCGTCGTTTCCGCTTCACGCGCCTCACCAAAAACACACTGTCCACAGATTCCGCAGATTTTGCAGATGGGAAAATCTGGATTTGAATCTGTGAAATCCGCGAAATCTGCGGACAATCCCTAATCAATCTTCTCATCCAGGGCATTGATCAGCCAGGCGCGGGCATACGTCCAGTACCGGCTGGCGGTGGCTCTGGAGATCCCGAGAGCTGCCGCCGCTTCTTCCTCGGAAAGGCCGGCAAAGTAGCGGAGCTTGACCAACTCTGCTTTCGCCGGTTCTAGAGCCGAGAACCGCTCCAGCGCCTCGTCCAAATTCAGAAGTTCTTCCACGGGTGCTTCGGCGGCGAACTCCACGTCGGACAGCGGCATCCGCTCTCGCTGGCCGCCATGCCTGATCCGCAGCTTGCGCCGGGCTCGGTCAATCAAGATCCGCCGCATCGCCTCGGCGGCGACCCGAAAGAAGTGGCGGCCATCCGCAAAAGCCTGGTCGCCAACCAGACGTAAGTACGCCTCATGCACCAGGGCCGTTGCGTTGAGAGTTTGCCCCGGCCTTTCCTGAGCCAGCTTCGCTTCCGCCAATTTCCGCAATTCGTCGTACACCAGCGGCAATAGCTTCTCCGCCGCCGCCGGATCTCCGAATTCGATTTGCTGCAAGATGCGACTGACATCAGCCATAACACGAGCTCACCAGGAACATGAAAAAGTCCAATTCTAGTACTTCCGAACCGAGATTGAACCCAGAGAGAAAGCAACCGCCAAAGTCGTGCGTCGCTAGCAGGTTTCCCAGTCAGCGACGAGTGAAAGTCTCGCTAGCAAGCTCCCGCTGTCGGCAAGATGAGCAGTGACTTTGCGGATTGTCGGGATTCGCCAAAGTTTGCCGGCGGCTGCGTCGATAACAGGCTTGCCGATTTCCATATTCGGACGCTGCGCGCGTTGCGCAAAGCGCCCTTGGAGGGTCGGTCAGGGGGGCCTGAGGACAACTTGAATCCAGTCACGGGAGCTTGCCAGGCTCTCGGGTTGGAATCACCCGGTCTCCCTGACCCGTCACGACCTGCTGGTACGACAGTGCCACCAGGCCAAACCCAGGAATGGAAATCGATGACTCGGCCAGTCACCATGTCGCGCATCTTTCTCGTCTGCCTGCTGGCAGCCTTGAGCGGATGCTCGCCCACCCAGCCGTTCTTTCTGCACGAAGACGGCGACCTGTCGCATTACATCGATAAGGCGACGACGTATGCCGGCCCTGATCTCAACGCGCCGGTGCTGCCCGATGTCGAGGAATCGCTGACCCCGCTCACTCTGAGCAACCCCGAGCCCAAGGAGATGTGGGACCTCTCGCTGGAAGAAGTCGTTTCCATCAGCCTCCACAACAGCAAGATTTTGCGCGGCGGGACCGCCGCCCGGCTCTTCAATGGGCAATTGACCGCGGGAACTCAGGAAGGGGTGCTGGTCCTCAACTCCATCGGACGGGCCTTTGCCTCGATTTATGATCCGGCGATTGTTTCCAGCAACCCTGGCCAGAGCCTGGGAACCGGAGCCAATCCAGCTCCCTTCGGTGACGGAGGAGTTGGCAACGTCCGCTCCGGTCCCGAAGCGGCCCTGGCGGAATTCGATACTCAACTGCGAATGGTGGGAACCGGGCCGAACCAGTCCCTGCTCGCCAGCACGGATCGCCCCCAGAATATTCCCGATACCGTGCCAAATGTCGGTTTCATCCGCAACATTCAGACCCGCAATGGGGGCCTTTCCTTCGAAGCCAGCAAGCAGACGGCTGAGGGAACGGTCTTCGCCTTCCGCAACACCAACTCGCGAGACAGCGGCTTCACTCGCGGCAGTCAGTTTCAGGCCCTGAAGAGCTTTTGGACGACCACCTTGGAAGTCGAAGCCCGCCACCCGTTGCTCCGGGGCCGCGGCGCTCAAATCAACCGCATGCCGGTTGTGCTGGGTCGGATTGGCGAAGACATCGAAATCATGAGCGTCAACGCTCAGTTGCAAGACACCCTCAACAACATTGAGATTCGCTACTGGGACCTCTACCTGACCTATCGCAATTTGGAAACCGCCAAACTTGGGCGCGACGGCTCGCTGGCCCAGTGGCGAGTGCAGAGTGACCGGTTGTCAAAGGGGGCCGCCACGGCTCAGGCGGAAGCCGAAGCTCGCGAGCAATACTTCAACTTCAAGTCTCAGATTTCAGCGGCTCTACGCAATCTGTATGACACCGAAAACGAGCTCCGTTTTCTGATGGGCCTCGGCCCGAGTGACGGCCGCCTGATTCGCCCCAGCGACGAGCCGACCATGGCCCGCGTCAACTTCGACTGGACCGATTCCATCGCCGAGGCTGTATGCCGCCGACCGGAACTTATTTCGAAACGGTGGAGCATCAAGCAGCGCGAGCTGGAGCTGATTTGGTCGCGCAACTTCTTGCTGCCGCAGGTGGATGTCGGGGGCCTCTATCGCTGGGTCGGCCTGGGCGAAAACTTGATTGACACTGGCCGCACGGGCATCGACTTCCCGGCTGCCGGTAGCACTGCTTATGACAACCTGTTTGGGGGCAATTACCAGGAATTCAGCGTCTTTGCCAGCGCCAGCATGAGCGTTGGCTTTCGCAAAGAGCTGGCCGGTGTTCGCCATGCACAACTGCGGCTGGCTCGCGAGAAAGCCCTGTTGGAGGACATGGAGCTCGACGTAGCCACCGGTCTGGCCAAGGCCTATCGCAACATCGACGCCAACTACGTCCTGGTGCAGGACAATGCCAACCGCATTATTGCCGCTCGTCGGGATTTAGAGGGGCGAGAGGAACTGTTGAAGCAAGGGGCGGGGACCGCGGAGGGGTCGGTGCGAGAAGTTCTCGATGCCCAGCGCCGAGTGACCCTAGCCGAGAACGCCTTCTGGTCGGCCGTCACGGAATACAACAAATCGATCGCCGACTTCCACAACCGCAAGGGTTCGATCATGGAGTACAACGGAATCCAGTTCGCGGAAGGCCCCTGGCCGCAGAAGGCCTATTGGGACGCCCTGCAGCGGGCCCGCGAACGGGATGCCGGACACTACATCAACTATGGCTGGACGCGGCCCGCCGTCATCAGCCGGGGAGAGATTACGCAGGGTGACGTCACTGTCGGTGAAATACTGGAGGGTGAAGGAGCTTCTCCGGAAGAGATTCAAACTCCCACGCCGGCCAAGCCCCGCAAAGTCCCTGCCAATCTGGAGGGCAAGGACAACGCCCCCACCGAACCGCTGCCAGCGGAGCCAAAGGCCGCTGAGCCGCCGATGGTGCCCGAAAAGCCGGCTGCCAACGGGGAAGGGACCAGTCTGCGAGCCCCTCGCATGATCGAAACTTCGGGAGTCAACACGCTCCGCAGTTCCCGCCGCCCAGCCGCCGTTGCGCCCGCGGACAGCGGCAGCTATCCGATTCGCCAGGTTCAGCACTCGGAGCCCATCGGCAGCGGAATTCGGCGGTAGGTTGAAGGCATGGCATTTGGCCAGCTGAAACTTTTTTCCGAAATCTTCGTCTCCTAGGAAGATAAACCATTGACAGCAGGCGGGTATCCCTCTTTAATTCGCGCATAGGTATTTGTGCTAGCGTGAAGGCGGGGAACGGCATGGCCGTGGATTCCCTGTTTTAGGGCTAGCACTGGGTTGTGCCTTCATGACGAAACCAACTCCTGCGAGTCGCTGAGTACGCGGCTTGTCGCCGTACGGTTAGGAGACCGCTAACGGCGGAATTGTCTTGGCTCCTGGGTCGTTTGTTATATGAGCAGCTCTGACTGCGAGCAGTCCGTCGTCTCGGTAGATCTTGAAGAACCTCCGGGTAGCTCTTCTACCACCCTCACACTACCCCTCTTTTCATTGTCGCTAGATTCGCCCCCTGACGGGCCGATTCACTCTCTCGCTCCGCGGGAAGTGGTGGCTCCGCGTCGGCCCAGGGTCATCTCGCGCAGCCGCGACTTTCGCCGCCGCTACTTTCCCCAGGCGACTGAAGGGGATTGGAACGATTGGCGCTGGCAATCGCGCAATCGCATCCGCAAGTTGGAACAGCTTGACCGGATGCTGATTCTCTCCGACGACGAGCGCGAGGCGTTGGTCAAAGGGGAATCGATGCTCCCCGTCGGCATCACGCCGTACTACATGAGCCTGCTCGATCGGGAAGACCCCATGCAGCCTCTCCGGCGCACGGTGGTTCCCGTTACGGGAGAGTTCGTGCGGACTCCCGGCGAAGCGGACGACCCTCTTGGCGAGGATGGCCACAGCCCCACACCGGGGCTCGTGCATCGCTATCCCGACCGAGTGCTGCTTCTGGCTCTCGATTTTTGCTCCACCTATTGCCGCTACTGCACGCGGTCGCGCGTGGTCGGTCACGGCGAGATCATGCCCAATGAGCAGCGGCTGGAGAAAGCGTTCGAATACATCCGCCAGACGCCGCAAATCCGGGATGTCCTCATCAGTGGCGGCGATCCGCTCGCCCTGGCCGAGGACAAGCTCGATTGGATCCTGGGCAACCTGCGGAAAATCCCGCACTTGGAGTTCATCCGCATCGGCACCAAGATGCCGGCGGTCCTCCCGCAGCGGATTACGCCGCAATTCTGCCGGATGTTGAAGAAGTACTCGCCCATATGGATGAGCGTTCACTTCTTGCACCCCGACGAATGCACCCCCGAAGCCACCATTGCCTGCAACCGCCTGGCGGACAGTGGAGTGCCGCTTGGTTCGCAGACGGTGCTGCTCAAGGGGGTGAACGACGACGTGGAGGTGATGAAGAGCCTTAACCACAAGCTGCTGATGATGCGGGTCCGCCCGTACTACATCTACCAGTGCGACCCGATCAGCGGCAGCAGCCACTTCCGCACGTCGGTCAGCAAAGGTCTGGAAATCATCGAGGGGCTGCGCGGCCACACGACCGGCTACGCAGTCCCCACCTACGTCATTGATGCTCCCGGCGGCGGCGGCAAGATTCCGCTTCAGCCCAACTACATCGTCGGCCGCGACGGCGACGACCTGCTTCTGCGTACCTATGAAGGGCAGGTCTACCGCTATCCCGATCCGGCTTAAGTGGGGTAGGCTTCCAGCCTGCCCAAAAAATGGAACCTCAACAGCCCCCGTCTCACCACGGGGGCTTTTTCGTACAATCACCCCATCATGAAAATCGGCCTGACCTACGATCTCCGCTCCGAATACCTCGCTGCCGGATACACCGAGGATGAAACCGCGGAGTTCGACCGCGAATCGACCGTGGAAGGGCTGGAAAACGCCCTCCGCGAGCTCGGCCATGCCCCTGTCCGCATCGGCCACGCCCGGCAGCTCGTTCAGAAGCTGGTGAGCGGCGAAGAATGGGACCTGGTCTTTAATATCGCCGAGGGGATGTGCGGCATTGCCCGCGAAGCGCAGGTGCCGGCGATCTTGGACGTGTACGGCATTCCCTACACATTCTCGGACCCTCTCGTTTTGGCCCTCACGCTGCACAAGGGGCTGACAAAGGTCATCGTCCGCGACGGCGGCGTGCCAACGCCGGATTTTGCCCTCGTCGAAAAGCTCTCGGACGTCGAGCGCATCAACCTGCCCTACCCGCTCTTCGCCAAGCCAGTTGCCGAAGGAACGGGCAAAGGCGTTTCACCGAAGTCCAAAGCCAAGGATCTGGCAGCACTGCGTCAAGTCTGTGGGGACTTGCTCAAAACCTATCAGCAGCCGGTGCTCGTCGAGACATTCTTGCCCGGTCGGGAGTTCACCATCGGCTTCACTGGAACCGGAGACGAAGCGAAAGTGATCGGCACGATTGAAGTGCTGCTGCTGGCCAATGCCGAGCCCGAGGTATACTCCTACACCAATAAGGAATACTGCGAGGACAGGGTTGTCTACAAATTTCTCCGCCCAACGGATGACCCAGTCGTCCGCCAAGCCGAAGAGATCGCCCTGAAAGCCTGGCGCATCCTCGGCTGCCGCGACGGGGGCCGGATGGACCTCCGCTGCGACGCTGCCGGCAAACCCAACTTCATGGAAGTCAATCCGTTGGCCGGGATGCACCCGGAGCATTCCGATTTGCCGATTCTGTCCAAGCTGGCGGGGGTAACTTATTTGGAGCTAATGCGCCGAATTGTGGATAGCGCTATTCGCAGGATTGAAAATTCTCCGCCGAGCAAGGCGAAACGGTTTGGAAAGTCTTGCGGTCAGAGAAAGGGTTGAACAGAAGGAAACGGAGGGAAAGAAGGGGGGAAGGAAGAGTTAGGATACTCAGGACTTCAATCTCCCTCCCTCCTCCTCTTCGTTTCCTCCGTTCCCTTCTGTTCCAATTCCTTTTTTAGAATCCCGATATGCCCCTCCGCGTCGCCATCCTGCACCACGGTGTTTCGGCCGCCGACTGTGCCGCGGACCAGGATGTGGTAATCCAAGCCGGCGTGGTTGAGGATGCCTGCCGCAAGCTTGGACACGAGACGCTCCGCTGGGCTTGCCCGGATCGCCCCGATTCGCTGCCAGGATTTCTCGCAGATTTTCAGCCCGACGTCGCGTTCCAGCTTGTCGAAAAGGTCTTCGGCTCCGACAAGTATGCTTCGGCAGTCACCTCGATACTAACGGAGTTGGGCATCCCATTTACCGGTTCGGGCTCGGCGGCACTGGATCTCTCCAACGACAAGGTTCTGGCAAAGCTCGTCCTGCAAGCGGCCGGCCTGCCGACGCCGCGCTGGGTCTATCTTCTGTCTGATGCACCGCCGGAAACGAAAGCCGCCTGGCTCCTGGCCGCCAAGGAACTACCGAAGTTCATCCTGAAGCCGCTGGGGGAACACTCGTCGGTCGGCATGGACGACTCCTCCGTTTGGAGCGGCACTTCCGCAGCCGAGTTGCTCGAGGAAATCAAGCGGCGAAGTACACAGTCCGGCAAGCTGTACTTCGCCGAAGAGTTCATCGACGGCCGCGAGTTCAACCTGTCGCTGCTGGCAGGTCCCAGCGGTTCCCAAGTGCTGCCGCCGGCGGAGATCGACTTCTCCAAGTTTCCCAAAGACAAGCCCAAAATCGTCAATTACGCCGCCAAGTGGGACGAGAAGACGTTCGAGTTTCAGAACACGCCGAGAAAGTTCGACTTTGCCGCTAGCGACCAGCCGCTGCTCCAGAAACTCAGCCGCCTGGCCGTCCGCTGTTGGGAAGTCTTCGGCTTGCGGGGTTATGTGCGGGTCGATTTCCGTGTGGACGAGCACGGCCAGCCGTGGATTTTGGAAATCAATACCAATCCTTGTCTCTCGCCAGATGCTGGCTATGCGGCCGCGCTGAAGCAAGCGGGGATTTCGATGGAGCAGGCCATTGAGCGGATTCTAGAGGATGCGTTTCGCGGCCGTGGCGACACGCGGCCCGCGTGTCCGCCTCTGCGGGAGCATTCTCAGGAGCTAAGCGAGTCCAATCAGAAGCAGGCACGCGAGCCGCGTGCGGCTACGCTCCGTTTCGAGCCGCAGGATACCGACCGGGCCGGCATCCGCCGCATCGTGGATTCCACCGGCCTCTTCCGCCCTCCCGAGGTTGATATCGCCGTCGAACTCGTCGAAGCCCGTCTCGCCAAAGGAGCCGCATCAGGCTACGAGTTCGCGTTCGCGGAAGAAAACGGCCAGGTTCTCGGCTACGCCTGCTTCGGCCACAATACGATGACGGTCGCCAGCTACGATCTCTATTGGATTTGCGTGGACAAGAACCTGCATGGCCGCGGCGTTGGCAGGCAGCTCTTGGAGGCGGCGGAGTCGCGAATCAAGGAGCTCGGCGGTCAGCGGCTTTACATTGAAACCTCGACCCGCCCCGACTATGTTGCAACCCGTGCCTTCTACCTCCGCTGTGGATACACGCTCGAAGCGGAACTGGCCGCTTACTACGCCCCCGGTGATGGAAAAGCAATTTTTGTGAAGTCGATTTGACCAATATGCCCAACACTCATCGCCTCAAGCCCGGAAAAAAAGTCAAACTCGCCGACATCTCCACCCGCGGCAAGGACTTTCACAAGGATCGCAAAGCGGCTGAAAAGGAGTTCGAGGAGCTCAAGGTGGAGCTCGCCAAACTCCAAGAGCGGCTTTATGCAGAAGCGAAACAAAAAGTGTTGGTGGTTCTGCAAGCAATGGATACTGGCGGCAAGGACAGCACCATCCGCAACGTGTTTTCCGGCATCAATCCGCAGGGAGTGCAGGTCAAGAGCTTCAAGGAACCGACCAAGGAAGAGTTGGCCCACGACTTTCTGTGGCGGATTCACCAGGCGGTCCCCGCCAGCGGTTACATCGGCGTCTTCAACCGCTCGCACTATGAGGACGTGATCGTCGTCCGCGTGGCCGACATCTTTCCCGAATCCGTTTGGCGGCCGCGGTACGAACTCATCAACCAATTCGAACAGCTCCTGGCGAGCAGCGGCACGCGGGTGCTCAAGTTCTATTTGCACATCAGCGAGGACGAGCAAAAGAAACGGCTAGAAGAGCGGCAGGAAGATCCGCAAAAGAATTGGAAGTTCAACCCGGACGACCTCGCCAAGCGTAAGGAATGGAAGGAGTACATGGAGGTCTATGAAGACGCTTTCGCTCACTGTACGACCGATGAGGCCCCTTGGTACATCATTCCCGCCGACCAGAAGTGGTATCGCAACCTGGCCATCGCCCGCGTCGTCGTGGAAACCTTGCGGGAGATGGACCCACAATGGCCCAAGCTCCCCAGCGCAAAACTGAACGAGAGGAAACTGGCAAAATGACGAGAGCGAGGAAGCTGTTTCGTCGATACCCAATTCTTCGGTTCCTCCCTTTCTTATGATTTTGCCATCCATCATTTTGCCAAACTCCCCCGTCTCATTTCCCGGTTGGAGCGACCAGAAAATTACTCGTTTGAACAAGTATCTGCTTGTCGGGAACTAAGGAAAGTTCTATCTTGAAGGCTGTTGATTGCCCTCCCTGCCTCGTTTCTTCACGCCCGGTGAACCCATGAAACGCTTCTGGCACGTTCTATTTTCGCTTGGATTCTTGGCCTGCTCCTTAAACCCCGCTGCGGCGGCCGATGATGCCAAAATCGACCCGCTCGATTGGCCGTATTGGCGCGGGCCAGAGGGGAACAGCATCTCGCGCGAAACGGGGCTGCCGGACACGATCAATCCTCGCGGAGGAGCGGGAAGCAATCTGCTTTGGAAGAAGGAAGTGGCGGCGGGCCGCGGCACGCCGATTAGCCTGCGGGGAAAAATCTACTTTCTCAATCGCGACAATCCGGGCACTCCGCTGGAGCGTGAAAGAGTCATGTGCTTGGATGCCGCCACCGGCGAAACCATCTGGGAAAACAAGTTCAACGTTTGGTCGAGCAGCGTTCCCGATACGCGCGTCGGCTGGTCGAGCCCCGTGGGGGACCCTACTACTGGGAATATTTACGCTTTGGGGGTCAACGGGCTGTTTCAGTGCCTGGACGGCGAGAGTGGCAAGACTCTGTGGTCGATTCCCATGCACGAACGGTATGGTCTCGTCAGTACGTTCGGCGGCCGAACGAACTATCCCATTGTGGTCGACGACCTGGTCGTTCTCGGAGCCGTCACAGTCGGCTGGGGAGAAAATGGCATTCCCGCCCACCGTGTATTTGGCTTCGATAAAGCGACGGGCGTGCTGCACTGGCAGGTGACAACCCGCCTCCGACCGGAAGACACCATCCACAGCGGCCCCACCATTGCCGTTTTCAACGGACAAAAGGTCTTGCTGACCGGCTCCGGAGACGGGTGGTTGTACGCCTTTCAGCCGCAAACGGGGAAGAAGGTTTGGGAGTACCACTTCTCGCGCCGCGGGCTCAACATTTCTCCCACGGTCGATGGGGACGTCGTCTATATCGGGCATAGCGAGGAAAACCCCTTCGGCACCAAGTTCGGGGCCGTCGCCGCCATTCACGGCAACTTGACCGGCAACATCACGGGAATCGACTACGTCACCGACAAACCACTGGAACCCAAGGGAGAGATTTGGAAAGAGCTTGGCATGGGTGTCGGCAAGAGCTCCATCCTGAAGCTCGACGACCGCATTTATTGCTGCGACGACGGCGGCAAAATGAACATTCTGGAAGCTGCCACGGGCGACCCAATTGGCCGACATAACTTGGGAACGATCAACCACGCCAGTCCTCTTTATGCGGACGGAAAAATCTACCACCTGGAAAAGAGCCGCTGGCACATCCTGACGCCCGACGCAGAGAAGGGGGTGAAACTTGCTTCGCGAAAGGCGACCGGATCCTTTGACGAAGGAGTCGAGTGCTGGTCTTCTCCAATTATTTCGCACGGCCGTTTGTATTTGCAAACCACGACAGCCATGTACTGCTTTGAAGACAAAGCGAAAGAAAAGGGAGCCGACCCGCGTCCCAAACAGCCGGACGTGACACCTGTCGCCGAAGGGGACAAGCCCGCTCAGGTGCAGATTGTGCCAGCCGAAGTCCTGCTCAGCCCCAGTGCCAAGCAGAAGTTCCAAGTGCGGCTGTTCAACGCCCGCGGGCAATTTCTGAAGGAGAGCTCCGCCGAAATTACACTCATTGGTCCAGGCGAAATCACGAAAGAGGGAGAGTTCACGGCTGCGAAGGAAGTGGCTCACACGACCACGGCGATTACCGCCAAGGTCGGCGACCTGGCGGGCAAGGCGCGATTGCGAACCATTCCGCCGCTCCCATGGAAATTCGATTTCGAGGGGCTCAAGGATCCGCCGGCGACCTGGGTGGGAGTTCGCTACCGCCACGTCATGCGGAAAGTGGACGGCAGCGACGCGATGGTGAAAATCACCACGATTCCCAAGGGAATGCGGAGCCGCCTTTCGATGGGGCAGAGCGACCTGCATGACTACACGATTCAAGGGGACTTCAAGGCGGGCAAGCTGAATAACAAGATTCCCGATTTCGGCCTGATTGGCCAAGGCTACACGTTCTTCATCGAAGGCGCGATCCAGCGAATGCAGATTCAAAGCTGGCAGGCCCACGACAAACGGAGCTTCGTCGCCCAGAAGTTCACCTTGGTTCCCGAAACCTGGTATACCCTCAAGCTGCGGGCCGAAAACAGCAACAACAAGGCCGTCCTGCGGGCCAAGATCTGGAAGCGCGGCGAAAAAGAGCCCGCGGAATGGACCCTCGAGCTCGTCGACCCCCAGCCAAATACCGTCGGCAGCCCCGGGCTGTATGGAGATGCTACTAATGCCGAGATTTACATCGACAATATCGCCGTGACCCCGAACGAATGAGGCCACAGCGAATCCAGCCGACCTCGAACCCCGTAAGATCGAAGCTCCCAGCGCGGTGCAATGCCGCTTCCCTATTTGGAGATCCTCCCGCCATGAAAACTCTCGCCCCTCTGGCAGTCGTTGCCTACCTTTCGCTCGGAGTTCTATCGGGCTGCCAGCCCCCTCCGGCTCCCACACCAATTCCCACGAGAACCCCCGTCGGCTCGTCGTTGACGACCGGTGGAGCGCCCGCAACGCCAGCGGTTAAGAAAACAGGTGCCAAGGACGCTGTCGAACCTGCGGAAAGGGAAACGGAAGAAAAAAAATCCGCCTCGCAACCTCAGACAGAGAAGGCAGCGGATGCAGGCGCGACTGCGGTGGCGGATGGAGTGCTTCCCGTGTTGCCCCCGAAGAAAGGGGCTTGGAATCAATGGGGCGGCAGCAGCCTGCGAAATAACACGCCCGATTCCAACGCGGTCTTCACCGGCTTTCACCCCGGCGGGTTCGACCGCAAGACCGGTGAATGGAAGAAAGACAAGGCCAAATTCGTGAGCTGGGTATCTTCCGTTGGCAGCCAGACCTATGGCAATCCGGTGGTGGCTGGCGGCAAAGTCCTGGTCGGCACCAACAACAGCTTTGGCTATTTGAAACGCTATCCCGACGATATCGACCTCGGCTGCCTCATCTGCTTCGAGGAGAAGGACGGCAAGTTTCTGTGGCAACATTCGAGCGAGAAGCTCGACACGGGCCGCGTCAACGACTGGCCTCTCATGGGCATCTGCTGTGCGCCTCTGATTGAAGGGGAAAAGGCGTGGTTCATTACCAGCCGCGGCGAGGTCAAGTGCCTCGATTTGGAGGGTTTTTATGACGGCGAGGACGATGGTCCCGTGAAGAGCGAGGCCGCAAAACTTTTCACCCTCGTTAAGGCCGAAGACCCAGCCGAGGACAAAGTTCAGGCGATCATGGATGGCCTGGATGCCGGCAAGCTGACAGACGACCTGAAAGCCCGCCTGGAAAAAGCGGGCGTGAAGACTGAGGGTGAGGTGGCTGTGGCGAAAGACGAAATGGTCAAGGCTCCCGCCAGGAAGTGGAAATTCCAGGCCGAAGTCGCCGGCAAGAAGCGAGACTTTTTCGTCGCGCTGGGCGGCCCCCGGCTCTCTGCGTTCAAAACTCTCACGCCCGACGACAAGGACGAAGCCGACGTTATCTGGAGCTTCGACATGATGACGCAGCTCGGCACGTTCCAGCACAACATGTGCAGTTGTTCGGTCACTTCCTACGGTGACATTCTGTTTGTCAATTCTTCCAACGGCGTTGACGATGCCCACATCGCCCCGCCGGCACCTGATGCCCCCAGCTTCATCGCGATGGACAAGAACACGGGCAAGGTGCTGTGGACGGACAATTCGCCACGCGGTAACATCCTGCACGGGCAATGGTCCAGTCCCGCGGTGGCCGTGATTGGCGGCGTTCCCCAGGTCATCTTTGGCGGCGGCGACGGCTGGATGTACGCTTTCCGAGCCGATCAGGGGAAGGACGGCAAGCCGGAGTTCCTGTGGAAGTTTGACGCCAACCCCAAGGACTCGATCCTGGTGCTCGACGGCAAGGGGACCCGCAACGACATCATCGCCACGCCGGTGGTCTACGACAACAAGATCTACTTCCCCACCGGCCAGGATCCCGAGCATGGCGAGGGGCGTGGTATTCTGTGGTGCATTGACCCGACCAAGCGGGGCGACATTAGCGAAACGCTGGCCGTCAATCGCAAGGATCCCAAAACCCCCATCGAGTTCAAGCGGATTCAGGCCGTCGTGGAGGCGGAAGGGGACAAGGAGATTCCCAATCCCAATTCCGGGGTGGTTTGGAAGTACACCGAGCAAGACAACGACGGCGATGGCAAGATCGGCAATGAAGAGAACCCGGATGGCTTCACGGAGAGGTTCCACCGCAGCATCGGCACGGTGGCGATTAAGAACGGCCTGCTGTTTGCCCCGGACTTCAGCGGACTCCTGCATTGTCTCGACGCCAAGACCGGCAAGGTGCACTGGACCCACGACATGCTGGCCGCCTCCTGGGGCTCGCCGCTCATTGTTGGGGACCTGGTCTATGTCGGCGATGAAGACGGCGACATTGCCATTCTTGAGCTGAGCGCGAAGAAGAACGTGCTGGGCACGATCAACATGGGAAGCTCCGTCCTCAGCAGCCCCATCTTGGCAAACGAGACCCTCTTCATTGCCACGCGGGAGAAAATCTTCGCCATCAAGCCCGGCAAGAAGGGAGAAGCCGTTGATGCCGCGGGCGGAGGGAAATAGCCCAGATGGCCAAACGCGTTCTCGATGTCGGCAACTGCGTGCCGGACCATGCGGCTATCCGCTCGCTGCTGGAAGGTACGTTTGGCGCGGAAGTGGTGCAGACGCACACGCCCGAGGACACTCTGGCGAAGCTGAAGGGGTGCAATTTTGACCTCGTGCTGATTAATCGCAAGCTTGACCAGGACTACAGCGACGGGATGGATATCATTACGACCATCAAAGCCGATGCGGCACTGGCCCAGATCCCCGTCATGCTCATCACCAACTACGAGGACCATCAGGCCGCGGCCGTTGCGGCCGGCGCGGTACCCGGCTTTGGCAAACTTAGTCTTCGCTCTACGCAGACTTTAGAGCGGCTGGGGAAGTATTTGAAATGAGCTACTTCCTCGCCAATCGTTCGGCGAGCAGATCGAGTTGGCCTTTGAGGTCAGCCAATAGCAGGTGCGGGCTGGCACCTTCGGCCATGTGAACGTAGAAGGACTGAGCCGCCGTGCTGCGAGTGGTTCCGAGCATCGTCGTCGTGTGCGCCAGGTCGTGCAGCTTGCCGCCCAGTTGCGAGAGGGTCTCGTCGGTCTTCTTGCTGCTTTGCCACAGGCCGTCCAGTTGCATGAGCAGGCCAATGACCAGCCCCCCTTGCCCCACTACGGCTAGCGGCATGCCCAGGGACCACAGGTCCGGCCGCTCGGCAAACAGCGACCAGGCGATAAGCACGCCGCCGCACGCCAGTGCCATCACCCCCAGCGACAGGCAGGACCAGGCCAGTGTGCCGGAATTCGCGGACTTTTCTGAAGCGACAGCTGGTGCCGGGAGGCTTGGCTGTTCCGCGCGCGGATTGGTCGGAGATGCAGGTACATGCCAGCTCGGCGCTTGGGCGTGAGCGGCATGCGTCGCCTGCACGCTTTCTGCTGGCGCTGTCTGCCGCAATCCTTTGAGCAGCCGATCGGCCGCCCGCAACTGCGGCTCAAGCTCCCAGTCGCTGAAGTCCGGCAAAGGAGGGAGTGAACTGTTAGGCGATTGTACGGGCGACCAAGGTTCAGGCATCTCGTCGAGGCCTAAGTCCCGTGACGGAACTGCGCCAACTGTCTCCTGTCCCCTGACTCCTGACTCCTGTCCCCTGTCCCCTGCTCCCTGCATTGCCAGCTCTTCGCTGCAAAAGGCGCAACGGACCACTCCCGGTTCTTCCGGCACGGCGAGAGCGGGGACATCCTGCTGGCAGGTGGGGCAGAACATTGGCGCGCGGGTGGAAATGGCTCAGCCCGCGCACTTACGATTCCATTGCGGCACGGGGCATCATTCCTTTCCATCGGCGCAAGGCGAGTTAAACCTTACCGATTCTGCCGGTCGCAGCGGTTTTGCGAGTTATCCGGCTGCTAGCGTCCCCATCGCTATTCTAACTTCTCACCTCTTAGCCATCGGGCCACAAGATCCAGCTCGTCTTTGGAGAGCAGCGACTTTTTTGGTCCCGGACCCGCTGTGGCGAAAGACGGCATGCGGTCGTTTCCCTTGGCGTAGAGCGATTCGTGTGAGGGGTCGCCGATGAACCGCACCAGCCAATCCTTGGAGCCATAGCCAGTCAGGTCTGGTCCGCTGCCGCCGCTCCCTTCGCCCAGCTTGTGGCAATCGGTGCAGGCAGCAGTGGCAAACATTTCTCCCATCGCGGTCTTTCCCTTGGCGATGGTGCCGTCATCGGTCGCCTTCTTGTCGGCCTCGGCCTGGCCGGGCAAAGCTGCTTCGGCGGAGAGAGCGGCCACGATTTGGGCAATTCTCTCTTTCTTAGCGGCATCGGGGTCTTTCAGATCGCTATCGACAAAGGCTGCCATTTCGCCGGCGCGGTGACTCGTTTTGCCGAAGTACTGGTCCCCGCTCACCTTCCCGGCATCGAGGAGCCCGGCCAGCCACTCGCGCGAAGCGAAGCCGTGCAGATTGGGGGCGGACGGACTGCGAGCCTTGATCCCTTCGCCGCCCGCAACATGGCTGTGGCATGCCGCACAGTTCCGAGTGAACAGCCGCTCCGCTTTGGCAGTGTTGGTTTCGGCAGCGGGCTTGGGCGCTCCGACGATTTGCGGGCGTGCGTCAATGTCGGGCCGCGCGGCGATCACAGTGGCCCTGGCAACTTCCTCATTGTGAGGCAGCACTGGATGTTCATCCTCGGGCAGATAGTATTCGCCGCGGAGCCAGTCCACAATCAGCGACAGCTCGCGGATGCTCACCGAGTGCGATGCCGGCTTCGCGAGGTCAGCTGCGAACGCGGGCATCCGGTCGTTCTCCTGGCGATAGAACCGGCGGTGGGTCGGGTCGCTGATCATCCCCAGCATCCATTCATACGATCCGTAGCCGGTGAGGTCGGGCGCGAGGCCCAGTTCGCCCTGGTCTCCGAACTTGTGGCATCCCTTGGCGCAGTTCTGCTCGATCAGGGTGATTCCCTTGGCTATCAGCTTGGCGTCCTTGGCGTCCACTTCTTGCTGGCTGCGGAGCCGGGCCTGGGCGGAGAGAGCAGCAACCACCGCGCTCACGTCGGCAGCGTCCAGCTCTCCTTCCTTCTTCGTCTCCCCTTCCATCGGCTTGGCAAGTTTGATGTGTTCCTTCACCCATTGTACCATACGCCCGTTGGCGTGGTTGGTGTTGCCAAAGTAATCAGCGCCTAGCAGTGACCGGTTGTGGTTCTCTGCGTGGTCGGGAATCGCGGCGATGCTGGGGTTCTTCGCCGGTACCGGCTGGCCGGGCTGGGGAGGAGCCGCAATCTTGTCGGGATTCAAAAAGCCGAGAAGCCACTCCCGCGAGGCAAAGCCATAAAGGTTGGGAGCGCCGTTTCCGAGAACTAACTTGTCATAGACGGGATTTCCTTTGGCGTCCCGTTTTACGAGTGAGTTTTCCTGCTGCGGCGCTTGCTTCAGGACAAAACTCTGATCGGAGTTCTGGGGGTCGATGTAGCTGTGGCAACTGGCGCAGTGCTGTCCAAAGAGCTTGGGCCCGCGAAGGAACGGGTCGTTGCGATTCAGTTCAATTCCGCCGCCGCGAGGAAACATACGGCGGTCGGAAAGCTTCCCTTCGCCATTTACAATCTCCCATTCCCGGCGGTTGACCAGTTCCACCATCCGCTCGGCGTTCTTCGCGGCGTCCTTCTTCGCCTCCTGGAATTCATAGTTGCCGCCATCTTCCAGCATCGCCACCGTGGTCAAGACTCCCACGGCTGCCACGAGGAACAGCAGGAATCCCACATTGAAAGCGTGCCCCACATTCCATCTGCCAAGGATGGGAGCCAGGGCCAGAATCGTCATCAAGATGCCAGGGATGATCAGGGCACCGATGATCTCCTGCGTTCCGTGGAAGTACTTCAGTAGTTGGAACAAAAACAGGTAATACCATTCTGGGCGGGCGGCCGAGTAAGCTTCCGCTGGGTCCGCCGGAGCGCCCAGCTCCGCGCCTTGATGAGCCGCGGGCAGATTGCCCGTGGCCAGGCCCGCAACGTCAAAATGAATGACGCACAGCAGCACAATTCCCAGCAGCACCAGGCAGCCGACCGCGTCCATCAAAACCTGGTGCGGCCAGAAGTATTGATCCGGCCGGCCAGGGGTAATCTTGGCCATGATGCCGTGCTTGCGAAACGCGGCAATGTGCAGAACAAGAAAGCCAATCAGCGCCGCTGGTAGCACGCCAGTGTGCATAGCAAAGAAGCGTGTCAGCGTGTGGTGGCCATATTCGTTTCCTCCGACGGCAATCTGCTGCAGCTCCTTGCCGACAAAGGGAACCAGCGTCATCAGGTTCGTGGCGACGTTGGTGGCCCAATAGCCTTTCTGGTCCCATGGCAGCAGATACCCAGTCAGTCCCAGCCCCATCACCAGTTGCATCAGCACGATGCCCAGCCAGTAGTTGAGCTCGCGGGGAGCACGATACGCACCGTCAATGACCACCTGCAACAAGTGCAGCCCCATCACCACCACCATCGCCTGGGCCATGAAGTGGTGCACGCCGCGAACCAGCCAGCCGCCCGTCATTTCGTGCTGAATGTAATAGACGCTTTCATACGCCGTCTGGCTGCTCGGGCTGTAGGCCATCCACAGGAAGATGCCCGTGATGGCTTGGACCGCGAAGGCGAAAACGAGCATGCTCCCCGTGATGTACCGCCAGCGGGCTCCGCTGGGGATGTTCTCGTACAGCGCGTGCTGGATGACGTCGTAAATGCCGGTTCGACTATCGAACCACTTCGCGAGCCTCCGCATTACGGCTTCTCCTCTTTGTTCGGCTTACCGGGATAATAGTTGATGTATTCGACCCAGACTTCGCCGCCAGCGAGTTTTTCGGGGTCAACCTCAAGCGTGTCCATATCGCGAGGGCTGGGGGACTTCGCGGAGAGCCGGACCCCCGCCAGGTTAAAAGCACTGGTATGACAAGGGCACTGAAAGACTTTGCGATCGGCCATGTACGCCACAAAACAGCCTGCATGCGGACAAATGGCGTTGAGACATTCAATCTTGCCACCCACATTCCGCAGATATACCGCTCCCACGGGCTGATTGGGGTCGCGCATCCAGGCGTCGGTCAGATCGGCAATTACAGGGACTTGCACGGGTGTACCATCGGCGGGAATGGCCTCTATGGAAGCCACCCGCAGCCGCGGTTTGCCGGTTTCTGCGCCGCCAGTCTTCTTGCGTTTGAGTATCGGGTCCAGAAAGACGAGCATTCCAGCGCCCACGGGAAACAGGCCAACAATCGTCCCAATCATGGCTGCCAGCGAGGCGACCAGGAAATTACGGCGAGGTGGATTGCCGCCAGTCGAATCGGGGGCCGCTTGGGGCGCGGGGGTGGCGTGCGGATTGAGGGTTTTCGCCATCGTGGTTGCTCCCAGGAGGGGGCCATCCGGGCCGGGATTATGGTGGTGAGGCGGGA
>SXOA01000094.1 GCA_005778405.1 Planctomycetaceae bacterium
GGAGCCGGCGGTGGAGGAGGAGGAGGCGGTGGAGGAGGAGGTGGCGGTGGAGGAGGGGATCAGGATCTCGACCAAGATCGCTTCAGCCCGAACCAGGGAGACTGTGATGATTCCGATCCGAGGATCCACCCCGGCGCCGTGGAGATACGCGACGGTAAGGACAACGATTGCGATGGGCAGATCGATGAAATCTGATGAACATTCGCGCTCTCCCGACACATGATCAGCTCAATCCGAGATTCCCATTCCTCCCGTCTCGCCTTTGAAAGAGGGCCGTGGTGAGGGTTTCAGGATAGACTAAATCTAATCGTGACAGGCCAGAGATGACCGTTTCCCCGGCAACCCAACCGAGTCTGCTGATTCGGATCCGCGACGAACGCGATTCCGATTCCTGGTCGCAGTTTGTCGCGGTGTATTCGCCTCTGGTGCATGAATTTCTTCGGAAACGAGGACTCCAGGACGCGGATGCAGCCGACCTGACGCAGGAAGTGCTGGGGCGTGTAGCAGCCGCGATTAAAAAGTTCGACTACAGTCCCGAAAGAGGGTCCTTTCGGGGATGGCTATTCACGATCGTCGAGAATTGTCTGCGACGGTTTTCCGCGGCCCCGCGCCCCGGCCAGCAAGGAAGCGGCGATACAAAGACTCTGCGAGCGCTCCACGACCTCCCAGCCGCGATTCCCGAGGACGAATGGAACCTGCAGTACCAACGGCATCTCCTGCAGCGGGCTGCCGTGGATGTTCGTGATGATTTTCAGGATGGCACCTGGCGGGCATTCTGGGAAACAGCGGTCGAGGACCATCCACCCGCGGACGTAGCCGCCGGCCTGGGCCTGACAATTGCCGCGGTGTATATGGCAAAACATCGCGTCACCACGCGGCTGCGAGAACACATTCAATTTCTCGAAGGATGGGAGCGATGAAGCCCTTTAAAACCTGCCCGGAAAATTCGAGTCTGGCCGCGATGCTTGAGGAATCGCTTCCTCTCGACCAGCAACACACGGTTCAGGAGCACGTCGATGCCTGCACCGCTTGCCAGTCCAGACTGGGCGAGCTGATCGACGAGAGCGGCGCGAGTCAACTTCCCCTCCGCGAATTGGCGGGACAAACCGCGGCTAGAAACAGGCCATGCAGCGACTCTCAGCCTGGCCGAACAGTGCCGCTCACCTTCCTTGAGCCGCCGGTGGATTCCGAGTCACTTGGCCGGCTAGGACACTACGACGTATTGGAAACAGTCGGCCGAGGAGGGATGGGAATCGTCGTCAAGGCGCGTGATACACGTTTACAACGAGTCGTGGCGATCAAGGTTTTGGCGCCCGAACTGGCGGCCAACATCACGGCCCGCAAACGTTTCCTGCGCGAGGCGCGGGCCGCCGCGGCCGTCAGTCACGACCACGTCATTACGATTTTCGCCGTCGAGGAAGGTCCGGTTCCCTACCTGGTTATGGAATTCATTGACGGACAATCGTTGCAGGAGAAGATCAACGAAGTCGGGCAGCTCGACCTCCTGGAAATCCTCCGGATCGGTTCCCAAATCGCCGCGGGCCTGGTCGCCGCGCACGCCCAAGGGCTGATCCATCGCGATATCAAGCCTGCAAATATCCTGCTGCAAAACGGTGTCCAGCGGGTCCAAATCACCGACTTCGGCCTGGCAAGGGCTGTGGACGATGTGGCGATGACGCGAACCGGTGAAATCGCAGGGACGCCGCAGTACATGTCACCCGAACAGGCGCAGGGGAATTCGGTTGATTCGCGATCGGACCTGTTCAGTCTGGGGGGAGTGCTCTATGCGATGTGTACCGGCCGCTCTCCATTCCGTGGGGAATCAGCGGTGGCCGTGCTGAGGCGCGTTTGTGACGAAGCTCCGCGACCGATTCGTGAGCTGAACCCGGAGATTCCCGACTGGCTGACGGCAATCATAGGCCGGCTGCTAGAAAAGGATCCTGAGCGGCGATACCAGGGGGCGGGAGAAGTCGCCGAACTGCTAGGCCAACACCTGGCCCGCTTGCAGCAACCGAAGGCTGTTCCTCCCGAGGTTTCCCCGCCGGGACCAATCACTCGCGCAAATGGTAAGAACAGCAGCCGTCGCCGCGGCTGGCAGATTGGGGCGCTGCTGCTCGTTTTAGTTGTTGGCATATTGGGAGTCACCGAAGCAACGAGCGTCACTCAATTGGCTGCGACAGTCATTCGCGTGGTAGTTGGCGAGGGAGTGGTGGTCGTCGAACTGAACGATCCTTCCGTCAAGGTCACGGTCGACGGCGAAGAGGTGGTGATAACCGAGGCAGGAGCCAAGGAAGTCCGCGTGCGGCCCGGACAACACAAGGTCGCCGCCGCCAAGGAGGGGAAGGCCGTCCTCGTCAGCCAAGAACTTGTCACCATTACCCGTGGCGGGCGTGAGATCGTAAGGGTCACCTATGAACCCACATCAAAACCAGCCGCGACTGCCGGTGCATCGCAGGGTTCCGCCCAGAAAGTAGCGCTCGGACCAGCACCACCACCAGCCGTTGCCCCATTTTCCGCAGCTCAGGCGAAGGCTCACCAGGAAGCCTGGGCGAAACACCACGGCGTGCCCGTCGAATACACAAATTCCATCGGCATGAAATTCCGTTTGATTCCTCCGGGCGAGTTCGAAGCGGGAAACTCCCCCCAGGAAGTTGCCGAAGTGCTACGGCTTGCCGATTCTCTCAAAGGCGTTGAGGACAAAGACAGTCTCCAAGAAATGATCGGCAGCGAATCTCCACAGCACCTTGTCAAACTCACCCAACCAATCTACCTCGGTGTACGCGAAATAACTCAACGTCAGTACGAGCAGGTCATGGGGCACAATCCTTCTTACTTTTCGCCATTGGGGGAGGGGAAAAAACTGGCTGGCGACGACACGTCGGAATACCCGGTTGAAATGGTGTCCTGGAATGGCGCTACGGCGTTTTGTTCTCGCCTCTCTGTCTTGGAAAGGCTCGCACCCACGTATCGCTGGGAAGGCAACGATGTGCAAATCCAACCAGCGGTGGGGTATCAGTTGCCGACCGAAGCGGCCTGGGAATTTGCCTGCCGGGCCGGTTCCGAAACACGGTTTTGGTTTGGCCCCACCGGCGAAGACCTGCCAGGCATCGGCTGGTGGGCAGGTAATTCCAACCTCCATTCGCATCCCGTCGCCCAACTTAAGCCGAACCCATTCGGACTGTATGACATTCTGGGAAACGTCTCGGAGTGGTGCGAGGATGGATTCGACCCTAAGTACTACACCCAGTTCCAAGACAGGACGGCGACAGATCCGCGAGGTCCCTCCACTGCATTCGTGTACCGGATCTTCAGGGGTGGCAACTGGCGCCATAGTTTCCTCGGATGTCGTTCGGCCGCACGCGGCGCGATGGGGCCGAAGCGGCAAGACAGCCGCGTGGGTCTGCGACTCGCTTTGCCAGTCGACTCCGTGAAGTTGCTGATAAGCAAACAGGCTCAGGCTTCACCTGCGCAGCCCGCTCCACCTTGACGCTGGCCGATTCTCGGCCCCTCCACTGACATCAACTCTTACGCTTCCGGCTGGACACCTTTCCGGTTTCCACTTGTCGTCGGTGCCTATGAAAAATGCGCCGAGCCATATCGCTGTATCACAGTTGCCAGATCCCCTTTCACTTTGCTGACCAGGAGTTTCATCATGCGTCGCCCTTATTACAGACCACAAAGCCACCAGGAATTTCTCGAACCGCGCTCGTTGCTAGCGATTGCCTCTTTGGCTCCCGTTGCGGCCGACGATGCCTATGCTACTTCGGTGGACCAGAATCTCGTGGGCAATGCAATTGCGGGCCTGCCCGTGGGTGGAGCGGATTCTGCGGCGAAGTCGGGCATGCCCTTGAAGATCGTGGAGGTCAACGGAAGCGCTGTCACCAATGGCGCTCCTCTGACGCTCGCTTCGGGCGCGACGCTGGCAGTTCATGGTGAGGGATCCTTTTCCTACGATCCTTTGCCAAGTTCCATTCCCGCCGGACAGTCGGAACACGATAGCTTTCGCTACACCTTGGCACCGGCCTTCAGTCAGGTCTTCATGTTTGGCGACAGTTTGTCTGATCAAGGTCGCCTGTTCGCTCTGACCAACCAGCAATTTCCTCGCGATCCGCCGCATTTCCAAGGACGCCGCTCGAACGGCCATGTTTGGATTGAGGATCTGGCGCCACGATTGGGATTATCTGTCACGCTGGCCAACAACTATTCCGTGTCCGGGGCGACAACGGGAATCGCCAACTCGAACGAGTCTTCCCTGGGGACGGATCTCCCAGGACTGAGGGACGAACTAAACCAGTTCCTGGGCGACTTGAATGGTGCCCCAGCTGACTCAAATGCACTCTACATCGTTTGGGCGGGGGCGAACGATTTCTTCCTCCCACTGGGAAGTCCCACGGCCTTTGTCGCACAGGCGATGACGAACCTGACGACTGTTTTGACCAGCTTGCATACCGCCGGCGCGAGGCATGTTTTGGTGATGAATCTACCCGACATCGGGATCACTCCTTTCGGCCGGACGAGCGGCCAAAGCGGCCAACTCACATCACTCTCCTCCGTCTTCAATACGGCACTTGAAGACGCGATCGCCGGACTCGATTTCGATGTCGCGCTCGTGGACAATTTCAGAGGCCTTCGCCAAATTGTCGCCGATCCTGCGGCATTTGGATTCACCAATGTCACTTCTTCCTGCCTCAACGGGACCACCGTCGTCGGAAATCCGGATGAATTTCTCTTCTGGGACAATGTTCACCCCACCGCGGCGGGTCATCGCGTGATTGCTCAAATGGTCTTTGCCGCTCTGACGGACGAAGGAGTTGTATCGATCAGCGTGGAAAACGAATCTACGCCCCCACAACTATTCATCGAAAACCTCCCCGGCCCGCTTCCTGGAGAACTGCACCTTCGCCTCTCCGCCAACGATGCTTCCCCGGCAGATCAAGCGGCCACTTTTACGTTCACTGTCGATTGGGGGGACGGTACTCCGCTGCAGTCCATCCATGGTCCCTCCCAGGGAACACTCGCCACGCACAGCTATCCCTTGGGAACGGTCCAGCGCGTGGCCGTCTTTGCAACAGACCAGAGGGGCGCGGCCAGTCAGACTTTTCACGAGGCTGTCATTTTGGGGACCGAGAAACACGAGCGAATTGAGGCATTTTCCTACCGCCAGGATCAATTCCGCGTCCGCCTGGGGAACCGAATTGCAGCGCAACTTCGAGAGTCAGAGGTTGATCGACTGGTCGTGTTTGGGCTCGGCGGCAATGATTGGATCTCTGCCGCCAGCCTGTCAATACCGGTCGAGCTCGATGGGGGTGCTGGAATTGATTCGCTCTATGGTGGTCAGCGTGGCGACATACTCCGGGGCGGTGCGGGAAACGATGTCATCATCGGCGGAAGTGGCGACGACGTGCTGGAGGGACAAGGGGGCAATGATTATCTCGCTGGGGGCCAGGGAAATGAAGCCTATCGCTTTGGTGCTGGCGCATTGGGAAGTGACACCCTTCATGAAAACTACAGCCAAGGAACAGACACCCTCGACTTCAGCCAGTTTTCGATTGGGATCAATCTGATCCTCAGCCAGGCGTTGGCCATTCAAAACCCCAAGCTACGGATTCTGCTGACCATTTCCGAAAACTTCGAACACGTAACGGGAACGGTCTTCCATGATACGATTGTCGGCAATTCCGCTAACAATAGCCTGCGAGGTGGGTTTGGCGACGATCGCCTCAGCGGTGGCGGCGGCGATGATGATCTCCACGGTGAAGCCGGTGATGACCGACTCTCCGGCGACGCCGTTGATCTGCTGTTCGGGGGGGCTGGTCTGGATCTGTTTGATGGACTTGTGGAAAACGGATCGTCGCTGAATCCAAAGCCCAAGAAATACAAGGACTGGGGAACCCTTTGACCATCGCTTTGAGCTGGTCATGAAACCACGCGGGTGGCTGGCCGGCCACGAGCAAGGAGTGGAAGCTCCCGAGCTGGACGAAACGTAGGACTGTGTCCGGGAACTGGCCCAATCCCTTCGGCTGAGCGGATGGCGATCCGCTGCCAAGAAAAACCATCGGCCCGTGAATGCATTCACGGGCCGTGGGGATTCAACGCCCAAGCAGAACACGCTGGCGATTAGACCTCGTCTTCTTCTTCCTCTTCTTCTTCGTCGTCGTCATCCCAATCATCGTCGTCGTCGAGATCATCGTCGTCGTCCTCATCTTCGTCCTCGTCGAGGTCATCATCGTCGTCGACTTCTTCCCAGTCGTCGTCGAAATCCTCGTCGTCTTCATCCTCATCCTCGTCTTCGTCTTCCTCTTCATCCTCGAGGTCGTCATCCAGATCGTCGTCCTCCTCCTCCAACTCCTCTTCCTCCACATCGTCCTCGTCTTCGGCGCGCGGGCTGACCGCCAACCGGCCTGCATTGCGGGCGGCGAAAACTTCTTCTTCCAGGAGGTAGTCGGGCAGCATGGTGACCTTCACGTGGGGCTCCTTCTTAGGGTCGCTTTCCTGATTTCGGCAATTGCGGGTTCGAGTTTCTGGTGTTCGATTTTCCAAGAGTGACGCAAATTGGAAATAGGGGGGAGGGGCTAGGCGGCAATTTTTTCTTGCCAGACATCTAGACTTGCCTGAGCCGATCTGGTTCACCCGGCGCTTCGCGCCCGGTTCCGAGATTGCCCGCCTCAGGCCATCTTCTACTCCCCCGTCTCCGCCGTTGCCTCGTCGTTTATCGTCCAGTGGTCCTTGCCAGTGTAGCCGACTTCTTCACCCTCGCCAAAAGGGGGCGCGTCCTCGCCAGTGTTGGACTCATTTTCACGGTTTTCAAGGTCATCGTTATCGGCGGCAGCGGGCTCCAGCACAAGGGGCGGACCGAGGGTAATCGGCGCTCCCCGCAGCTCGGCCGCTCGCGGCAATTCCTCTAGACTGACCAGCCCGAATAGGTTCAAAAACCGCCGGGTCGTGGCATACAGGAACGGGCGGCCCAGTTCCTCGCTCCGCCCGGCGATTCGGACCAGATCCCGTTCCATCAATTGTCGCAGGATTTCCCCACAATTGACCCCGCGGATTGCTTCGATATCGGCCCGCGGCACCGGCTGGCGATAGGCAATTACGGCCAGCGTTTCCAGGGCCGGGGCCGAAAGCCGCGACTCCCCCGGAACGTGAGAGAGCCGCCGCAGCCACTTACCAAACTTCCGCCGGCTGAGGAGCTGATAGCCCCCCGCGACCTCTTCCACCCGAAATGCCCGTCCCGCCTGGTCATACCACGCATTGAGCTGCCGCAGCAGCGTCCGGGCCTGTGTTCCGTCGTCCAAACCCGCATACTGACTCAACTTGCGGCTATTGAGGGGCTCGCGGGCCAAGAGCAGGACAGCCTCCAAACGGCTCAGCGGATCGTCGAGGCCGGAGAGGGCATTCGCTCTATCTATGAAGGAAGCCTTGCGCGATCGCCAAGGGTTCACATCTGGCTGCTGCAAGTCAAACGCCGACCCGCGAATTTGCCCCAAGCGGGATTGGCGGGATCGGAAATGGGCGGCCAATGTGGACATGCCCTTGCAAGATAAGCCGGGGGCCCGATTTGGGGCAATCCCTGTTGAATTTCTCTCAGCTAGCGGCTGCAGCAATTCTCTCTTCGCATCCAGGCCGCATCCGCCTACAATCCGGCCGCCCCACACAAGCCTGAAGCGCCAGCGAAGGAAAGTGCTGCCCAGGTGTGACTGCATCATAGCTCCACCGGCCCGCCGTGTTGTCCTTCGCTTGCGCTTCAGGCTGGTGTCTCATGCACAGCGCTCGTAGGACTGTTTAGGAGAATTCTCATGCGGACCATTGCCGTCATGAACCAGAAGGGGGGCGTCGGCAAAACGACGTCCGCCGTGAATTTGAGCGCGGCCCTGGCCGATGCCGGTAAGCGGGTCGTGCTGGTGGACCTTGACCCGCAGGCCCATGCTTCCTTGCATCTGGGAACCTCGCTGCGCGACGGGGAGCAAAGCGTTTACGACGTTCTCACCGGGGACTTGCAATTCAAGGATGTCCGCAAGCAGGTGGGCAAGAATCTCTGGCTCGTCCCGGCGCATCTCGATCTGGCTGCCGCTGAAGTGGAACTGGCGGGCGAAGTGGGGCGAGAAGTCATCCTGCGGGACAAACTGGCACAGGACGACATGGAGTTCGACTTCTTGATCATCGACTGCCCGCCGTCGCTCGGCGTCTTGACCATCAACGCCCTGACCATGGTGCACGAAGTCTTCCTGCCGCTCCAGCCGCACTTTCTGGCGCTGCACGGCCTCTCCAAGCTTCTCAAGACAATTGAAGTGGTCAGCAAGCGGCTCAATCGCAACTTGCGGCTGACCGGCGTGCTGCTGTGCATGTATGACGCGGGGACGCGACTGGCCGTCGAAGTGACCAGCGACATCGACGCCTACTTCAAGAAAGAGCGAGCCGCGGACTCCATCTCGGCCACGGCCCAAACATTTCAAACTCGCATCCGCCGCAACATCCGCCTGGCGGAAGCCCCCAGCTTCGGGCAATCCATCTTTGAATACGCCCCGACTTCCAACGGCGCGGAAGATTATCGCGCGCTAGGCAAAGAAGTGCTGGCAATGGGCAGCGCGGCCATCCGCCGCGCTGCGTAGAGTTTCGCTTTTCCGTTCACTAACGCCCAGTGCTCGTCGACGCCGTCGCGTTCGTCCGACTCGCATCCGCGGTCGCCTGTGCACTGACGACTTTTACGAGTTCCGCTGCAGCCGAGAGCGCGTGCTGGTTGTAAATCGGCGTTTGCAGGCCGAGCTTCGATTTGAGCGAAGCCAGCATTTCGAAGCTCGTCCCGTTAGCGACGTTCCAGGCGGCAAGCTGAGCCACTTCCTGGCTCACCTGGCCATCGCCGAGCGAGCGGAGGATGGAGACGACTTCCGCCTTGTCGCAGAGGGTTTCAATCGGCTGGACAACGTATTCATGGCGTGCGTGCGGCTCGGGCTTGCCATATTCCAGGCAGACGCTGGTGAGCTTCACCTTGATGACCTTGCCTGCCGGCACGTTGAAAATGCCAGCTCCGCCGCCAGGAAACCCACCGCCGTTGCGCCCCCCGCCCCCGTTCTGACCGCCGCCACCTACACCCAGGCCCTGTGCTCCGCCACCCTGACCGCCGGCCTGGTTGTCGCCCGCACCAATGCCACCGAATCCCTGGCCAAACCCTATGCCGCCATTCCTCCCGCCCCCTCCAACTCCAAACTGGGCCTGCACCGGAACAGCCGCAAACGCCTCCGGAAGCCGAATGGTGATCAGCTTATCGGACGTATTCTTCAGTTGCAGCGTGACCTTCTTGGAGTCTCGCGGAATTACGGTGGCCACGACCGTTCCGTCGTCGATGCCGGCAAACAGTTCGACTACCGCGGACTCAACCGGCGAGGATTTGCTCTCTTTCGCCGTGGCGGAAGGAACCGAGCCCAAGCCAATGACCAAACCCAGCGCAATAACCAGCGCACGACCAGACAGGGAAACGAACATGAAAAAGCCTCCAACCCTCTGCTGCGGCGCAAGTAAGAGGAGATATGCGCCGGCTATGCCCCTGTTATGCCGTAATAATACTCCATCGGCGGGCGGGAGGCAAGATGTGGAGGGGAATTGGTCGCGGTGTCGCCTGGATTGCGTATTGAATCCAGCGGGGAATCTTGGCGGGTGCAGATGAGTTTTTCTTGGACTCGCCGGGAAGCGTCACAGCGAAACGCAGGAGGCCAGAAGAAGTGACTACCCGCTGAAATCTGCACCCCGACTCTACCAGTGCTTTTTCTGGCGCGGTTAGAATGAGGGTCATGAGCGATCCGCAGCCTATTAACTACTACACAGAGATTCGCCTCGATGGACGGCGGGAATTCCGGCTCTTTCCGACGGAGATTCGAATTGCATCCATTGGGTCCTTCGGTGCGCTCGGTAATCTCGCAGAATTCACCATTCCCTTGCAATCGATCCGGCCGACTCCTAATCGCGTTTGGCAACGGCATAGGACCTTTGGGCCGTGTTTGTTTGGGGCGGTCATCGCCGCAACCATTGCATTCGTGGCTTTTTTTGGACAGTTTTCATATCTTGTCCGTTTCGAAGGGACTTTTTTCGGCGCCTTTTGCGCGGTTCTCTTCGGAGGATTGGCTGCTTACACGTCGCCGCGAATTGAATACGCTTCGTGGGTATCGGATGCCGGTGTTGTCTCGTTCGACGTTGCGGCCAGTGGTCCCCATGTGCGGCGGTTTCCGGAATTCGTGGGACACGTGATTCGAACGATTGAGGCCACTCGAGGAAATGTGACGTAAGCCTTCGGCTCTGCCTCGTTAACACTTCGGATTTGTGCGGGACGTTTCCACGCAGCGTGAAATACGGAGAAACTCTGGCCAGTTACCGCAGCAGGCGGGCATCACTCGCGGCCGCCATTTGGACCTGCTGGCCCGCGAGCTCTTGCTGGAGGTTCAGGGAAGGAGCATGGTCGGGCTTCAATCGCAAAGCGGCGGCGGCGGTTTGGGTCGCGCCCTGTTTGTCACCCGACAGGACTTGGGAGCGGGCCAGATCATAGAGCAGTTCCGCACTGGGGGCCGGCTGGCGAGCAGCAGCGGCCAGACATTCGGCAGATTCGCGGTACCGCCCCAGCGAGCGGAGCGCGAGCCCCTGGCGATGCGACACGTCGAAGGGAATCTGTCCGGCCGGATAGTGATCCGCCAAAGCTTGAATCGTGGCCAGCGCCCGTTGCGGCTTGCCGTCTTGCGAATGGACTTCGGCCAGGGCCAGTTGTACTTCGGGAAATTGCGGCTGGTAACAGAGCGCCCGGTGGTAACTGGCCAGAGCCTGAGTGCGGCTCCCTTCCGCCCGCTGCACGTCGCCCCGCAATGCCCAGGCGGAGGCAAGCTGGCGATTGGCGCTGATGGCTTTTTCCGCCTGTACGGCAGCACGGTGCAATTCACCTCGCTCCAGATACATCTTGCCGAGCTGCACGACCCGCTCCGGATCATCGCCGGACAGCCGCACCCCTTCTTCCATATGGGCGACGGCATCCAGCTTCGCGCCACGCTGCCAGAGCGAATCGGCATAACCGCAGCGAGCCCGTTCATCGGTCGGACAGCGGGCGACGGCAGCAGCGTAGAATTCCTCGGCCTCTTCCCAATGTCCCTTCTGCTCGGCATCGCGAGCTTGCAGGGAAAGCTGGCGAGCGGCGTTGATGCTCTCGTCCGATACCTTGCGGCAGCGGAGCGCCCGACAGCCGGAATGAGTACACAGGGCCACCATGAGGAGACAGCACAAGCCCAGCGGCCGCGCCGCGCCGCCGAGGCGCATCTTCATGACTCGCTGTGGCAGATACGGCATCCGTGCCTGGTCCTGAAGGAGTTTTCCAACTCGTGTGTTTGCACTCGCGCAGCATCCCACCGCGCCGGCTCACGCCGTTATCGAGACTATCGGCAGCAAGGCGGCAGGGTAGTTACCAAAATCTGCCGCTCTCGGCAAGGCGCGACGCTGCTAGCAGGCGGAGCTATCCCCGCGTCACTTCTTCCAGGCGGCGGCGAAGGTCGGCACAGGCCTGGCGGAATTCGGCTTCGGGGGGCAAACGGGGCGCGGCGGACGTCGGCGAAGTCACGGCGGCAGCCGGCACCGCATCCACCGGAGTGAGCTGGATGCAGGCGGTGCCCGTGTGAAAGAAACAGCGGTTGCGACCCGCTTCCTTGGCGGCATAAAGGGCGGCATCGGATCGCTTGACCAGGGCCGCGGCGGCTTCGCTCTCGACTGGCTCGGCGGCGCCGCTGCTGATGGTGACTCGCAGAATCCGATCGTCCAGACGGAACTCGGTGCCTTCCACCGCGCGGCGAATTCGCTCCAAGCTGTCGGTGACTTGCGACATGCCTCCCGCGGACAGCAGCAGCGCGAATTCCTCGCCGCCGTAGCGGGTTACCAGGTCGCTGTCTCGCACCGTCTGCCGCAACACGGCGGAAAGCTGAGCCAGCACGGCGTCCCCCGCGGGATGGCCATAGGTGTCGTTGAGATGCTTGAAGCGGTCGATATCGACCAGTACCAGGAGAAAGCGTGTGCCGTGGCGGCGAAACTCGGCCGTGCGGCGCTGGAATTCGTCCTCAAAAGCCCGACGGTTGGCCAGCCCCGTGAGGGTATCGGTGCGAGCCTCGCTGGTCGCCGCGGCAATCTGCTGAGACTGCTCCCCCAGGGTTTTCTCCGCGTCGGCAATCCGCCGCTGGAGCAGTTCATTGGCCTGGGTCATCTGAGCGAGCAGTTGCATGGCCGAGTCGTCGCCGTCGGCGGGGTTCTGTTTGAGGTCTCGAATCCGCTGCCCGGCCAGGTCCATCACCTGGCGATATTGCGACATGTCTTCGGCCACGCCGTGCGTCACGTTCGTGAACTGGGCCACGATTTTCAGCACGTCATCGCTGGAGAATCCGGGAACGCTCCCCTTCACCAACCGGCGACCGAGTAAGAGGCCCAGGACCATGCCTGCGCAGAGCAGGACCGCTCCGATCATTGCCCCCGTTAGGAAGGCCGACCCGCCGTCAGCAACGTAGAGGAATTCCGCCAGCATCATGGAGGAATTCTACGTTACGCATCGCGTGAGGGTTGTTCCGGTCGTAGGGGAAAGGAGCAACGGCTCACTGCGGTCTTCCCCCGGTCCACGGAGGGAGCTGCTGGAGGAGCATCTCGCTCACTCCCCCGACCCAGACGTGTCGCTCGGTGATGAGGTCGGCCCAGACCATGCGGGCGCCGTAGTTGCCGGTGATTCCGCAGCCGAGGAGAAGGAGCGACCCAATCAGGATGCTGGCGCCTGTGAGCTCGGGATTGTCAAGCTGAATGCCCACAGCCAGCCCGATTCCGCCGATGGCAAGCCCGGCCAGGCACCCGATCCAGCCGATCAGCAGGAAAACCATTCGTCGCTTGAACCACTCTTCCGAGAGGCAGATTTGAATCGTGGCCTTCTTGCCATAATTGGCGACCAGAATCGCATAGATCAACCACCCGAACACAAACGCCATGATCCGCAACCACGGGGGTTGCCAGGTAAGATTGCGAGCCAGAAAGCGGGCGGCGGGCTGCCCGCTTTTGACGCAGATGTTGGGGAGCCGGGCGTTACGGTCCATCACCAGGAGTTGCCCTTCCCGCCACAGGCCCCCCATGCTCGGCGAGCCATACTGGTTCATACCGTGCATGCCCGCCATGCCGGGAGGGGCATATGGATTTCTCGCACGCTCACGCTCCGCCACCACCGCGGCGGCTTCCACTTGTTTCTGCTGATGAGCCGCGAGTTCCTGGTCCAGCCAGTTGTCTTGCGGGGGTGCTGGAGCGGCCGTTCTTGCTCCGGCCATCGCCGCTTGAGGCCGAGGAACGACAAACTGCGAACCGCAGGCACATTTGACCGCCTGCCCGGCCATTTGTTCCTGCACCTGATAAGGACGTCGGCAGCCGGGACACGCAAAGGAAATGGGCATAGAAGGTTGACGGGAGGCGTTAAGGTCGCAGTAAACGATGGACTTCACTCACAACCAAGAGTAATCACAGCTCCTGGAATTCTCCAGGAGGCCGCGCGGAAGGCAAGACGGTGTCCTGCGTTATCCAATCACGGCTTGGCCACGGTGATACGCACCGGTTTGCTGGAATACGTCGCCTTCATCACGAAATTGAGGCTGACATTGGCCATGACGCAGGTCACTTGCGGCTCGCACGGCGGAGCATCGGCGGCACATTTGAGCGTGAGATGCCCCTGCGAGTCGCTGCCGGAGAGGAGGGATTTCACGTCCTTGTCGTCGAGCGTGACTCCCTTGGGGAGCGAGTTGCCGTAGACCTGGCCGAGATGCTGAAAGAGCATGTCCAGCGTGACGTTCTTGTCATAACCCGGCTGCCGCTCGATGATGATGGCGATTTTTTTGGATTCGCCCGGCTTGAGCGAGATGTCGTAGTCGCTGAGCGTGACCGCTTTGATGTCGCCGCTGCCGAGGACGCAGACGGCATGGGTATCGACGAAGAAGTGGTTGCGGCCGCCGCCGGGGTTGTAGATTTCCTGGTAAGGGATGGCCGTTTCGCTGATGGGGAGTACCTGGCCGCTCGCGAGCATGTGCGTGGCCTTGCCTCGGACCACGATGTTGCCGGCCGTGGGTCGAGCATCGGCGGGAGCTTCCAGCACGATGCAACCGTCCAAAATGTTGGCGGGTATTTTTCCGCAGGTCGCCGTGACACCCGCGGGGAGGTCTTCGATCTCCAGTTGCACGTCCCCCGTGAAGCCGTTTTTGCGAATCGCCCGCACAAAAATCGCGGCGGCTCCGCCGGGCATGATCTGGGTCTTGTCGGTATCGATGAACAGGTCGAACCGGGGCTGGCTGCGGGTGGCTTCCAGGACATAGGGGAATTGCGGGCCCCCCCGGAGGTGAATGTCCCGGATTTCCAGAATGTATTTGCCGTCGGCGGGCGCGGCCCAGTGCTCGATGAACGAATCCGCCGAGCCTCGAATGCCCCTGCGGAGATCGTCGTTCACCGCGAGCTGCTGCCCTTTGGCATCGAGCAGGCGGAGATAGGAATCGAGCCCCGACTGCAGGCGGCGGGCGACGACCTCGAACGAAAACGTCTCACCAGCCTTGGCGTCGAAGACATAACAATCGGCGTCCGCTTCGGATTCCATCCTCCCACAAATCGCGGCGGGGAGGCTAACCGGCTGGGCTTTGTCAAAGGCGTTGTTCTCCGCGCTAGCTTCGGCGACGACCGGCAAATCGGTGACGAAAGCGGGGACGGGATTGGAAAGCTCTGGCCCGACCGGCAGGCGAATCTGACTCTTGCCAAGAGGCATTTCGGCGGGAAGCGTGACCGTTGCCGTGGTCAAATCGCCAAGCTGCGCGCCAACGAGGGCCAGTGGCTGCGGCTCGCCGCGGCGGACGGCCAGCGGGTAGATACTTTCCACGAATGGGCGGCTATTCACTTCCACGCAATACTGCCAGTCCTGGTTCCCTTCATAACGGACGTCGCGAATTTCCAGCAAGTAGTCCCCCGTCTGCTCGAACTTCTGGCTGAGGAACGGGTCGGCAAAGAAATAGTTGTCGCTCGTGGCAATCACGCCGCCAGCCGAATTCCGAATCGTCAAAATCGGGTCGCCGTGATTTTGCAGATCGTGTATCCGATCCTCCAGCCGCCCGCAGCGGACGTGGAAGGCGAGCGACTGCCCGGCATCGGCGTGGAACTTGAAATAGTCGATGTCCTCCGCCTTCTCGATCGCCCCGCAAAGCGTGGCGGGAAACTGCACCACCTGGGCCTGCTCCGGCTTGTCGTTATTCGCTATCTCCGCTACGACTGGGTCGCGAACAATCACGACTTGCCCCACCGTGCTCACCCCCGTCGGCGTGACGATGCGGACATCCCGCACCCCCGGCAGCGCATCGGCCGCCACGACAAACTTCACCTCCATCTTGATGAGCTCCGGTTTCTTCGCCTCTTCCTCCGGCTTGAGCATCGGCGGCTGCACTTCAGCCGTGATGCCTTCGCCGGTGATGAACACCTGGTAAGCGCGGAACATCGTATAGCGGGAATGGAACGTGGCCGTCGACTCCGTCCCTACCTGCACCGCCACCGGGCGAACGCTCATCAGCATGGGGTAGGAGGACTGGGCAAAGGCAGTGCCGCTGGATAGCAGCAGCGAAACTAGAACAGCTCGCACTCCCCCGATAGCACTGGAATTATTCATGATTCACGGGCCTTTTTTCGCGGACTTACGACGATTCACGTCGCCGCAACCTGTTGTTTTTAAGTACGTTGCGTTGATTCACGTCGCCGCAAGTTGATTCACACTCCTGATTTCCTATTCATGTCGTCACCACGGGACTCGGCCTCGTGGAACGATTCTTGTACACCAAAACGCAACCCAACCGATCCGTCTTTTTCCGCCGCTGATTCTGGCGGCCAAAACTCGCGACTCCCATTCTAACACTAAGCGTCAGGAGCAGCGACTCTGTGGGTAACCCCCCGGGTTTACCAACACCCTGGTTTCACAGCTCCAACCCAAAAACTCAAATCGCTTGAAATGCGCATACATGTACACTACGATACGTCAGTGTACATTCCACCGATTGGCACCGTCAAGCTCCGGCAGCCAAATTTCCGGAAATTCCTACCCAACCCCGTCCTGGTGAACTACCTGTCGGGGCCTTGGCACTCGCGTAGTGGCCGAAAACGCCAAACTCATCCAGCAGCCATACGGCGGCAGCCCCCAGAAGTGAGCGATGTTTGCGAGCAGAGGCCACAGCCGCGTAGAATAAGGCCATGAAGTACAGCCTGCGGAGCCTGATTCGCTTGGCGATGTGGTTTGCCGCCATCAATGTTCTAATCGCCTTGGCGCTCTCGCTTTCCTTCCAATTGATAGCGCCGTTCCCAATTGCATTGCGAGCGGCGGTGGCGACAGTGGCGTTCTGCGCAGGCGGAGTCCTGTTTCTCTGGCTGGCAACTTGCACTTCAAAGAAACTCTCCCCATGAAATTCTCCATCCGCGACCTGCTGCTCGTGACGGTGATCGTGGCCCTGGCCGTGGGGTGGTGGGTGAGCTATCGGGGATTGCGAGACGAAAACGCGCGGCTCAGGAAGAGAGAGGACGACCGAATAATAGAAGAGCTAAAGAACGTTCCCCAGCCTGACATTCCAATTCTCGTGCCTTAGAGGCTGTCCGAAAACGAAATGCGGCTTTTCACGGCGATTGTTCCGCTAGCATTCAAAATGCGATTCCACGAATTGCCGCGTTTCGAGAAAGCAAATTGTCTCGTTCAAGTTGCTGGCTGCAAAAACTCCGCGTGATTTGCCGTTTTGTTTTCGGACAGCCTCTTAGTGCCCAACGCTTCGACACTCGCCTCAAATCTTCACAACTCGTGAACCATGAAGTACAGCCTACGGAGCCTGATGATCGTGGCGATGCTGCTGCCGCCGGTTCTTGCCGTAGGATGGGTCGCGGTGTGCTCTGTCATGGCTTCCCGTGAGCGAGCCGACGCCAGTCCTGGTGCCTCGGAGCAATTTGACAAGGTGATAATGCAATACGAGAAGTACTTGGAGAGCCACCCATGAAATTCTCCATTCGCGACCTGCTGCTTGTGACGGTGATCGTGGCAATGGCTGCCGGGTGGTGGGTGGACAGGTCGAGGCTTTGGGAGGAGCTTCGAAAGGAAATCGTCAGACACCGACTTGAAGCGTTAGAGTGGGAGAGTCATCGCCTTCCCAACGCTTCCGCATCCGCCACCAAGCCGCCCGAGCCGTGAACCATGAAGCACAGCCTGCGGCACCTGTTGCCCTGGCTGAGCGATCATTTTCCGCAACATAGCCTCAGCCGTTTTCAGGCATGAACTTACCTCCTGCACCGACGAGCCCTCCCGCTTCCGCCGGCATTGTCCTGTGCGGCGGCCAGAGCAGTCGCATGGGGCGGCCCAAGGCGCTGTTGCCGTTTGGGCCGGAGCTGATGCTGCAGCGCGTGGTGCGAATTCTGTCCGCGGTCGTATCGCCGATTGTGGTTGTCGCAGCGGCGTACCAGGAGTTGCCGCCGCTTCCCCGTGGCGTGCTTTTGGCCCGCGATGAGCGGGAGGGGCGCGGGCCGCTGGAAGGACTGCGGGCGGGAATGAAAGAACTCGCGCGCCGCGGCTATGGGGCGGACCTGGCGATTTATGCCACCGCCTGCGATGTGCCGCTGCTGGCGCCGGCGTTCATGCTCGCAGTGCTGGACGCTCTGGGCACTCATCAGGCAGCCGTGCCGGTGGAGGAGCACTTTTTCCATCCGCTGGCGGCGGCGTATCGGCTGGCGATTTTGCCCGAGATCGAAACACTTCTGGCCGCCGGCCAGTTGCGGCCGTCGGCGCTCTTTGATCGCGTTACCACCTGCAGAATTCCGCTCCAGGCGCTGCGTTCCGCCGATCCCGATTTGCTGTCATTGCAGAACTGCAACCAGCCGGAGGACTACCAAGCGGCCCTGAAAACTGCCGGCTTTCCCGCGGCGGAAATCTTCTGACCGGGCATTTTTGGGGGATTTTCCAAACTTTTTTCCCCCATTTGAGCCGCCTGCGAAAATCGCCAAAAACGGGCCAAAAAGCGGCACTTTTTACAAGAGGGCCCTTGGCCATCCCGCGGAATTCGGCCAAAATGCTGTCCAGTTATGTACAAAAGGTATTGACTATGAACAGCCGTATATTAAGATTCTCCCATGCGGCCATTGTTGGCCACAATTCACTCACCCGGAAAAAGGAAACCCGGCATGTCTCTGACTGATCAATTGACGGACCGCCAGGCGGAAGTCTTTGAGTTCATTCGCAAGCTCATCAATACTCGCGGCTATGGCCCGACCGTACGGGAGATTGGGGAGCACTTTGAAATCAGCTCTCCCAACGGCGTCATGTGCCACCTGCGCGCCCTGGAGAAAAAAGGGCTGCTGATGCGAGTGCGGCAGAAGGACCGGGCTATTGCCCGGGCCATCAACCTCGCCCCGGAAATCGTGGCCGAGGACAAGGGCCTCCCTTACGTCGGCACGGTCGCCGCCGGCGCCACCACGCTCGCTTTCGAAACGCCCGATCGGATCGATCTGGGAGACTTCTTCATTCCCTCGGCCCGCAAGAACCTGTTCGTGCTCAAGGTAAAGGGGGACTCGATGGTCGACGCCCAGATTGCCGATGGCGACTACGTCGTCATCAAAAAGCAAAAGACGGCCCAGTCCGGCCAGATCGTCATCGCCCAGACCGACGAGGACGAATCGACCCTCAAGTACTGGTATCCGGAAAGCAACCGCATCCGTTTGCAGCCGGCCAACAAGTCGATGTCGCCGATTTATGTGAAGAACGCGACGGTGCTCGGCGTGCTGGTGGGCGTGGTGCGGAACCTGAATTAGCGTTAATCGGCGAGACGCAGAGACCACAAGGAAGAGAGGGAGGGGACACGAAAAACACGGGGAACACGGTGGGTAGGAAGAGACTTGGCTTCCTTTTCGTCCGTGTCTTTCGTGTTCTCCGTGTCCCACCCTCTTCTTTCGTTTCTTGGTCGCTCCTTTGACCTGACACCAACGAATCCGTCGGGCATCCTGCACGAATTCCACTCCGCGACTAGCAATTTCCATAAATTTCCCGAAAATAATTGACCTACCCTACGCATCTGATACCTTGAATGGGTTCATTCGCGGCGGAGAAGATATGTCCAGGTAAGAATTCAAATGACGAAGCCCGAATGGCGAATGGTCAAAAAATTAGTCATTCGCCATTCGAATTTCGCCATTCCCTTTGAGGAGCCTTCCCATGCTCAAGATTCAGCTCGGACGAAGTAACCAGTATTGTGACGGCGTCTCTCGGCGGAGCTTTCTCAAGCTCGGCTCCTTGTCACTGGGGGGGATGGCCCTGGGGAGTCTTTCGCTACCGCAGCTCCTAGCGGCCGAAGCGCAAGCGGGAATCAAATCGAGCACCAAGGCGGTCATCAATGTGCATCTCTCGGGGGGACCGAGTCACCAGGACATTTTCGACCTGAAGCCGGATGCACCGGCCGAGTTCCGCGGCCAGTTCCAGCCGATTGCCACGAATGTCAGCGGCATGGAAATCTGCGAGCATTTGCCCAAACTCGCGACGATGGCCGACAAGTTCGCCATCATCCGCTCGCTCATCGGCTCGACGGGCCAACATTCCAACTATCAAACGCACTCCGCCTACGATCAGCGGGACTTGCGGAATGCGGGCGGGCGTCCCTCCCTGGGGAGCGTGGTCGCCAAGGTCGCCGGCCCCTCCGCCAGCGGCGCACCGGCGTTCATTTCCTACAACGGCGGCAGCCCCGGCTATCTCGGCCCGGTCCACAAGCCCTATGAGCCGATGGGGGGAAGTCTCAAGCTGCACTCCAGTCTGAGCGAAGCGCGGCTCGACAAACGGACTAATCTTCTCACATCGCTCGACAGGCTCCGCCGCGATGTGGACGGCACGGGTCAGATGGAAGCCCTCGATTCCTTTACGCAGCGGGCGGTTGGGGTCGTTACTTCCGGCGCGGTCGCCAAGGCCCTCGATAGCGGTTCCATGGATCCCAAGGACAAAGAACGCTACGGCAAAGACGCCCAGCAGTTCCTCACCGCCCGCCGCCTCGTCGAAGCGGGCGTCCGCGTTGTCACTCTCAGTTGGGGAGGCTGGGATACGCACGGTGGCAACTTCACAACGCTAAAGCGCCAACTGCCGAACATGGACCGGGGCCTGGCTTCGCTCCTCACGGACCTGGCCGACCGCGGAATGGACAAAGACGTCTCTGTCGTCGTCTGGGGGGAATTCGGCCGCACGCCGCGGGTCAATAGCGGTGCCGGGCGCGACCACTGGCCCAGCCTGATGATGTGCTTCCTCGCCGGCGGCGGAATGCAGCTCGGCCAGGTCATTGGCTCGTCCACTCGCAACGCGGAGTACGCTAAGGATCGCCCCGTCCATTTCCAGGAAGTGTTTGCCACGCTGTACCACAACCTGGGGATCGACGTGAACAGCGTCCAGCTCCACGATACGGCTGGCCGCCCGCAGTACCTGGTGGATAAAAGGACGCCGATGAGGGAACTGGTGTCGTAGCCACACGCGGCCCGCGTGTAGGCTTCATAGCACGACTCTGCATCCAAAAGGCAGCCGACACGCGGGCCGCGTGTGGCTACGGTTTCTTCTCTCCCTCTGCGAAGAAATTTCCCGTCTTGTCGAGGGCGTCGATCAGGTGCCAGGCGACGCTGTAGTGCCCCCCGCTATACCAGTGGATGGGGGGCTCGCCGAAGGATTTCCAGAGGGACTCGGTGCAGGCCTTGGGGATGATTTCGTCCTCCTTGGCGTTCATCATCAGGATCCGCCGCCCCTTCGTGTTCGCGCCATAAGTAACCGGGTCGATGACCTTGAGCTTGGCGAGAAATTCGTCCTTGTCCGGCAGCTTGCCGAACTCTTTCGTGTACTTCTCGATTTCCTTCGATTCAATCACGACCTTTCCCAAATCTCCGCCGGCCAGCAGCAGGCAAACATTCTTCAGCCGCGGCTCCGCGGTGGCAGCGAGGGCTCCGGTGATTCCGCCGAGGCTAATGCCGAAGATGCCGAGCTGGTCGGGGTTGACTTCCTCGCGGGCGGCCAGCCAGGCCGCGCCGCGGCGAATGTCCAGAACGGCCTGCGTCATCCCTTCCACGGTCTCCTCCGGTTTGGGGCTGATCATCCGCCGCGAGCTGGCGGGATCTCGCCGCGGGCCATAATACGGCATCTTCAAAAACAGCGCCGCCACGCCACGCTGCGCCAGGTTATTGCAAAACAGCCGCGAGAGCTGAAAATCGCCGCCGAGAATATGCAACACAACGACGCCTGGTGCTTTCTTTCCCTCGGCCAGCCCTTTGGGGCGATAGTATTCGCAGTGGACCGTGTTGTTGATCTCGCTGGCGGTCTTCACCGGCGAGGGAAACGTCAGCTCCCAGATTTCAATCGTTTTTGATTCCAACGGGAACCGCGTCCCTGTGAAGTCAAACGAATGTGCCGCCAGTTTGAAGCGGTCGGGAATGCCTTTCTCATTCTCGGCGGGGAGGTACTTGACCTCGCCGGATATCTTCTTGGGGGGCTCGAGGTCTGCGGCGAACAGGCAGAGGGGCACACACAGGGGCACGCAGGCCCAGAGGAGGGAGAGGCGAGGCATAGGGGCTAACGGAGTTCGGGTGACATCTTCCTTCCGGTACGCTCTGACCGTTATAACATCTCTCGTCTCTTCTCCCAACGGAATTCCACGACATGGCCGTCCCCGCACCCAATCGCATCCATCACGGCGAAGCATTGGCGGTCCTTTCTTCCTGGCCAGAGGAGCTTGTGGACTGCATCGTCACCAGCCCGCCGTACTATCGGCAGCGGGATTATGCGGGCCAGGCGGAGCAGGTGGGGATGGAGGAAACGCCGGGGGAGTATGTCCGCCGGCTGGTGGCCATTTTTGGCCAGTGCCGCCGGGTGCTCAATGAAAGCGGCTCGCTGTGGCTAGTCATCGGCGACAAGTATGACGGCGGCGAGCAAATGGGGTTGCCGTGGCGGGTCGCCCTGGCTCTGGTCGATGACGGCTGGATTTTGCGGAGCGACTGCATCTGGCACAAGCCCAACGCCATGCCCTCGTCGGTGAAGAAGCGCCCCACGACCGACCACGAGTACATCTTCTTCTTCACCAAGAGCAAATCGTATTTTTACGACGCCGACGCCATCCGCGAGCCGCACATCACCTTCGGCGAGAACAGCCGCATGAAGGGAGGCCGCGGCCACTTCGGCCGGCGTGGTGGGACGCCGGAGGCGGGCAAGAACGGTGGCGACAATAACTTGCACGACGGCCGCTGGGACCAGGCCTTTCACCCGCTCGGCCGGAACAAGCGGACCGTCTGGTCGATACCGCTCTCCAAGTTCCGCGGGGCCCACTTCGCCGTCTTCCCGGAATCCCTCGTGCGCACCTGCCTGCTCGCCGCCTGTCCGGGAGAAGGGCTCGTCCTCGATCCGTTCCTCGGCAGCGGCACGACCGCGGTCGTAGCCAAAAAGCTGGGGCGCAAATATCTGGGCATCGACTGCTCCAAGGAATACTGCGTGCTCGCCAAGGAGCGGCTGGCGATGAGTGAGACGAAACAGAAAAGGCTGGCGCTCAAGGCCTAGCAAGTTGCGAACAGCCGCCTACGGATTCTTGTCCGCGGGATTCTTCGCGGACTGGCGAATTTGACCCGCCAGGAACCGGGCCGTTTCGTCGCCGATGACATGATAGCCCGCGAGGTTGGGATGGCGGTCGCCAAACCAGCCGGGCAAGTCGCGGAAATGGGCGTCCAGCCGGTTGTCCATGACCACGACGGAATCGTTCTTGACGAAGGGCTTGACCCATTCCCGCTGGGCCTCGGGAATTTTTGCCAGCGGATAGCGGCGGTAGTTGAGCATGTTCGGGCCATGCTTCAGCTCCGCAGCGTAGCGGGTGTAAACATCGAAAAGCGGCAGCTTCTCGTCCTCGGCCACCTTGGCGATGAGCTTGTTCACCCGGGCGTCGGCTTCGGGGGTCATGTAGGGAATGATGGTGACGGGAATGATCGCGGCCTTGGGAAAGTCCGCTCTCAGACGGGCAATCAGTTCGTGGAAATCCTTGGGGAAGTTGTTGTCAAAATCTTCGCGGCGGCCGACGTCGTTGAGGCCGTAACGGATGAGGACGTAGTCGATGCCGGGAAGCTTCGCGATCTCTTTGTCATAGCGCTTCCCCGCGAGCAGGCCCTGGATGTACTCGCCGTCCCGCCCTTGATTGATGACGTTGACGGGAGGCAGGTCTTTCTGGGTAGCCAGTTGCAGCCGGATGACGTCTTCCAGGTGGGGCCCTGGCGGGTCGGTGACGCGACAGACGCTGCCGATGGTGGTGCTGTCCCCGAGCAGCAGGACCTGCAGCTTGCCTTCGTGCTCGGCGCGCGCTCTGGCTGCGAAGAGCGCGAGAGAGATCAGTAACAACAGCAGGAGATACTTCTTCATGATGCAACTCGTTGAGAGAAACTCGGCTCTTAGACC
>SXOA01000095.1 GCA_005778405.1 Planctomycetaceae bacterium
CTGATCTCTTTGCCTCGAATCTGCCGCATCTCCAGCTCCGGCAGTCGGACCATGTCCCTGCCGAGGAGGGAGATTTTTCCGCTGACGATATCTCCGTTACCCGACAGCAGCCGCATGATCGAATAGGAGGCAACACTCTTCCCTGAGCCGCTTTCACCAACGATGCCGAGTGTCTTGCCTTCTTCGATCGCAAGAGAAATGTCGTCGACCGCCTTCACAATGCCGCCGTCGGTGCGGAAGTGCGTAGCAAGATTCTCGATCTCGAGAAGTGGTTCAGGCACGATTACTTAGCTCCCTCGCGGAGACGTGGGTCGGTTGCTTCTTGCAATCCTTCGCCGATCAGGTTGTAGGCCATCACTGTGAGAAAGATCGCGATGCCAGGAAAGAAAATCAGCCACCACATATCCGGACTACGTTGACCGGCGTTGAGCAACGTCCCCCAACTGGCGTTAGGTGGGGGAGAGCCAAAGCCGAGGAAGCTGAGGGCGTTCTCCACAAGGATTGCCGAGGCAATTCCAAAACTGATGGGGACCAACACCGGTGCCAAGGCGTTCGGCAAGACATGGCGGAACATCACCCGCAGGCGGCCCGCACCAAGGGCTCGCGCGGCAATGACATATTCCAGGTTGCGCAGCTTCAGAAACTCAGCCCGCGTGAGACGCGCTATGCCTGTCCAACTAGTGACGCCGATGACGACCATGGTATGCCAGATAGTAGCTTTGTCGACGACCGCGATGAGCGCCAGAATCAGGACCAGCGTCGGGATGCACATCATCACTTCGATCATGCGGCTGACGAACATGTCCACCCAGCCGCCCAAGTAACCGGCAAGTGCTCCGAGTGTCATCCCGATTGCTGCCGAGATGCCAGTCGAGACAAAGCCGACGAGGAGCGCAATTTTCGTGCCATGAACAAGTTGTGCAAAGACATCCACGCCCGCCTGGTTCGTACCCATGATGTTGTAGCGGCTCGGTTTGCCGTCACTGCCGGTCGGATTTCCCGGCTGATCTTCCCATTCGTCCTCTTTGACGCGGTTAAACGGATCCTGCCGTACCAGTGGCCAGATAGCCCAGCTATCCGGATCTTTCTTCCTCAAGTTGACCGAGTACTTCTTCCGTAGCTCTTTGACGAAGATCGGATTCTCTAACCGCTCATGAAAATACGATAGGCAGGGAAAGTAGATTCGTCCCTTGTATTTACAGACGACCGGTTTGACTCCCACGATGAACGGCGATGCCAGCGCGATGCAGCCCATCAGACCGACAAAAACCAGCGCCAGGAGCGAGAGCTTTTTTGTGGCGAACCGCCTCCATGTGTCTGACCAAAACCCGCGAGCGGGCCGGCGGGCGTTTTTGGCTTCAGCTATTGTCGACGGTGCTGGTTTCATGCAGTCGGAAAAATCAGTCCGTTAGGCCCGTAAGGACAGCGGCGCTCAGGAGTAGGTGATACGAGGGTCGACGATGGCGTACAGAAAGTCTGCAAGCAGCTGACCGGCAAGCGTCAATATCGAGAGCATGAGCGTCAATCCCATGATGACCGGATAGTCGCGGTAGGTGATGGAATCAAAAAACAGCCGGCCCATTCCCGGCCAACTGAAAATCTGCTCCAGGATGATAGCGCCACCGAGCAGACCCGGAAGTTGCAAGCCCAAGAGAGTGACGAAGGGAATGAGCGTGTTACGGAACGCGTGTAGCACCAGGACGCGAATGCGACCTGCCCCTTTCGCCCGAGCGGTGCGAATGTAATCCTGCCGAATCGCCTCTTCCATATTCGCCTTAATGAAGCGGCTATCGTACGCCAGGTTGGCATAGGTAAAACAGATCAGCGGCAGCAGCAGGTGCCAGCCAATATCCGTCACCTTTTCCGGAAATGACATGGTTGGGTAATTGTCGCTCACCATCCCCGGCTTGAGTTGCCAGGCCGTCGCGCGCAGCAAATAGTAAAAGACATACAGCAATTGCATCGCTGCGACGTACGAAGGGAGCGAATACAAGGCATAGAGAAATACGCTTGTCGACCTCTCATCGATTCTCCCGCTCCGGGAAGTGGCGTAGAGGCCAAGGGGAATTGCCAGTAGATACGCCAGGAAAATCGAGGCGGTTGATAGAAGCAATGTCGGCCCGACCCGCTCGCCAATGACGCCGATGACTGGTTTGCCTTCGCGAAAAGAATCCCCCAAGTCCAAGCGAGCAAGATTGCCCAGCCAATGAAAATAGGCGATTGGCCAGGGCTTATCGAGCCCGTAGGCCCGATTCAGAATCTCCATGTGCTCTTTGCTGATTTTCTTGCTGGGATCGGACTCCCCCATGTTCAGAGTCAACGGAGTTCCCGGCATGTTGCGAATGAGCGCGAAGACGATAAACGTCACTAGCACCAGCGTCAGCGCGCCCAGAATTAGCCGACGGATAAGATAGTTGACCATAACCGGGGCAATTCACAGGTCAGATTCGCTCAACACATCAGCCAACGGACGATTGCTCAAGAGTCTTATGGTACCACTGGTTTCCAGATGCTGCTGAAGCCCGGACTGTAGTGGTACGGGCCGCGCGGCGAAAAGACGTATCCCCGGAGCGACTTGTTAAAGCCGTAGTAAGCGTTCTGGAAGAAGAGCCACGTGTACGGCTGGTCCTCGTAAAGGAGCAGGTGAATCTTGCGATAGATCTCGGCACGTTTCTCGGGATCGAATTCATGCCGTCCAGCGATGAACAGCTTATCGACTTCAGGATTGGAATATTGCCCGTAATTCCGCTCCTGGCCGGTTCCCCAGATGTTGTCGGACGTATCGGGATCGGTTCCCGTACCCCATCCCCCGAACGCAGCCTGAAAATCGTGTTTGGTCATCTTGTCGATCAGGACCGTGAACTCCAGCGGCTTAACATCGCACTTGATCCCAATCTGATCCAAGGATTGTTTGAGGAGCGTACAGATATCAATGCGATCCTGTTTGTTGCTTACGAGGACGGTAAAGGCAAATTTGACCTTCTTGCCGTTGATGGTCTTATCGCGTATGCCGTCTCCGTCAGTATCGGTCCAGCCAGCCTCGTCGAGCAGCTCTTCGGCCTTGTCCTGATCCTGCTGATAGGGCTTGGGCGCGGGCTGCGGAGCCCATTTGGATGTGCTGTTAAAAATTCCATTGCACGGCTCATCCAGGCCATAGCGAAGCTTCTCGATCATTTCCTTGTGGTCGAACGCGAAGGACATCGCCTTGCGCACTCGCTTGTCCGAAAACAGATCCGACTGGCAGTTCCAAAGGAAATGGAATTCGGTCCATTCCAGGGCGTAAGCCTTGGTATTGGTCTTGTAGAATTCATCGTCGGTCGTTTGGGTCCGCCACTGTTCGGGAATGATAATCATTTCATCGATATCTCCCGCTTTCAGACCCAGCAAGGCGACGGACGGATTGTCGCGGATCCGAAATCGAACCGTTTTAAAGTACGGCTTGTCGCGAACTTGCTTGCCGCCGTGCATGTAATAGCTCTCGCGGCGTTCCAGCACAATTTCCTGGCCGCGGGTCCGCGACTTGATGGTGTATGGTCCGCCGGTCACGGGATTGTTTTCCAGATTCACATGATCGGGATGCCGATTGAGGAGGGGGTCTTTTGCAATCGTCTTTTCATAGACATGTTTGGGAATCACGCTGAAGTTGAGATTCCACTCGTTGGTAACGAGCGATTCCTGATGAAAGAAGACGACTGTGTGATCGTCGTAGGCCTTGACCCATTTGAGCTTGTCAGTGCCGCTACGCTGGGCTTTCACCGGCACTGCTTCGGTCAGAATCACCTTAAAGCTGTACTCCACGTCATGGGCGGTAATGGGCCGACCATCCGACCAGGTCAGATCATCGCGTAACACGACTTTGTCAAAGAGCCCATCCTTGCTGGACTGCCACGATACCACGGTGTCTTTCGATGCAAACGGAGTGAATGCCCAGTCAAAGGTGAACAGCCCGAAGTTAATCAACCCGCTAATGTCAAACTCCGCCGTCGAGCTGGCCAAAATAGGGTTCGTGCTGTTAACGTCCCCAAACGAATGACGATTGATGGTGGCGTCCCAGTTGACTTCCTTTCCTTCCTCGGAGGGTAAGCGTCCCAGGGCGCTGAGGATCCTTTCGTTATCCTGAGGCGAATCGTTATGCAGCTTTAAGGCTTCCTCGACGGTCGCCAGTTGTTTTTCCTTGGCTTGCCGCTCGCGAAGCAAGGGGGCAGCATCAATCACGGGCCGATCAACCCATTGAACCTTGGCATTCAAGTCTTCCAATATCGGTGGATCAAACGGTTTGATCATGTCGCCAAGTGCGAACGCCTTGGCAGGCTCCTCTTTGTTTTTTTCGCTACTATTTGTGGCTTCTTTTATAGTGCCAGCATCGGGCTTAACCGTTTCCGACGGATCTTTTTCGACCTTTTTATCGGGTGTTGAACTTCCGCATCCGGTCAATGCGACGACGAGCGAAACAGCAAAAAAGTAGGAATTTCGTGCCATAATCAATCCTTTTGGCGAAACCCGCAGTGGCTGGAGCAAAATGCCAAACTCTTCTTGCAATCTAGCCCTTCCTGCCGCTCGTCGCAACACGGGTTAGGAGTGGTAAGAGCAAGCTGGGGCTGGATTTGGAGCGGAAGTGGAAGGCGTTATGGCGGCCTGCACACGGGTCAAAAATGGGCCGGGTTCGTCTGGCGTGGAAAATGGCCCTTCGCTATAGTCTGCCGCCCTGGGTCCCATTTTCGCGGGTCAACTATTTCAATGCGCACGCCCGTACTAAAGTTCGCTGCCTGGCAACTTCACTCTGGCTGGCTGCTGCTGGCATCCGCTGGGCTGGTGATGTCCAGCGGTTGTGCGGATGGCTTTGTGCCAGAGGCTCGGTCGCTCAATCCATATGTCCGCCAAGAGTGGGACCAAGATGAGAAACGGGGCCCGACTTATTACAAACGGATGGACGAACTGCGGCAGGTGCGGGCGCAGGGGGCTCAATTGCCAGCCGCGGAAAGACAGCGGCTGGCGAAGGATATCGTGGAAGTGCTGACGATTGAAAAGAGCCCCACGATGCGGGCAGAATTGGTGCGGACCCTGGCCGTGCTTCCTGGCCCGGCGACTTTGGTCGCATTGGAAGGTGCCGCCACCGACGACGATGCCGATGTTCGCGCTGCAGCCTGCCAGGCTCTCGCCGGACAGCAAGGGCCGGATGCGGTCAAACTGCTGGCGGAGCTGACGGGTGACGCCGATTTGGACGTCCGCATGGAAGCCGCCCGGTCCCTCGGCCGCCATAAGAGCCCCGAGGCGGCGCAGGCTCTGGCACTTTCCCTGGACGAGCATGACCCGGCCATTCAGCGAGTGGCGATGGAATCGCTCAAGTCCTCCACCGGCAAGGACTATGGCATGAGCGCCAAGACCTGGCGGGAGTATTTGGGCGGCGGCAATCCTCGGCCACCCGATCCCCCCAGTTGGGCCGAGCGCCTCCGGCAGGCGTGGTACTAACGGCGACACGCGATCGCCAACCGAAATGGGGGCTGTGACAGTCAACTTCTCTGGTTGTCAGGGCTTTATCTTCTAGCGGTGCTAGCAGCACTATGGAAACTCTTCCGGCCATCTGCCACTGGCTTTACGAATCTCGCTTTTCGTACCGATGATGAAGTTTACCTCTACTCCTGGCGTGGTTGGCGGCGCCGCGCAAACTGTGAAGAACTGACGAACCAAGGTAACCTCATGGTCCGGACGACGCTCTCGTTCTGCGTGCTCTTTGGCTTCCTCATCGCCGGTTTTGCGGTGCTTCAGCAGGGAAGCCCGGTAAAGTCCACTCCAGCCGTGCAAACGCCGGCTCCCCGTGCTGCGGAAGTATCACAGCCTCGCACGGCTGCCCGAGCCACCGAAAAGGTGTCCTTCATTTCGACCCCAGTGTCGGCGGAAGACTTCAGCGTGATGCTGGTCTCCTATGAAGAAGAGAGAATCACGGACGATTTCGACAGCCAGGGGGAATCTTCGGAGCCGAAGGCGGAAAATACTAAGACGGAAGAGAAAACTGACGAGTCCAAGTTCTTCGAGCAGCCTATCGAAGAGAAACAGGAGCTGACTCCCGAGCTGATCGAGCTGCGCGAAAAACTCCGCGATGCGCTGGCCCACTACTATCATCAGCCGGAAAACGTTGCCAGCCGCAGCCCGTGGGGCGCTATGCACGCGATGATTGCTTACGGCGTCGATACCGAGCTGATTGCCCAGAACAAAAAGGTCAACGCGATCGGCTATCTTTGCTACAACGGCAACTGCAACGGCCAGACCCTGTTTTGGATGCAGAACAACAAGCTGCAGACGAAAATCGGCCCCGGTGTGCAGGGGCACGCCGGCCAGTTCCTGGCGATGCTGGCCCAGTCGCGAGTGCGGACAGACTATCCGATGAAGGTTGACGGCCATGACTTGACCGTGGCCGACCTCATCGAACACGAGAAATACACTTGCCAGCCTCGCACCGAGCTGACCTTCAAGCTCATCGCCCTCGTCCATTACCTCAAGTCCGATGACAAGTGGAAAAGTTTTGACGGCCAGGATTGGGACGTTCCCCGCCTCATCAAGGAAGAGCTGAACCAGCCGATCATCGGCGCGGCCTGCGGCGGAACGCATCGGCTCACCGGCTTTAGCTACGCGATCCGCAAACGGCAGCAGCGGAAGGAGCCGCTGGAAGGGCAGTGGGAGCGGGCCCGCAAGTTCATCGACGACTACCACGGGTACACCTTCAAGCTGCAGAACCCCGATGGCAGCTTCAGCACCAGTTGGTTCGAAGGGCGTGGCGACGACGGCCCCCCTTCCCGCCGGCTGGAAACCACCGGCCACATCACCGAGTGGCTCGCCTTCTCGCTCAGCGAAGACGAGCTCCGCGAAGAGCGGATGGTGAAAAGCGTGGACTATCTGGCGCAGCTCCTGCTCGATGGCCGCAACGAAAAATGGTCCATCGGCCCCCTCGGCCACGGCCTGCACGCCCTGGCCATCTACGACGAGCGGGTCTTCGGCGGCAAACCGGGCCAGCGAAGCGAAGAGCTCGCCCGCCAGGTGAAGCCGCAGCTACGGCGGAAGTAAGCCGAAGTACTGATGCAGACGCGTTAGAGTCCCGCCTTCAGGCGGCTTGGGAAGGTGGCCATCAGGTAGAGCTTCAATGGCACGTCTGTACGTGACAACCACTTTCTGGCTCTCTCCGTCAAAAGGCGACAGATCGCCGCCGACCGACTAGGCTCAAGTGCCCGCCCCGCTCGGGGAGCTACGAAGCGCAAAGAGCCTACATGCGGGCCGAATCGGGTGCAGCGACTGGTTCGGCCTCTGGGTAGCTGCCGAGTAGCCTGTCGTGAATTGGTCTTGTCATTTGGCGGTGTATGGCCAGCCGATCGCGTTGGGAGAGTTCTTCGTCGGGATGTTCTCCATCGCGACCTTGGTGGCGGCACCACCAGGACCGAGGGCGTCGAACGCGGCTGCATCCCTATAGTACTTCAGTTGGGGGTAATGTTCGCCGAGCACCTGCCGTTCATCCCCGGGTCTCTTGAATGCAAAGAAATTGTCCGTGGAATCCGGTTTCGGCAGCATGTTGCGGATGCTGAGCCAGCCGAAGTTCGGGTTGCCGGCACCGTCGCCGCGAAGCGACCAGTTCACCCACACGACGCCGTTCTCGACGGTCGCGAACTTCGGGCGGTCCTGCTTGCTACTTGCCACGAACGTGACGAAGCCGTCGGGGTTGATCGGAAACTCTTCGTCGAACGCCCCGTCTCCGACGCGAGTAGTCGCCTGTGACTCGCTTAGGCTGATCGACCAGAATCGCATTTCCGCATCTTTGGTGTCAAAGGCCGCGGCCCGCTTGTGCGTACTTACCGTTTTCCACGGCTTGAACCGGATGACCACGATTTTGCCGATCTCACGGCTGATAAACGTTCGCAGGTAGGTGTTAAACACGTTTGGGTAATAGCTGCCGCCAACCTTGGGTGGTGTTGGCACGGTGGGTTCGGAGAAGTCGAGCGGCTTGAGGGCGAACTGGTCCTTGTTGTATGTCGGGTCATAGGCTGCTCGCCAGTCGGCCGGGTAGCGGGCCGGGAACGTCGAGGGCATGCCCTTGGGGCGGGAAAGGGCCTTCCATTCTTCTGGCGGCATCACCAGGGCAGCGAGGTTGGGGGCGAAGACCTCGTCGGGCGACTTCGGGTCGGACCGAAGGGCGTCGAACGCGGACTGACCACGGAGAACCGTGCCGTCCACGAGCGTCAATTTGACGTTTGGCGTCGGCATCCCCCCGGCGTAATTGAATCCCCGGTCCGGGATGTATATCCGGTACAGGATCGTCTCCACCGGATTTCCAGTCTGCTTGTCGAGCCATACGTTCTTGGCAGGCAGTGAGTACAGGTAGTTCCGTGCTGGCTGTCCGTCGTTCTGCACTAACGGCAAGTCCGCGGGCTTTTCCAGGAGACGAACCTCGACGGTGTATTTCCGCTGGTCTTCAGGAGTTTCGTGCCGCTTCGCGCCGTTGCGAAAAGTGTTCACGGAGCCCTTGTCAGGATCGATCATGTAATCGGCAGTCCCATCGACGAAAAGTCCAGACTTGTCATAGCTAATGAAGGACATGAAGCGGCTGTAGGGATAAACTCCTTCGATCTCCACCTTGGAGCCTTTCGGACGCACGTAGACAGCCGCCCAATAGATCGCACCTGCGTCCGGGACCGCGCGGTTGTTGAGCGGGTCGGCTCCAGTCGGCCCGTATGCGAAGAAGCCGTTGGTGAGCGTCCCACCGATGAACTGGTCGAAGACAAGTTGGCGTGGGGCTTCCGGTTCACCCGGCTGCTCCTTTCCAATCGTTCGTCCTGGTGTGTCATCCGCAAAGGCAAAGCCGATTAAACTGTTTAGAAATATGAGCGAGCTCACGACTACGGTTGATTTCGGCATACTTCGAATTCTCCCCGACAACGGCTACTCCGCCAAAGCTGTGATGAGGCTTCCCGGCTTATCATGACGATTCGCCAGAGCTGGCACCGGATTACCTGGCGAAGATTGTCGGCGGCGAGGTTGGGCACGTCAAGTATTGGCGCTGTCTCTGCGGCAATGACTGGGGCGTGTTAAGCTGACCGGCCTGCCACTTTGTTTAGTCGCGGGCTAATGCTTGTCCGCCGGGCTTTGGACCCCACTGCCGACGCGGTTGAGGAAGTGGTTGTCCCGGCGCGCCGTGATGATAATGCTCACGTCCTTGTGCCCCAATAGCTCCTGGACGGTGCGGATGTCGTAGTCCGACAGGAGCCGTCTGGAGCCAAAGGTATGTCGTAGTGCGTGGAGTGCTTGAGGATTGGTGCCATGTGGACGGTGGAGTGAAGCGCCGCCTAGGCCTGGACTTTGTAATTCCGTCCCTACGGGACTAAGAACTGCCTCCGAGAGTATTTCAACTTCTTGCTTTTGCGACTTGCTTGTGGCACAGAGGGTGGAGAACACTTGTCGGTGCGCCATAGGGGCGGCTCTGGTCTCGCGAAGAGAATCAACTACGGGCTCGCGGTAACGGGAGAGCGGTTGACGAGGTCGTCGCCGAGACTGCGGAATTGAATATCCCCATTGCCATGGTCAAAAAGACGACCGTTGGAGTCCCGCCTTCAGGCGAAATCGACTGCCGGCTAAAGCCGGGACTCCAGCAATGAATCAAGAATGGGAGCCGTGAATCAACTTGCGGCAACATGAATCATCGAAACAGACGTATATGCAACGACTTGCGGTGGCGTGAATCAACGTAAGTCCCTGAAATGAAGCGGTGTGAATCATGAACCAGAACAATCCTATCGGGGGGGGCGACTGCCGGAGAATCCCTTATGGGAAATTCCGTCCAGCCCGACGCTGTAGCGCTGCAGAGCCGCGTCTTCACCGCTTAAAACCGGTTGCTACAAACGGTGATGCCGGCCGGCAAGGTTCCCTGCTGGCTGAGCACTTCTTGCAGGCGCTCTTCGGCGAGAAAGTGAAACGGCAGCCGCTTGTGCCAGTAGAGGATGCCGGCGGCGGCGGAGAGGGCGAGCAGGACGGCGAGCGGGTTGTAGACGAGTTGGTCCTCCGCGATCACGCCGGCAAACATCTGCCGCACAAAGGGGAGCAAGCTATAGATGTTGCTTGCCGGGATGATGAGCCAGGAGAGAATGGGGCTGGCCTCAACGGATTCTGGTGTGGCGAAGCCGCAAAGTACCGCCAGACTGTTGTGGGTAAAGTGGAACAGCATGGCGGGCCAGATGCTGTTGGTCTTCACCGCGACATAGCCAATGATGATGCCGATCAGAAAGGCGCTGAGCGATTGCTGCAGCAGCATGTGCACAACGCCGAACAGGGCGCTGGTCACCAGGATGGCTCCCCACTTATGCCCGCTGCGGCGGAGGCCGTTGAGGACAAAGCCGCGGAAGGCCAGTTCCTCACACACCGCCGGCAGCAGCGCGAGCAGCAGAATGAGCTGCCAGGCGGGAGTCCCGTCCATGGCGGAGCCGAGCATGGCGAGTGCTTCCTTCAGGGCCTGGCTTTTGGGATAGACTGCTTCAATTCCAAAGCCGAGCCACTGGACCGCGGGGTGCAAGCAGGCGGCGAGCAGGATGGCGGCTGGCAGCGTGGCCCACCGCGATGGCGCTCGCAGGCCGAGCGTTCCCAGCGGCTGGCGGGTGAGCATGATGGCCATCAAACAAGCCGGCGTGGCGATGAGGGCAATTTGCACGACCAGCGTGGTGTTGACGAAGCCGACAAAGTCCCCCGGCGGCGGCAGCATGAAGCTGGAGAAGAAGCGGATGACCAGCAGCATGACGCCACAACAGGCGGCTTCGCCCACCGTGGGTGCGTCTTCGCGCCGCACAATCATCTGCCGCACCCACAGCCCCAGGTGGAAACGCTCGCTTTCGCGGAACAGGACCGACTCGTCATTGAATTGATGAATTGCCCAGCGAATGGCGAACCAGCAGGACAGGGACGTCACGCCCGCGACGATGGGGAGATACTTGAGGGCTTCAAGAAACTGCCCCTCGATGAGCACTCGCAGGAGGAGCATCACACCGGTCAGCGGAATCATGGCCGTCCCCACATCGAGCTGCGAATTAGGAAGCAGCGAGAGCATCATCAGGGGCAGCGAAATCATCAGCAGCGGCAGCAGATAGTATTGCCCTTCCTTGGAACTGCGGGCGAAGGCGGCGACAGCGAGCGACAGGGCGCTGAACATGCCAGAAATCGGCACCAGCGCGAGCACCAGCCAAAAGATGGCGGCCAGCGGCGGCGGACCAATGTGCATCGGCAGCGGATTGGCGGCCATTTTTTCCAGTTGTGCGGCGATAAACGATCCTGTCACTCCCATGCTGGCCAGGTTGAGCAGCGAAGTGGCCATGCTGAATGTCATCACCGTCAGCAGTTTGCCCCAGACGATTTCGCTCCGCTGGGCCGGGCTGGAGAGCAGTGTTTCCAGTGTCCCCCGCTCCTTCTCCCCGGCACACAAATCGACCGCGGGATAGAAAGCGCCGGTGAGCGCCCAGACCAGCAGCACGAACGGCAGCACCTTGGACCAGATGGCGGCTCGCGCCTGCACGGGCTCCGCCACGTCGGTATTCGCCACGTCAAACGGAGCGACCGCCGTTACCGGCAGATTGTTTTTTTTGAGGTTCCCGGCAATCATTTCATCTCGCCAGCGGCTGAGCACGGTCGTTACTCGCGTGTGGGCTACCTGCGATTTGTCGCTGGCCGTGCTGAGAAAGATTTCCGGCTGGGGAAGGCTGGTTTCGGTGGAGTGCCCATGGGCTGCCTGGGCAACGGCCAGACGGTGGGAAAACTCCCGTGGAAAATAGACCACGGCATCCCAGCGGCCCGCACGCAAGTCCGTAGTCGCAGTGGCCGCCATATCCTGGTCGGTGGCACTCGGCACTACCACCTCGCTCAGCTCCAACTCCAGCAGTTGGCATTCCCTTTCCGGGCAGATGGCCGCCGCGAAATGTCCATCCTGAAGTAGCGGCGGTTGAGCGGGCAGACCTTCCGCGCCGACGACCAATACCCTTGAGGGATATTCCTTGCGAAACTGCTGCACCTGGAAGACAAGCATTGCCAGGACCGGATACAGCAACAGCGGCAGCACGACGATCGTGAACAGCGTCCGCCGGTCCCGCATTTGGTCCCGCAGCTCGCGGCAGTAAATCAGCTTGACGTTGGTCCAGGACATGTGGCAGGAGTCAGGCAGTTTGGATTTCGAACATCGGGTTGCGGGTTTGAACCTCGCGGGTCATTTCTTCGCGCCCCTCGATGAGCTGGAAAAAGAGCTCTTCCAGGTCATGTTCTTGCTGCTGCTCTCGGAGCTCTGGCAGAGTTCCTTCCGCCAGGATGTGCCCCCGATGCATGATGGCGATGCGGTCGCAGAGCCGTTCCGCCTCGCGCATGATGTGGGTCGAGAAGATGACGCATTTTCCCTGGTCGCGGAGCTCGCTGACCGTACGGAGCAGCGCCCGGGCGACGAGCACGTCGAGACCGGCGGTTGCTTCGTCAAAGATGAGCACCGGCGGGTCGTGGACGATGGCCCGGGCGATGGAGACTTTCTGTTTCATGCCGGTGGACATCTTGGCCCCCAGCACATCGCGGATTTCATTCATCTTCAGCCGCTCGAAGAGGCTTTCCATCCGCTCTCGCAGCAGGTCTTCTTTCAGTCCGTACAGTCGCCCGAAATAGGCAACCATTTCCCAGGCGGTCATCCGGTCGTAAACCGCCGTGTTGCAGGAGACGAAACCAATCTGGTGGCGGACCAGTGCGGGCTGCGTTCCCACGTCATAGCCGTTGATGGAAGCCGACCCGCTGGTGGGGCGAAGAACGGTACTGAGGATGCGCAGGGCGCTAGTCTTGCCGGCCCCATTAGGCCCGAGCAACCCGTAGATTTCTCCGCGGGCGGCATCAAAGGAAATGCCGGCCAGGGCGACGAATTCGCCGCGGCGGAGGTCCGGGTACGCTTTCGTCAATTCCCGGACATGAATCATGGGGAGGAAGGGTCAGAGGGCAGAGGGCTGAGGGGCGGGAGATAAGAACAGGAGCAATCGGCGGTGATGAAGCGTACGTCACGCAGGACACGCTTGAGCGTCAAGGGGCTGCCTGCTCCGGTTATGACGATTGGCCGCAAGGGAGGACTGCCGCCACCTGCCGGACATCAGGATCTGAGCTAGGTTTTTCCATTGGTCCCACTCTCTTGCGCGAGCCCGAGCCCATGAATGATTCCGCACTTCTCGAGTCTCCCGTCATGGACGATGCTGTCGCGAGCTCGTCGCTTTCGCAGACAATCGTTTTTCCCAGGGCCGGGTCTGCCGACGAGTCCTTCTTTCCCGCGGAGCCGGAAACGATGGAAGAGGCCGGGCTCAGCCCGACCGATGTGGAGGCCCTGATCCTCAAGCAACTGCTCATTGGCGGCCCCGCCACCGGACGCAAAATTGCCGAGCAGATCAAGCTCCCCTTCGGCATCATGCAGGACCTGCTCCGGGGGCTGAAGCAACAACTGCTGGTGAACTACAAATCCCAGAGCTCGCTCGGAGACTTTGACCACGAACTGACCCAAGAGGGAGAAAAGCGGGCCCGCTGGTATGTCGACCGCTGCACCTATTGCGGCTCCGCGCCGGTGCCGCTCCGGAAGTACATCCGCAGCATCGAGAAACAGTCGGTGCGGAAAGTCCGCCCGAAAATCAACGACCTGATCAACGCCTTTGGCGATCTTTCGCTCCCCTCGGCAACCATTAGTCAGGTGGGGCAGGCAATTCATGCGGGCCGCGGCCTGTTCCTCTATGGCCAGCCGGGCAATGGAAAGACCAGCATTGCGGAGCGCGTGATCCGGGCGGTCAGCCAGACCATCTGGGTGCCGCGGACGATCACGATCACCGGCGAAATCATTCGGGTCTTTGACCCCGCCAGTCACGAAGAAGTGCCGGCGGACACTTCCGGTCACTTGCTAGAACTCTCCCGCTACGACCGCCGCTGGGTCCGGATCAAGCGGCCTTCCATCGTCGTGGGGGGCGAGCTCCGGATGGAGCAGCTCGAAGTCACCAGTAACTCGGCCACGGGTATCATCGAGTCTCCCGTGCAAATGAAGGCTAACGGCGGAGCCCTGGTCGTGGACGACTTCGGCCGCCAGCGGATGAGCACCGCGGAGTTGCTCAATCGCTGGATTGTGCCGCTCGAAAAAGGGTTCGATTTTCTCTCGCTCCCTTCCGGGAGGCAGATTCAGGTTCCGTTCGATCCGATCCTCGTTTTCTCGACCAACATCGAGCCGAGCAAGCTCGTCGACGAAGCCTTCCTCCGCCGCATTCCTTATAAGATACAAGTTCACGATCCGTCGGCTGAAGAATTCCGCAACCTGGTCCGCTCGTGGTGCGACAAGCTGGGGATTCAGTTCCAGGACGAAGCTCTGGAACACCTGATGACCCGGCACTACGGCGAAGCCGGCCGCCCTTTCCGCTACTGCCACCCCCGCGACTTGCTCATGCAAGTCAAAACCTTCTGCGAGTTCCACGAACTGCCGTTGGAACTGACTACGAAGGCCATTGATGTGGCGGTGAAGAACTACTTTGCGGGGCTGTGATAACGGTACCGCTGGCAGTTGCCGCGCCCTGCTAGTCAGGACTTTCCGTAGACCACGCAGCGGCCTGACGCGAAGTCGTGCGCCGTGACAATCTCGATGATCCCTTGGACGATTTTCACACCGCCGATTTCCGAGGGCTCAATCGGCGAGATTGCCGAATAGTCCCGCGCCTCGTCGCACAGGACACGCAGATCGAGGACGGGAAGTCCGTGCCTCGCAGCTTCCCGCAGGATGACATCGTTGAAGATGGATAGAGCAGCGAGGAGGGCGCGGGGCATTTCGGGAATAGAATCGTAGATAGTGCAGACTGTGGTCGGTTTGCGGAGGACCAAAACTTCTCGCAGCATCTCGCGATAGTTCTTTTGGAACTGGTCCTGCACATCGGCCAGTTCTTGAAACGCAGCCGGGGCTCGCAGCTCCATGTCGCGAAGGATGCCGCTGTTCTCCAGGGCGTCATTGCCGCCGGCGCTGATTACCAGGTGCGTGGCGTCCGCCGGCAGCCGGGGAATCTGCCGGAGGATGCTGCTGGCGACTGCGCCATCGACGGCAACGAGCGTCCCCTTCCAGCGGGGAAGCCGGGTGCGTAGCTGCTCGATGAGCGACGAGCCCCGCGGCACGTAGAGGCCGTTGTCGAAAATGGAATCGCCCAGCAGGGCTACGTGGGACATGTCAGGGATCCTTCTTCAGCGTGTTGAGCTTCATCAGTTCCTTCACTTCGTCTTCCCAGTACGACGGCAGTTGGTCCCAAGGGTTGTTCCCTTTGTCATCGGTGATGTAAATCCAGCCGACGCGGCGGTCCTGGGCCTGACGGAGAATCTTGAGCATGTCGGCGGCTGAGACCTGGTAGGCGAGGGCAGCGATGCGGTCGGGCTTTAGGTCTTTGGTCCAGGCCGGTGGGGTGAAGCGGTCCCAGCGTTCGTGCCCTTCGTAGAGGCAGGCGACATCGGCGACGGGCTGAGTGAGGTATTTTTCGTCGCAGATCGTGCCGGGGTTCGTCACGACGAGTGCGAGCTGGTGCGTCTTACGGACATGCTCGTAGAGCGAGGCCAGGTGCTCTAGCTGCTCCGTGCCACTCGCCTGCTCGTCAAAGAAGATGCCCTGAATGCCGGGATAGAAGCGGACCCACTGGTCCACGTCGGCTTTCACCTCCTCCGCCTTCCGCTTGCCGTAGCGGGTGCTGACGTAACCGATCAGCGTGACCTTTGACTTTTTCGCTCGCTCGACGATCCTCGTGTAATTCGCATCGACCCGCCTCCCCGGCCCGCTCGCCGGATTCACAATCGCCACCACCCCCGCCTCCTCCGGCGCAGCCAGCAGCCGCTCCCACTCCTTTGCACCTTTTCCCGCAGGATAGAAATATGCCGGGACGAGCAGCCGCATTTTCGGCGGGGGATCAGCGGCATTGGCAGTGTCACCACTGGTCATGGTTGCGAACAGCACTCCAAAAAACAGGAAGAACTCTCTCACGGCGCAAGCACTCCAAGATGGATGAGTCGACATCGTGATCTTACTCTCATTGGAGGCCGTCGACTCTTGTATCTGGCGAAGCCGTTTCCAATGCGAATAGAATGACCGAATGGATAAAAAGGACGAGCCCGATCGTGGTGGCGGCGGGTGCGCGATTGCCTTGGTCATCGTGCTCATGCTCCTGCCAGTAGTCTACGCCATCGGCTTCGGGCCAGCTGTCTGGTTGCACAAGCGAGATGTCGCCCCAGAAGCGATTGAGGCCATTTATAACCCGCTCATTTGGGCTGCCGAGGCAGTTGGGCAGGAGGATCGGCTGGAGCAATACGCGGACTGGTGGCAATAGGCCGGCTCTATTTATGCATGAAGTCATCGCGAACCACTTGTGGATTGGCAACGCGATCGAGGCCCGCGAACTTCGCCGGTTGCTCGACTTAGGCGTTGCGGCACTCGTCGATCTGGCCATCGAAGAACTGCCGCCGATCCTAGTCAGAGAACTCGTTTATTGCCGGATTCCGCTCATTGATGGAGCTTTCAATCCGCCGGACCGTCTGCGATTGGCGGTGCAAACAGTTGCGTCACTCATTCGCCAAGGCACGCCCACTTTCGTCTTCTGTGGAGCCGGAATGAGCCGCTCGCCGGCGATTACGGCAGCGGCACTGGCCGCGGTAGAAGGTGCTGATCCGAACATCGTGCTGCAAAGAATCGTGACGGGCTTTCCGCACGATGTGTCGCCGGCGCTCTGGAAAGAAGTAACAGCTTGCCTTCAGAGGCTCGATTAGAAAATGCCGAGCTGGTCCCGGGCCTCATCAGTCATCTTATCGGGCGTCCACGGCGGATCGAGGACGATTTTGACTTCGACGGCGGCGACGCCGGGGAGGGCTCCGACGACTTGCTTGCTGTTGGCGATGAGCTGCGGGCCGGCGGGGCACATGGGGCTGGTCATGGTCATGTCGATCTTGATGTTCGTCTTCCCTTCGGCGGGAAGCAGATCGACGTTGTAGATCAGGCCCAGGTCCACGATGTTGACGAACAGCTCGGGGTCGATGACCTTTTTCAGCTCCTCGCGGACGAGGTCTTCGGAAAGTTCTTTCGATGCAGGTGGCTCTGGAATCGCTGGCGCTTCGTGCTTGGCCGCGGTGGTGTGGACTTCAGCAGGCCACTGCGACGAGGAATCAAGCGGCGGCGGAGTCGGGTCGGGAGCGCCGGGAGCGTGCGGCTGGGAGTCTCTGACGCGGACGTAAACCTGGCCGTTTTCGATTTTGACCTCGTGTGCGATCGTGTCCTCCGTCGCCGGCATCGTCAGGGCCTTGCCGGTGCGGATATCGAACTTGGCCCCGTGCCGCGGGCAGGCGATGGCAAAATCGACCAGCTTTCCTTCCGACAGCGGTCCGCCGTCGTGCGTGCAGACGTCATCGATGCAGTAGAACTCCCCGCCGACATGGAACAGCGCGACAATGCGATCCTCCACCTCGACCAACTGGCGGCCGGGGTCGGGGAGGTCGGTGATGGCGGCGACTTTGATGAAATCAGACATGAGGACGATTCAAATGACGAAATTCGAATTCCTGCTTACACGTATTCTCGAACCTTGCGCAACATCGCCTGCCCCAGCGCTTCCCGCACGCTTTCGATCGTGATCCGGTCAAAAATCTGCTGGAAGAAGCCGCTGACGATCATGCGGGTGGCTTCCTTGCGGGTGAAGCCGCGGGACTGGGCGTAAAAAATCAGCTCTTCGTCCACCTTGCCGGTGGTGCTGCCGTGGGTGCAGCGGACGTCGTCGGCTTCGATCTCGAGGCCGGGGATGCTGTCGGCCCGGCTGGCGGTGGAGAGGAGCAGGTTGTCGTTCCGCTGGTAGCCGTTGGTTTGCTGAGCGAGGGGATCAACCTTGATCATGCCCCGCCAGACCGTGCGGGACTTGTCTTGCAGGGCCGCCTTGTAGAGGAAGTCGCTCTGGCACTGCGGGGCGACGTGGTGCTGCAAGGTGTGGTAGGAAATGTGCTGCTTCCCTTCGGTGAAGAGCACGCCGTTGACCTGGCAGGAAGCCCCGCGGCCGGCCAGCTCCACGTGCTGATTCACCTTCGCCAGCCGGCTGCCGATGGCGGCGATGGTCCACTGGAGCGAAGCATCGCGGCCGACCAGAGCCTTCTGATGGGCGAAGTGCCAGACCCCCTGCCCCCAGTTCTGCAACCCCACCAGACGCAGGCGGGAATTGGGGGAAAGAACAACCTCCATCGCCCCGCAGTGGAAGCCGCCGTCTTCGCCGCCGTGGCTGGCGTTCTCGCACATCAGCGTGGCGTCGGCCCCGTCTTCCATCACGACCAGCGTGTGCCCCAGGTCCGTCCCGCCACTGGTGAGCGCCGAGAGCATGTGCAGCGGCTCGTCGATGACGACATTGCGAGGGACATAGAGGAAGTGTCCGCCGGACCAGAACGCGGCATGGAGTGCGGCGAACTTGTCGTAGCTCGGATCAACCGCTCGGCCGAAAAGATGCTTCTGCACCAGGTCACTATGCGTATTCACCAGCTCATCCAGGCTGCCGAAGACGATCCCCTTGGCCTGCCAGCGCTCCTTCAGCGTCGTGGCGAGCGGACGACTGTCGAGAGCGCTTGTGCGGCCGGCCAGATTCACTCCTTCAGTCAACAGTGGCTGGGTCGCTTCCATCGCGGGGTTCTCGTCAAGCGGGGGCGAGAACTGGTTAAGCTTGAAGAGCCGAATGTCGGTGCGGATCCACTCTTCGTCGTTGCGCGCCGGCCAGTCCATCGCGGCAAATGTTTTCCACGCTTCGCGCCGCTGCTCCGTCAGCCAGGCCGGCTCGCGGCGGGAGCGAAGGAAGGCTTCGAAGGCTTCCTGGGTGAAGCCGGTGGTGGAAACAGCGGGCATAGAATTCAATAGCGGCGCGGACTGCAAGCAGAGGAAATATGACGGGCAGGCTGGAAGCCTACCCCACTAACCAACCGACCCTTCCATCTGCAACTGGATCAGCCGGTTCATTTCCACGGCGTATTCCATCGGCAGCTCCTTGACGAGGGGCTCGATGAAGCCGTTGACGATCATCGCACTCGCTTCGTCCTCGGAGAGGCCGCGGCTCATCAGGTAAAAGAGCTGCTCCTCGCCGATGCGGCTGACGCTGGCTTCATGGCCGACGCTCACGTCCTGCTCGGCGATTTCAATGTAGGGGTAGGTGTCGCTACGGCTCTTGGCGTCGAGAATCAGGGCGTCACAGACGACGTTGGTCTTGACGTTCGTGGCTCCCTTCTCGACCTTGACGAGCCCGCGGTAGCTGGCCCGGCCGCCGTTTTTGCTGATGGACTTGCTGATGATCTGGCCGCTTGTGTTTGGTGCACAGTGGACGAGCTTGGCACCGGCATCCTGATGCTGCCCCTTGCCGGCGAAGGCAATGGAGAGAATCTCGCCGCGCGCCCCCGGCTCCATCATGTAGACGGCCGGATATTTCATCGTCAAGCGGCTGCCGAGGTTGCCGTCGATCCACTCCATGGTGGCGTCGGCATAAGCCATGGCCCGCTTGGTGACAAGGTTGTAGATGTTGTTGGCCCAGTTCTGAATCGTGGTGTAGCGGCAGCGGGCTCCGCGCTTGACCATGATCTCGACAACCGCCGAGTGCAGGCTTTCCGTGCTGTACATCGGGGCCGTGCAGCCCTCGACATAATGCACGCTGGCCCCTTCATCGACGATGATCAGCGTCCGCTCGAACTGACCCATGTTTTCCGCATTGATGCGGAAATAAGCCTGCAAGGGGAAGTCGATCTTCACCCCCTTGGGAACATAGATGAACGAGCCGCCCGACCAGACCGCCGAGTTGAGGGCGGCAAACTTGTTGTCGTC